>NZ_CP177163.1:0-318214 GCF_046736075.1 Stenotrophomonas sp. LGBM10
GCCAGGTCGTTGTTGAGCGTGTAGCCCTCTTCGGGCGACTTGTCCGGCTCGACCGCCTTGGTGCCTTCGTACAGGCCCGGGTAGTACTGGTTGGCCTCGCCCCCGACGAACCCGTAGAAGTGTTCGAAGCCGGACCCGGTGGGCCACTGGGTGAAGGGGCCCACCGGTGTTACTTCCCACAGCGCGACTTCATGGCACTTGCCGAACTGCGCGGTGGAGAAGCCGTTCAACTTCAATATCTCGGCCAGCGGTGCCTTGTTCTTCGGGCGCACGCCGCTGTTGCCGGGGGCCGAGGTGCCCATCTCGGTGATCGCCCCCATGCCCACCGAGTGGTGGTTACGCCCGGTCAGCAGCGCCTGCCGCGTGGGCGAGCACAGCGCCGTGGTATGGAAGCGGGTGTACTTGATGCCGGCGGCGGCGAGCGTCTCGAAGTTCGGCGTGTGGCACGGGCCGCCGAATACCGATGACGAGCCGAAGCCGGCATCATCCACCAGCAGAATCAGCACGTTGGGCGCCTTGGTGGGTGGGCGCAGCGCTTTGATTGGCGGGTAGCGGGTGTTGGGGTCCTTGGCGTCGTAGGTGGTCAGGCCAACATAGGCCGCGTCGGGAATCGGCAGGATCGCACGCGAGAGCGTGTCGAATTCCGACGGTGCAACAGGGCGCTGATTGGCCATGACCGGGTGTCCATGAGGGGGTGAACCTCATGCTAGTCGTGGCCAGGTGAGGCGCATTCCGAAGTACTACGGCCCTGCTGCCGGTAAATGTACTGGGCCGCTCAGCGCAGGTGATTCTTCAGGAACACCCACGTGATCAAGGTGGCGTCCGGCCCCTTCGGGTCGGTGAACGGCAGGCCGGACTGGCTGCCGCTCCAGGCATGGCCCATCCCATGCACCACATAGTGCTGCACCAGCGTCCTGCCGCCGTAGGTATAGGTGTCCACCGTGTAGGTGCGGCCACCCGGGACCTGGCCATTGAAGGTGCTGGTCGGCACGTACTTCACCGAGTCGTTGTCCACGCCATCGTCGGCGAGGTCGTTGGTCTGCAGGAACTGGCGCACTGCCTGCTGCCCGTTCACCGGGTTCACCGTGGCATCGGCGCTGCCGTGGAAGACCAGCACCGGCAGCGGGCGTGGCTGCGGCGAGCCCGAGCACTGCCAGGCAAGCCGGCCGTTGCTGTCCGGTGAGTAGATGCTGCCGGCCAACAGCGCGTAGGCGCTGCCGGACACGGTGGTGGCGCCCTTGTACATGCCGCCGGCATGCACCGCGCCGGCCGCGAACACGTCGGAATAGCAGGCGAGCATGATCGAGGTCATCGCCCCGCCGGCGGAGATGCCGGTTACGTAGACCCGGCGCGGGTCCACGCTGTAATCGGCCTTCACGTTTTCCACGATGCCGGCCAGGATGGATGCCTCGCCGCTGCCGCGTGCCTGGTTGATCGGCAACTGCCAGTTCCAGCAGCGTGCCGGGTTGGCGGTGACGTTCTGGCGCGGGTAGACCACGATGAAACCTTCGGTGTCGGCCACCTCGTTGAAGCCGGAGGCCTCGCCCATCAGGTTGGGGCCGGTCACACAGCCGTGCAGCACCAGCAGCAGGGGCATTGGCTGCGTTGCCTGATAGTTCGCGGGCACCCATACCTGGTACTCGCGGCTGCCGAACAGGTTGCCGTACAGGCCAATATCCCAATGCCCGGCGGGGCCGGCGGCAACGGCGCTGCCCGCCGTGGCCAGCCAGATGCACAGCACCAGCAGTGCTGCCTTGATCGAATCGATTCCAGATTTCATGACCAGATCCTCATGCGTGAGTCGTGGATGAAGTGGTACCGGAAATCCTCGTGGACCAGCCTTCCAGAGGGTGTTGCGTTGCCGCCATCAAACCCAGCCGGTGGCGTAATAGATACCGATCACCACGAACACCGCGAGGGTCTTGATGATCGTGACGGCGAAGATGTCCTTGTACGCCTGGCGATGGGTCAGCCCGGTCACCATCAGCAGGGTGATCACCGCACCGTTGTGCGGCAGGCTGTCCATGCCGCCGGACGCCATCGAGGCCACCCGGTGCAGCACCTCCATCGGAATGCCGGCGGCCTGCGCGTTGGCGATGAAGGTCTCCGACATCGCCGCCAGCGCGATGCTCATGCCGCCAGAAGCCGAACCGGTGACGCCGGCCAGGCCGGTGACCGTGACCGCTTCGTGCAGCAGCGGGTCCTTGATCGAGCCGAGTGCATTGGCTACCACCATGAAGCCCGGCAAGGCGGCAATGACTGCGCCGAAACCATATTCCGAGGCGGTATTCATGGCCGCCAGAACCGCACCGCTGATCGCGGTGCGCGTACCGTCGGCGAACTGGGCCACCACCGGGCGCCAGGCCAGCGCCAGCACCGACAGGATGCCCACCAGCAGCGCACCCACCACGGCCCAGATCGCGCCGATCTTCTGCACGTCCTGCACCAGCGGCGCGGCGCTGCCCATGATCGACGGGATGAAGCTGTGCTCGCTGCCATACCACTGCGGTATGCCCAGGGTGAACAGTTTGTTGGAGACGAACACCAGCACCAGCGGCAGGATGGCAATGCCGGCATGCGCCAAGTGGGTGCCGGCAAAGGGAGCCGGCTCGTTCACCAGCGTGGCCGGGTCGCCGTAGCCCTCGCCCGTGCGCAGCGCAGCGCGGCGGCGCCACTCCAGGTACGCCATGCCCACTGCAAGCACGAACACGCTGCCCAGAATGCCCAGTACCGGTGCGGCCCAGGTATCGGTGCCGAAGAAGGTGGTCGGGATGATGTTCTGGATCTGCGGGGTGCCGGGCAGCGCGTCCATCGTGAAGCTGAAGCCACCTACCGCCAGCGTGGCCGGAATCAGGCGCTTGGGGATGTTGCTCTGGCGGAACATCTCGGCGGCGAACGGATACACCGCGAACACCACCACGAACAGCGACACGCCACCGTAGGTGAGCAGGCCCGACACCAGCACGATGGACAGCATCGCCCGCTGCGGGCCGAACAGCCGGATCGCCGCGCCGACGATGGAGCGGGAGAAGCCGGACAGCTCGATCAGCTTGCCGAACACCGCGCCCAGCAGGAACACAGGGAAGTAGAGCTTGAGGAAGCCCACCATCTTGTCCATGAACAGGCCGGTGAACATCGGTGCCACCAGCGAGGGATCGGTCAGCAGCACCGCGCCGAGTGCGGCGATGGGAGCAAACAGGATCACGCTGTAGCCGCGGTAGGCCACCAGCATGAGGAAGGCCAACGCAGCAAGTACGATCAGTAACGACATGCGGCGCTTCCAGATGAGGAGGCGCCCAGTATCCGGATCTGACGGCCGCTGCCGACTGGACCTAGGTCCACTCGCGGGTGCACCACGGCGCCGTTAGCCTAGGCGTCATGGGTGGCATAGGGCCACCTGCAACGTATATGCCTTGGGGGAGGACCGAATGAAGCGGAATTGTCTGAGTCTTATGATCGGCGCGCTGTTGGCCTCCGGGCCGGTACTGGCACAGGAGGCGCCACAGGCGGCACCGACGGCAGGCAAGTCCGTTACGCCCACCAACCTGGACAGCATCACCGTCACGGCCCGCAAGCGCGAGGAAACCCTGCAGGAGGTGCCGGTGGCAGTTACCGCCTTTACCTCCGAGGCGCTGGACAAGATGAACGTGCAGGACATCAGCGACCTGGACGCGCTGGTGCCCAACCTGACCATCTACGCCGCACGCGGCGCGAGCAGCACGGTCACCGCGTACATCCGCGGCATTGGCCAGTCCGATCCCACCTGGGGCGCCGATCCGGGCGTGGGCATCTACCTGGACGACGTGTATATCGCACGCCCGCAGGGAGCGCTGCTGGACGTGTTCGACGTGTCGCGCATCGAGGTGCTGCGCGGCCCGCAGGGCACGCTGTATGGCAAGAACACCATCGGCGGCGCGATCAAGTACATCTCGCGTGGCCTGCCCACCGAGACCGAAGGATTTGCCCAGATCACCGTGGGCAACTACAGCCAGCTCGATGCCAAGGCGGCCATCGGCGGCCCGCTGGGCGGTGCCGACAGCGGCCTGCGCGCGCGCGTGGCAGTGGCCAGCATGAACAACGACGGCTTCGGTGAGAACACC
Organism: Stenotrophomonas sp. LGBM10; assembly: GCF_046736075.1. Taxonomy (GTDB): domain Bacteria; phylum Pseudomonadota; class Gammaproteobacteria; order Xanthomonadales; family Xanthomonadaceae; genus Stenotrophomonas. The sequence continues at coordinate 4,101 of NZ_CP177163.1, forward strand.
TACAACGGCCAGCCGGTCAGCGACAAGCAGATCAATGCGGCACGCCTGAACCTGGGTGCGTATGCGGGTGACGATTTCGACGTGCAGTTCGCGCTGGACTGGATCGACGACCAATCCGGCATGCGCGGCTCGAAGATGCTGGCGCCCAACCCGTTCACCCCGGCCTACCCGCCGATGGACGACCGCTACGATATCCGCTCGGGCATGCGCAACCTCAACAGCGTGGAAACCAAGGGTGCCTCGGCCACGGTGAACTGGCGGCCCACTGAGGATGTGGCGCTGAAGTACGTGGTGGCCAAGCGCGAGTCCGACAGCGAGGCCAACATCGACTTCGACAGCACGCCGGTGAAGTTGGCCGACGTTGGCGGCACCTATACCGACAACCAGGTCAGCAACGAGCTGCAGCTCAACTATGACGCGGGCGGCCGGGTGCGCGGCGTGGTCGGCCTGTACCAGTTCAGTGGCGAAGCCGGCGGGCAGATCCGCAACAACTTCTTCAACCTGCAGTTTGGCGATACCCGCGGCAAGGTGCTGACCGACAGCATCGCGCTGTATGCCGATTGGACGTTCGACCTGACCAACAAGCTCAAGCTCGACCTCGGCGCGCGCTACACCGATGAGGACAAGCGCGCCATCGTGTTGAACCGCTTCTACGCCGACGCGACCTTCAGCAGACCCATCGCGGTGGCCGCCGATTTCGACAAGACCACCAACTTCAAGAACGTCTCGCCCAAGGTGTCGCTGGATTACCAGATCACCCCGGACATCATGGTCTACGGGCTGGCCACGCGTGGCTTCAAGTCCGGCGGCTACAACATCCGTGCCAATGCCGTGGCGGTGCCCCGCTCCGCCGAGCCATTCGATGACGAAACCGTGGACAGCCTCGAGATCGGCAGCAAGATGGCCTTCCTCGACCAGCGCCTGTTCCTGAACCTGTCGGCGTTCCACAACAAGTACAAGGATATCCAGCTGTCGGTGTTCACCGGCATCGATACCAATGGCGATGGCGTGGACGATGCCTTCTTCGGTGACTTCACCAACGCCGGTGCCGGCACCGTCAACGGGCTGGAAGTGGAGTATCAGTACCTGCCGACCCAGCACTGGCTGATCACCGGCAACCTGGCCTGGCTGGACACCAAGTATGACGAATACATGGACCGCGGCGTCAACGTTGCCGACCAGATGAAGTTCACCAACGCACCGAAGTATTCGGGCGCCTTGAACGTGGAGTACCGCACCGACCTGGCCAGCGGCGGCAACCTGTCCGCGCGGGTAGGCTACAGCTACCAGAGCGAAGTGTGGCCGACCACGGACCTGAGCCCGGTGATCCGCCAGGAGGGCTACGGGCTGGTCAGTGCCGGGGTGATCTGGCGGCTTGATGACGCGTGGACCTTCTCGCTGCAGGGCGACAACCTGGCCGACAAGGAATACCGCACCACCGGCTACAACATTCCGGCGGTCGGCACGCTGATTGGTTTCTATGGGCCGCCGCGCCAGTACAGTCTCAGCGTCCGTTACGATTTCTAGAAGGTTCCCGCATGACGCAGTCCTACGATGATCTGTACTGGAACAGCGATGATGGCCTGCGCCTGCATGCGCGCGACCATGCACCGGCGGCGGGGCAAGCGCCCCGCGGCACGGTGGTGTGCATTCCAGGGTTGACCCGCAACGCGGCCGACTTTGACGCGCTTGCCGGCACGCTGACGGCCGCCGGTTGGCGCGTGCTCGCGGTGGACCTGCGCGGACGTGCCGGATCGGCGCGTGCACCGGACCCGGCCAGCTACAACCCACGGACCTATGCCGACGACATGGTGGCGCTGCTGCGCGCGCAGCACATCGACAAGGCGGTGTTCGTCGGCACCTCGCTGGGCGTGCTGGTCACCATCACCCTCGCCTCGCGCGCGCCCGGCCTGATCGCGGGCGCAGTGCTCAACGATGCCGGCCCCAAGGTCCCGCGCGAGGCCCTGGCGCGTATCGGCAAGTACGCCGGCAAGCCGGTGCCGCCGATGGATCTGGACCAGGCGGCCGCTTATGTGGAATCCATCGGGAGGACGGCGTTTCCGCGCTTCACCGCCGAGGACTGGCGGGCGATGGCCACACGCACCTTCCGCCTGCGCGACGATGGGCTGCTGGAGCTGGACTACGACCCGGCGGTGATCCGCACCACCCGGCCGTGGGTGCTGTGGCTGCTGCGCCCGGTGCTGTGGCGCGCGGTTCGTGGGCTGACGGCGCGCGTGCCGGTGCTGGTGGTACGTGGGGCACTGTCGGACATTCTGCCCGCCGATGTGGCACGGCAGATGGCGGCAACCTCGCCGAACGCGCGGCTGGTTGAAGTGCCGGACGTGGGGCATGCGCCCATGCTGTCCGAACCGGAGGCGCGCGACGCGATCCTCGCCCTGCTGGAGCGCGTGCGATGAGTGCGGCCGCACCGGTTGACGCATTGCCCGTGGCGCTGCAGGCGCTTCGGGACTGGGCGGAGCGCGAGCGGCTGGGCCGCGTTACGCGCATTGCGCAGTCGCGCATCGATGCGTTTGCCGACGCCACCGGCGACCACAACTGGATCCATGTCGACCCGGCCCGTGCGCAGACAGGGTTGCCGGGTGGGCAGACCATCGCGCATGGATTCCTGCTGCTCTCGCTGACCGTGGAAGACGATGTGGCCGCGCTGGCGGGTTTCCCCGGCATTGCCCACGTACTCAACTATGGTTTGAACAAGGTGCGTTTCCTCGCGCCGGTGCCCAGCGGTACAGAGGTGCGGGTGCGCTCGCGGCTGGTGTCGCTCGACGCGCGCCAGCCGGGGCAGTGGCTCCTCACCCAGCACAAGGCCGTGGAAATCGTGCCCGGCGCTGAGGTGGCCCTGGTGGCCGAGCAGCTGTCGCTGATCGTCGCCGCTCCCTAGCGGCCCCGCCCTACCCCGCAGCGCAGGGCCGGCCTACTGCACGCAGGCCGGGGTTCTCTCTACACTGGAGCGATGTTGACGCCCTCCATCGTCCTGTTCGCCTGCATTGCGTGGACCGTGCTGCTGTTTGGCGTGGCCCTGTGGGGCGAGCGCCAGGGGCACCGGCTCACGAAAGTGTGGCCGGCCATCTATGCACTGTCGCTGGGCGTGCACTGCACCGCATGGACGTACTACGGGGCGGCCTCGCAGGGCGTGCAATGGGGCTTCCCGATCCCGCCGACGCTGATCGGCATGGCGCTGATCTTCGGTCTCGGCCTGCCCTTCCTGGCGCGGCTCGGGCGGCTGGCCAAGCAGCACAACAGCGCCACCATCGCCGACCTGGTGGTGGCGCGGCTGCGTACCGATCAGGGCCTGGGCGTCACCATCACCCTGGTCGCGCTGTTCGGCATCATTCCGTACATCGCACTGCAGCTCAAAGCCGTCAGCCAGGGGCTGGGCGCGTTGCTTGGCGATCATTTCGCCGCCAGTGGCTGGCAGCTGGACATGTCGTTCTGGTTCGCGCTGACGATGGCGGCGTTCACCATGCTGTTCGGTGCACGCAAGGCGTCGGCCACCGAGCACAACCGCGGCATCGTGGTCGCGCTGGGGCTGGAGTCGCTGCTGAAACTGGCGGCGCTGCTGGCCATCGGCCTGTATGCCGCGGTATCGGTGCACCAGGCAGGCACACCCCTGCTGGAGAAGATGGCGCATCTGCCGCCGCCGGCCGTGATCCCGGATTTCCTGACGATGGTGGCGCTCGGTGCAATGGCGGCGTTCACCCTGCCGCATCAGTTCCATGTGGGCGTGGTGGAGCTGCGCCAGTCATCGCACCTGAAGACGGCGCGCTGGCTGTTCCCGCTGTACCTGCTGCTGATCGGGCTGCCGTCGGTGCCGATGGCCCTGTCCGGTGCGGCGCAGCTGCCGGCGTCGATGTCGCCGGACCTGTATGTGCTGGCCCTGCCGCAGGAACGCGGCCATCACCTGTTGGCGCTGCTGGCCTATCTGGGCAGCCTGAGCGCGGCCACGGGCATGATGATCCTGTCTGGCCTGACGCTGTCGATCATGCTGGGCAACCACGGCGTCGGGTCGCGCCTGCTGGGCGGTATCGAGGGCGGCGACACCGGTGCCGACCTGCGGCCGCGCGTGCTGGCGTTCCGTCGCGCGGGCATCCTGGCGGTGTTCCTGATGTCGTGGCTGTACAGCCGCGCGATGAGCGGCACCGAGGCACTCAGCGATTTCGGGTTGATGTCGTTCACTGCGTTGTCGCAGCTGGCCCCGGCGGTGCTGTTGGCGGTGTATCGCCCGCGCACGCCCTCCCCGGCCATCATCGCAGGCATCGTACTGGGCTCGCTGGTCTGGCTGTGGCTGGTGCTGCTGCCGATGGTGATCCCTGCCCCGCCGCCGTCGGCCGGCCCCGACGGGCTGCACTGGCTGGCGATGTTCTCGCTGCGCATGCAGCCGGGCCATATCGCCATCAGCATGGGCGCGAGCCTGGCGGTGAATCTGGCGACGGTGGTGCTGGTGTCGCGCGCGATACGCCCCTCGATGCCGCTGCAGCGTGACGCGGTGGCAGCAGCGGCGATGCGCAAGACGGCCGGTCGCTTCCTCGGCCAGGAACGCGCACGGCAGCTGATGGACGGGCACGCCGGGCAGATGCTCGATGACGACCGCGTCACCGCCATCGAACGCGAACTGACCGCTGTGGTCGGCGCGGGCATGGCGCGGCTCCTGGTGGAGGCGGCACGCGATGGCGGCGCGGCCCCGCTGGATGTTGTCACCCGTGCGGTAGGCGAAGCCACCCAGGCGCTGCGCTTCAACCAGCGCCTGCTGGAAGCGGCGTTGGAGAACATGAGCCAGGGCATCAGCGTGGTCGATGCCCAGCTGCAGCTGGTGGCTTGGAACAGCCGCTATGCCGCGCTGTTCAAATTCCCACCGGAGCTGCTGCAGGTGGGCCAGCCGGTGGCCCACCTGACGGCATGGGCGGTGGGGCAACTGAAGATCGGCGATGCTCCCGGCGACACGCCCGACAAGGCCCTGCTGCGCCGCGTGGCGCACATGCGGCGCGGCACGCCGCACCTGGCCGAGCGCATCTTCCCGGACAACACCATCGTCGAAATCCGCGGCAACCCGATGCCGGGCGGCGGCTATGTGGCCACCTTTACCGATGTCACCGCGTTCCGCCGCGCCGAAGATGCCCTCAAGCGCAGCAACGAAACGCTGGAGCGCCGCGTGCAGGACCGCACCGCCCGGTTGGAGGAGGCCGTGCACGAAGCGGAACGGGCCAACGTGGCCAAGACCCGCTTCCTGACGGCGGTGGGGCACGACCTGATCCAGCCGCTGCATGCGGCGCAGCTGCTGACCGACGCGATGTCGCAGCACATCCACTCCGAGTTCCTGGACAGCTTCCTGCGCCAGATCCGGGGGGCGCTGGATTCCACCGATGACCTGCTGTCGGGGCTGCTGGATATCTCGCGGCTGGAGGCTGGTGGACTGGTTGCCGACCCGCGCCCCTTCGCGTTGTCCTCAGTGCTGGACCCGCTCGCGCAGGAGTTTGCGGTGCTGGCCGCGGCGCGTGGCCTGCAGTTCCGTTACGTGCGCACCCGCGCTTGGGTGCACAGCGACCCGCTGCTGCTGCGCCGGGTGCTGCAGAACTTCCTGGCCAACGCCATCCGCTACACCCGCCGTGGCGGCGTGCTGCTGGGCGTGCGTCGTCAGGGCCGGACGCTGTCGATCGGGGTGCATGACAGCGGCCCGGGCATCGCGCCGGAGCAGCAGGCGGTGGTGTTCGAGGAGTTCCACCGTGGCGACCGCAGCAATGGCCAGGGTCTGGGGCTGGGGCTGACCATCGCGCACCGGATTGCCGACCTGCTGCATGCGCCGCTGGAACTGCACAGCGTGCTTGAGCGTGGCTCGGCGTTCTCCATCACCGTGGCAGGTGCCGCGCCGCCCGCCGTTCCGCGCAGCGAACCCGCCGCCGCCGGCAGCAGCGCGATCAAGGGCGTGCGCGTCCTGGTGGTCGACAACGATCCGGATGCGCTGGATGCCATGCGGCAGATGCTGCTTTCCTGGGGCTGCGATGTTGTCGCGGTGCGCGACGCCAGCGCGATGGAATCAACCGCACACGAGGCCGCGCTGTGGTTGTTCGACTACCACCTTGACGATGGCGATACGGGCGTGGCGCTCTGGAAGCGCCTCGCCGCTGCGCATGGGCCGCGGCCCACCGTGATTCTGAGTGCCGATACCGGCCGCGACACGCGCGAGGCGGTGCGTGAGGTCGGTCTTTCGCTGCTGAACAAGCCATTCAAGCCGTTGGCGCTGCGCTGGGCCATCAATCATCTGCTGGCAACGCCCGGCATGGCCAAGGCCTGAGCCGGCACGCGCGCGGCAGTGTGCCGGGCGGCCACTGCCCGCTCGCGGGTCAGGCGTCCTGCGTGTCTTCGATCTGCCGCGCGGGATCGGTCAGCCCCATTTCGTGCAGCACACGGATGGCCTGCGCGCGATTGCGCACCCCCAGCCGGCCCATGATCCGGGTCATGTGCGCCTTGACCGTGCGCAGCTGCACGCCCAGCCGGTCGGCGATCTGCTTGTTGAGCAGCCCTTCGGCCACCAGGCTCAACACCTTGTACTGATGCGCGGACAGGCTGGACAACCGCGCGGCAAGGTCGGCGTCCTTGCTGAAGGGCGCCACCCGCGCCACGGGCTCGCGCAGCATCGCCGGGATCCAGCGCTCGCCATCCAGTACGGTCTGCAGCGCCGCCTGCAGGTCGGTCAGCCCGGAACTTTTGGGCAGATAACCTGCAGCACCGAGGTCGATGGCGCGGCGGATCACGTGCGGCTCTTCATTGGCCGACACGATGATGATCGCCAATCCCGGTTGCAGTGCGCGGATGGTCGCCAACCCGGCCAGCCCATGATTGCCGGGCATGTGCAGGTCCAGCAGCATCAGATCAATCTGCTGGTGCTCGATCGCTTCGAGCACGCTATGCAGCGAATCGGCCTCGCTGATCTGCAGGTCCGCAACCGCCTCCTCCGCCGCGCGATGCAGCGCCGCGCGGAACAGGGGGTGGTCATCGGCGATAAGCAGGGTCGGCATGTCCTGGCGAGATTAGCAAATCGTCCGGCGCTGGGCACGGGTACCTAGGTACGCTGGCACATCCCGCCTGGCTTGCTAGGGTGGCGCAATGAGCATCCGTCCTGCATTCCTGCTGTGCGCCGCGCTGCCGCTGTTTGTGGCCTGCGTCTCCGTTGCCGATGCCGCCGCACCCGGCCCCATCGCTGCAGCACCCGTGTTCGAGCAGTGGCGGGAAACGCGGCATCGCGGCAACGACGAACTGCTGACAGCAGGACTCGGTATCGAGGCCCTGCGCTCGACCACCGCGCCCCCCTTCGCCAACCCGGCGCACCCGACGGCGGACGAAGCCCGGCGCCGCGCGATCTGGAGCAGCTGGCGCGGCATCGCCGACCTGACCCCCGGCGGCGGCTTCGGCGAGGTGTACGGCAACCTGCAGGCGGTACCGGGCCGCGAGTTCTCGGCGTATGCGCGCGTTCCTGGCGCACGCCACCCCCATCGCGTTCTGGTGCAGGTGCCGGACACCTTCGACGTCGCACGGCGCTGCCTGGTCGTCGCCGCCTCCTCGGGCTCGCGTGGCATCTACGGCGCCATTTCCGTTGCCGGCAGCTGGGGCCTGGCCCACGGCTGCGCCGTGGCGTACACCGACAAGGGCGCCGGCAGCGACTATTACGATCTGGATGCCGGATCGGGGTTCCAGGCTGACGGCACGCCAGCTACCCAAGGGGCGTTGGCATTCGTTCCAGCCAATGCCGGCGCCACGCATGGCGTCGCCTTCAAGCACGCCCATTCCGGCGACAACCCGGAGGCGGACTGGGGCCGGCATCTGCTGCAGGCGCGGCAGTTCGGCCTGCAGGCGCTGGACCGCGCCTACCCCCGGTCCGCGCCGTTCACGACGGCCACTACGCGCACGTTGGGCGTGGGCGTATCCAATGGCGGTGGCGCGGTGCTGCGGGCCGCCGAGTTCGATGGCGCTGGGTTCGACGCGCTGGTGGCGGGCGAGCCCAATGTCTCGGTCGCAGGCGCACCGCCGCTGTACGACTTCGTGACGCAGTCCGCCGTGCTGATGCCCTGCGCGCTCCTCGCGCTGGAGGACCTGCCGCAGCCGCCGCTACAGGCCGCGGCAGCGCAGGTAGGCGCCGTGCGCTGCGCACTGCTCAAGAGCGCGGGCCAGGTGCAGGGCGATGACACGGCGGCGCAGGCGCGCTCTGCCCGGCAGCAGCTTGGCGAGGCGGGCCTAAGTGACGGCGCACTTCGCGCGGGCGCGTTTTCCACGGGGTTCGACCTGTGGCGCGCCATCGCGGTTACCTATGCCTCGGCCTACGGCCGCTATGGCGCGGGCGAACACCCCTGCGGATACAGCTTCTCGGCTGCAGGCGCCAACGGCAGCCCTGGCCCGGCATCCGCCGAGGTGCGTGCAAGCTGGTGGAGCGAGGGAAGCGGCATTCCCCCCGGCAGCGGCGTGATGCTGGTGGATGGCAACGCGGCACACGCGGCGGATGATCCGCTGCGCGGGCTCAACTGCCTGCGCGCGCTTGGCACGGGCGACAGCGCCGATGCCCACCGGGTACGCGCCGGCATCGCCGACGCTGCCGCCGGCCCGCCGCGCCGTGACGTGCCGATCGTGGTCATCCACGGCGTGGACGACGGGCTGGTGCCCATCAGCATGACCAGCGACCGCTACGTCCCGCTTGCCCGCACGGCCGGCGCGAAGATCGCCTACTGGCGGGTGAGCAATGCCCAGCACTTCGACTCGCTGCTGGCCTTCCCGGACTACCGGAAACGCTATGTGCCGCTGCTGCCGTACCTGTTCGCCGCGATGGACCAGGTGTGGGCTCACCTGCAGGACCCCACCCGTGCGCTGCCGCAGGATGCGCTTATCCAGCCCACGCCCCGGGCGGAAGCGCCGTTGCGACGTGACCAGCTGTCCATTCCCGCCGTCTCCGCCCGCTGACGCCGTGCCTACAAGGAAGACTCCATGACCCTCACCACCGCCGCCCCCGACGCCCATGCCTATCCGCTGCTGATCAAGCAGCTCCTGCATACGCCACTGGCGGTGCATCCGGCGCAGGAGATCGTCTACGGCGACACGGTGCGCTTCGACTACCGCACACTGCAGGCGCGCATCGGCCAGTTGGCCGGGCTCCTGACCTCGCTCGGCGTGAAGCACGGCGATACCGTGGCGGTGATGGACTGGGACAGCAACCGCTACCTGGAAAGCTACTTCGCGGTGCCGATGATCGGTGCGGTGCTGATGATGGTGAACATCCGCCTTGCACCCGAACAGATCGCCTACACGCTCAATCACAGCGGCGCACGCGTGCTGCTGGCCAACCGCGAGTTTCTGCCGGTGCTTGACGGCATCGACGCACAGCTGCCGGACCTGCGCACGCGGATTCTGCTGGATGATGCCGGCGGCCCGCTGCCCGCGGGTTTCGTGACCGAGTATGAAGCCGGGTTGCGTGAAGCCGCGCCCGTCACCCGGTTTCCGGACTTCGACGAGAACACCCGCGCCACCACGTTCTACACGACCGGTACCACCGGCCTGCCCAAAGGGGTCTACTTCAGCCACCGGCAGCTGGTACTGCATTCGCTGGCGGGCATGGCCGCGCTGGGCAGTGCCGCCAGTCAAGGGCGGCTGCATCGCGACGACGTCTATATGCCGATCACGCCGATGTTCCATGTGCACGCATGGGGCCTGCCGTACGTGGCCACGCTGATGGGCATCAAGCAGGTGTACCCCGGCCGCTATCTGCCGGAGCGGCTGCTCGGGCTGATCGCCCGCGAGAAGGTGACGTTCTCGCATTGTGTGCCGACCATCCTGCACATGCTGCTGGCCCACCCCAACGCTGCGACGACCGATCTGCGCGACTGGAAAGTCGTCATCGGCGGCGCCGCGCTGCCGAGGGCACTGGCGCAACAGGCGCTGGCCCGCGGCATCGACATCTTCGGCGGCTACGGCATGTCCGAGACCTGCCCCCTGCTCACCCTCGCCCAGATCGACCCGCACAGCCTGGCCGATGCGGACGAGGAACTGTCGCTGCGCACCAAGGCGGGCATCCCGGTGCCGCTGGTGGACCTGCGCATCGTGGACGAACAGCTGCACGATGTTGCCCACGATGGCATCGCCACCGGCGAAGTGGTGGTGCGCGCGCCCTGGCTCACCGAAGGCTACCTGCACAATCCGGACGCGTCGGCAGCGTTGTGGGCCGGTGGCTACCTGCACACCGGGGACATCGGCAACATCGATGCCGGCGGCTACCTGCGCGTGTCCGACCGCATCAAGGATGTGATCAAGACGGGCGGCGAATGGATCTCCTCGCTTGCCCTGGAAGACATCATTGCGATGCACCCGGCGGTGAACGAGGTGGCTGTGATCGGCATCAGCGACACGAAATGGGGCGAACGCCCGCTGCCGCTGGTGGTCCGGCACGCCGGCAGCGAGGTGACCGAAGCGGAGATCATCGAACTGGTCGCCGCACGCAGCCGCTCGGGCGACATCTCCCGCTATGCGATCCCGGACCGGGTCAGCTTCGTTGACGCCATCGAGCGTACCAGCGTGGGCAAGATCAACAAGAAGAAGCTGCGCAGTCTGCATGACGCGGCGGCTGCCACGGACGCCGGCTGAGGCCGGCGCCGCAGGCAGGCTACGCGCGCGCGAGCGCCATCCATCGGTAAATGACGTACACCGCGCCGACAACCACGGGGGCCAGGCTGATCCACAGCGGCAGGTTGAGTCCGAACAGCAGGATCGCGGTCGCCGCGAGGGTCAGGATCGATACTCCGATCACCCAGGCATCGAAGAAGGCAACGTCCGTGGCGTCCCGGGCCCAGCCGTTCCGGGGCCGGTTCCGCGCGGCGCGTTGCCGGCGCAGCAGCCATACATCGGTCACGAAACCGGCAATGCCCTCGAGCAGGTCACCGATGAAGCCAGACATGGTCGATCCTTGAACGACGGGCTGAATGCGCCGATCTTCGGGTCACGGGCGGGGCGCGTCAAGGGCGTCGGTGGCGCCCCCTCTCCCCCTCACCCCCTGCGCATGAGGATCATCTTCTCCTGCGACATGTCCCGCATGGTGTACGGAATGCCGCCGGTGCCGTAGCCCGATTCGCGGCGGCCGGCGAAGGGCATCCAGTCGGTCCGGAACGCGGTGGGGTCGTTGATCATCACGGCCGACGCGTCCAGCCGGTTGGCGGCGCGCAGGGCGACGTCGATATCCTGCGCGAACACACTGGCCTGGAAGGCGGTGGGCAGGGCATTGGCGCGCGCGATCGCTTCGTCCAGCTCGGTATAGCGGTACACCGCCACCACCGGGCCGAACACTTCCTGCGTGGTGATCCGCGCGTCCCCGGCCGGATTGAGCAGGACGGTCGGCTGCAGTGTGGTCTCGGAGAGGCGCGTGCCGCCGGTGGCAAGCTGCGCACCGCCGCGCACCGCTTCGTCGATCCACTCGGCCACGCGGTCGGCCTCGCGGGGCAGGATCAGCGGGCCGACCTCGGTGGTCTGCAGGGTCGGATCGCCGGTGCGCAGGCGTTCCACCCGGGCGATCAGGGCCTGGGTGAAGTCGTCGGCGATGGCGTCGTGGACGAAGATGCGCTGGGTGGACACGCACACCTGGCCGGCGTGGTAGTAGCCGCCTTTGACGATCGGCTCGATGATCCTGGCCAGATCCGCGCTGCGGTCGACAATGGCGGGCGCGACGCCGCCGTGCTCCAGCGCCGAGCGTGCGCCGTGGGCGAGCTTGGCATGCAGCGACCACCCTACCCTCGCCGAGCCGATGAAGCTCAGGAAGGCAACGCGCTTGTCGGTGGCGAGCGCCTCGGCCAGGTCGTTGCCCTCCGGGATGAAGCTCTGGCACCACGGTTCGGGCAGCCCGGCCTCGTGCACCATCGCCACGAACGCCAGGCAGGACAGCGGCGTTGTGGAGGCCGGCTTGATGATGACCGGGCAACCGACGGCAATGGCCGGTGCAACCTGGTGGACGATCAGGTTCAGCGGATGATTGAACGCGGAGATCGCCGCCACGATGCCGATGGGCTCGCGGGTGGTGAACGCCCAGCGGTTTTCCGCGGCGGCCGACAGGCCCATCGGGATCTCGCGGCCGGCAAAGTTGCGTAGTTCGTCGGCGGCGTTGTGGACGCCGTCGATGGCGCGGGTGGTCTCGATGATGGCATCCGGCAGCGGCTTGCCTCCCTCGCGGGCGATCTGCAGGGCCAGGTGGTCGCGCTTGGTCTCCATCAAGGCGGCGAGCTTGCGCAGGATCGCGATGCGCTGGTGCGGGTGGAGCCAACCATCGCGGTCTTTGAACACCCGCTCCGCAGCGCTGAATTTGCGCTCCAGTGCCGCGGCGTCATCGAACCCGATCTCTGTGATGGGGGCGCGGTCGAATGCCTGTACGACGGTCAACATCGTGAATTCCTTGCCAGTGGGGGCAGATGGCGCTTACGCGCAGCCTACGTCCGGCGTGCGATTGCGCAGCTCATCCACCAGTACGCGGGTGTTTTCGGAATAGTCGATCGGCACATCCAGCAGGTGAACGCCGCCGCCGGCGAAGGCGGCCTCGATCATGGGCACCAGCTGATCCACGGCCGTCACCCGGGAGCCCTTCGCGCCGTAGGCTTCAGCGTATTTCACGAAATCCGGATTGCCAAACCGCATGCCGAAATCCTCGAAGCCATCCACCGCCTGCTTCCAGCGGATCATGCCGTAGGCGCTGTCGTTGAGGATCACCACCACCAGGTTGAGCCCCAGCCGCACGGCGGTTTCCATCTCCTGCGAATTCATCATGAAGCCGCCGTCACCGCACACCGCCATGACGCGGCGCTGCGGGTACAGCATCGCCGCCATCATCGCCGACGGCAGGCCGGCCCCCATCGTGGCGAGCGCATTGTCGAGCAGCAGCGTGTTGGCCACATGCGTGCGGTAATTGCGCGCGAACCAGATCTTGTACATGCCGTTGTCGAGGCAGACGATGCCATCGTCCGGCATGGACTTGCGTACGTCGTGCACAACACGCTGCGGAGTGACCGGGAAACGATCCTCCTCGGCGCGGTCGTTGAGACGGGCGAGGATCTTCTGCCGCAGGTCGACCATGCCTTCATCGGCAGGCAGGCGGCCTTCCAGCCGCGTGGCGAGTGCGTCAACGGAGGCGCCGATATCGCCCAGCACCTCGATATCCGGGTGGTAGACCTGCTCGACCGTGGCGGACTGGAAGCTGATATGGATGACCTTGGGCCCCCCGCTGCTCTTCATCAGGAACGGCGGCTTCTCGACGGTGTCGTGGCCGATGGCGATGATCAGGTCGGCGCGGGCGATGGCCTCGTGCACATAGTCACCCTCCGAGAGGGCGGCCGTTCCCACGTACAGGTTGGAGCCGCCGGTGACGGCCCCCTTGCCCATCTGCGTGTTGAAGAACGGCAGGCGCGTGCGCGCCACGAAGGCGGACAACGCCTCCGCCAGCCACGGCCGGCTTCCCGCCGCGCCGATCATCACCAGTGGCCGCTTGGCCGCGAGAATGGCCGCTTCGGCGCGGTCGAGCGCGGCCGGCGGCGCGATGGGACGCTCCAGCGGGTGGACCGGTATGACCGCGACATCCTCCACCTCCTCACCGGCGATGTCCTCCGGCAGCTCCAGATGCACTGGCCCGGGGCGGTCTTCCATCGCCACGCGGAAGGCGTCACGCACCATCGCCGGAATAGCCGCCGGGCTGACGATCTGGCGCGTCATTTTCGTGAGCGGCTTCATCGACGCCACGATATCCACGATCTGGAACCGGGCCTGTTTGGCGCTCATCACTGCCTTCTGGCCGGTGATGAGGATCATCGGCCACGCGCCGAGGTGGGCGTACGCCGCGCCGGTCGAGAAATTCAGTGCACCGGGGCCGAGCGTGGCCAGGCACACGCCCGGCCTGCCGGTGAGCCGGCCGTGGGTGGCAGCCATGAAGGCGGCCGCCTGCTCGTGGCGCGTGAGGACCAGTTCGATACGGGAGTTGCGGAGCGACTCCAGGAAGTCCAGGTTCTCCTCGCCCGGCACACCAAAGATGCGGTCTACGCCTTCGTTCTCGAGCGCCTTGACCAGTAGATCCGAGCCCTTCTGCATCGCGTCGATCCTTGTGGTGAGGATGGCTTGACTATACCCCTGGTGATGTCAAGGGGCCGCGCACCCCACGCCGGGCTGGATCGATGCAGGCATGAGGATGACGCGGGTGGGCGATGTCGTCAGCCGTCGTCGTCCATCCGCTCGGCCCGCATGCGGCGCAGGCGGCGTGCGGTGAAGGTCAGGCCATCCACCGTGCCCTGGGCCGCGCGCGTGAACGTCACTGTCCACGGGCCACTTACAAAGCGGTCGCCACCCACCGGTTCCAGCACCAGATCGCTCTGGCGAGGCCACCGCACCCTCAGCGTTCCGTCCGACATGAGCACCGTGTAGCGCATGCCGACCTCGTCGATGCGGTACGTTCCCGCGAACTCGGCCAGGGCCGCAGCTGCGGGCATCGGCGCGTTGACGCGGGTGAATGCCCTGGGCGTGGGCCAGGCATCCCATATCCGCAGTTCGCGCGTGCCCGGTGCGTCGTTGCTGGCAGGACTGAACTGCCAGCGCACGGTCTCGCCGGACCGGAACACGCCACTGCCAAGGGACTCCAGCGGTGACGACGCGCCGGTCGGTCGAAGCGCCCCATCCTTCATCTCGACGCGAACCACCTCGTCGGTCAGCGGGCTCCAGTAGATGCCCGCCAGTGCGGCCAGTTCCGCCTCCGGCGTAGTAACGGACGGCAGTGGCGGCGCCAGGAGATCCCCCAGATACACCGCAGCGATGCGCTGCGTGAGCACCTGGGGTGCAATCGACGCGCCATTGCACAGCGTCACGATGGACAGGCGCTGATCGGGAAAGGTCACTGCGTCCGCGCGATAACCCGCGTGCACACCGTCGTGCCCGATGGTCGGCAGGCCGCGGTACGTGCCGACGAACACCCCGCCACCGTAGCCGCTCGCTTCGCCGCTCGGGGTCCGTGCCGACGTCTGCGTGAAGGCCGCCAGGTCCGCTCCCCCCACCCGTGCATGGATGATGTTGTCCTGCCACTTCAGCAGGTCGCCCACGGTGGTGAAGACGCCGGTGGGGCCGTAGTAGTCGGATGCCGGGTTGCTGACCCGCCAGCTGCCATCGCCGTGTGCCTGATAGCCGGCCGCGCGCCGGCGCACGATCCCGGTGTGGTCGTCCTGGAAGTGCGTGCTGGTCATGCCCAACGGCTTGAATATCCGCGCGTCGGCGAAGGAACGCAGTGGCATTCCGGAGACGCGCTCCACGATCAACGCCAGCAACGTGTAGCCGAGGTTGTTGTAGAGCGTTTCGCTCCCCGGCGCGAAGTTCAGGCCGCGCTGCTTCACCGCGATGGCCAGCATGTCAGCCTGGGTCATCTCATCGTCGCTTCGCCAGCCGGCCAGGTACAGCAGCTGCCCCTGCTCGCGCAGGCCACTGCTGTGGTGGATCAGGTGGGCGATGGTGATCGTTCTGCCGACGTCCGGCATCTCCGGCAGATGGAGGCGGATGTCATCGTCCAACGACAGTTTTCCGTCCTGCGCCAGCAGCGCGACGGAGGCCGCGGTGAACTGCTTGGAGATGGACCCGGAGAGAAAGATTGAATCCGGGGCGATCGGAATGTCGTACTCGAGATTGGCCATGCCGTAGCCGCGCATGTAGTCGACGGCGCCGTCGCGGGCGATGCCTACCGCGCAGCCCGGCGTGGTGGTGCCGCTCCACGGCGCGAAGAGCGCGTCCACCTGCGCATGGCGGTCGGCTGGCACGGGATCGGCTGACCGTGGGTGTGCGATCGAGGGCGGCGAAACCCAGGCAGCGGCGATGAGCGCCAGCGGGAAGGTGGAGCGACGGATACGCACGACAGACCCCTGGAGTAGTGCCCCCGGTAGCGAAGGCCAGCGCAACCTAGCATGGTGTCCGCGGTGGGCGACATAGGCCGGAAGTTGGCGTTACGCTGGAACAGGTGGATCGGATTCATTGGGACCGCAGCAGGGGGGCGCTACCGGTACGCCCAGTGCAACGGATGACGGCAAGGTCCATATCATTCCCTTGGACGCGTGCCGGTTCCTGGTGGACGCCTGAGCGGCGCCGTCCTTCACGTCCGTACTGAGCGAAGTCCTTCCACATCAACGGTTTATGGGGTTGTCGGGCGCAAAGCGGTGCACACGGCCCCGGTGCGGATCTGCGCGTCGAAGATCCCGTGGTATGGTTCGATCCGCAGTCGATGATTCAAGCAGCTCGGGAACCTTCCCTGCGAAGGACTCTGTGACGTGATTGTTGCCAGGCAAGGAATGCCTCATGACAAGCGCAGTCGAACTACCCAAGTTATCCATGCCTGCCGGTGGCGGTGTCGTTCGCGGGATGGGCGAGAGCTTCTCTGCCGACGACTTCACCGGCGCGGCGTCGTTTCAAGTTCCGCTTCCGACATCAACCTGCCGTGACGTAACGCCGTCGTTGGTGCTGGGTTACGCAAGCGGTGGCAGCAACGGGGCCTTTGGCCTCGGGTTTGATCTTGCCCTGCCGCGCATCGCGCGCCGCACCGACGCATGCATTCCGCGCTACGACGACACCGACGTGTTCATCGCCAGCGGCGAGGTGCTGGTGCCCACGTTGCAGGCGGTGGATGGCGACTGGCAGCCAGTCCGTGCCCGCTGTTCCGACGACGGCGTGGACTATGACGTGTGGCGATACCGTCGCCGCTCGGATGGTGATGGGACACGTTTCGAGCGCTGGCGGCGGCTGGATGGGGGCGACGAACACTGGAGAATCGCCAGTGCCGACGGCAGCGTCGCCGTGCTTGGAAGCGATGCCGCGTCGCGGATCGCCGACCCGGCGTGTCCGGCGCGCGTGCTTGCCTGGTTGATCCAGCGGTCGGTGAATGCCTCGGGCGATCGCGTCGAGTACATCTACAAGCCTGAAGACGCCGAGAACATCCCGGCACTGCCCTGCAATGCCGGCCGTGACCACACCGCCAACCGCTACATTGCCGAGATCCGCTATGGCGCCTGCCCGGGCAGCGATGCGGACGCCGGGTATGCGATGCGGATGGTGTTCGACTACGGCGAGTACGACATCGGGCCGGACAACCCGGATCCATACCGCCCGGCACGCACCTGGCCGGCGCGGCCGGACGCGTTTTCCAGCTACCGCGGCGGCTTCGAGGTGCGCACCTATCGCCTCTGCCGCGGCGTGCTGATGTTCCATGCGCTGCCGGAGCTGGGACCGCGTCCCTGCCTGGTGGCGGCCACGGTGCTCGACTACCTGCCGCAGGACGGCCTGTCGATGCTGTGCCGTGCGGTGCAGCGCGGGTACCGGCGGTTGCCGGATGGCTCGCGCGCGATGCTTGAGCGGCCTGGCCTGAGTCTGGACTACCAGGCGTTCACCCCAGCTCGGCAGGTGTTCCGCGCCGTCACGCCGGCGCGCGGCGCCTTCCCTGCGCCGCTCTCGGAAGGAGGGCTGGTGGTGGCAGACCTTCTGGGCGAAGGGCTGCCTGGCCTGCTGTTCAGCACGCCATCGGCATGCCTGTTCTGGCGCAACCTCGGCGACGGACGGTTCGCCGAGGCGCTCACGCCACAGGCCATGCCGTTGCAGCGTGACGTGTCTGCCGGCCGCCAGCTGCTGACCAGCCTCGAGGCCAACGGGCAGCTCGACTGCGTCGTTGCCGAAGGCACGCAGGCTGGGTACTACCGCTACACGCGCGGTGCAGGATGGAGCGCGTTCCAGTCGTTCCCGCACTGGGCGCCGGAAGCGGCCGCGGCGGCTGCGCAGTACGTGGACGTGACGGGAAGTGGCGTGGCGGATCTGCTGGTCATGGGGCCGGACTCGGTGCGCTGGTACCCCGGCAAGGGTACCGACGGCTATGGTGATCCCATTGCGTTGGCATTGCCCACCGGCGTGCCCGATCCACGCATGGCATCGCAGCGCGATTTCATCGCGTTTGCCGACCCGATCGGCGACGGGGGCGCACACATTGTGCGCATCCGCGACGGCAGCGTGGAGTGCTGGCCAAGCCTGGGTTATGGGCATTTTGCCCAGCGCATCCTGTTCGATGGAGCGCCCGTGTTCCCCGGCGGGTTCGATGCAACACGGCTGCGGCTCGCGGATCTGAGCGGTACCGGCGGCGTGGATCTGGTTTACTTCGGGGAACGGCAGGTCCATCTCTACTTCAACCAGACAGGCGGGGGCTTCGCCCCGGCGGTCGTGATCGACCTGCCGGTGGCCTACACACAGCTCAGCTACGCGGGCAGCGGGGACCTTCTTGGCGGTGGCAGCCAGAACCTTCTGCTGGGTACGGCGACCGAGGGGCAGTGGCTCATCGATCTGACCGGAGGACGCAGGCCGGGGCTGCTGGCTGCGGTACGAAACGATCTCGGGGCAACGACGACGCTGGAATACGGCACCTCCAGCCAGTTCGCCCTCGCGGACAGTCTGGCCGGCCGTCCGTGGCCATGTGCGTTGCCCTTCCCGGTTCACGCCGTGACCCGGATCACCAGCACCGAACCATTCTCGGGTGCCAGCCAGACGCTGCGCATCGCCTACCACGACGGATACTACGACCCTGTCGCCAGTGCGTTCCGTGGCTTCGGCTACGTGGAGCGATGGACCGAAGGCGTGGTGCAGGAGGAGTCCTACGCGCCACCGGCGTACACGCGGACGTGGTACGACACCGGTGCATTCATCAACGCCGATGTGGCAACCCTGCAGTATGCCGGCCAGTATTGGCCTGGCGTGGCAGGGCGCCAGCCGCCGGCGCCCGACAGTCGTTTCATCACCCTTTCCGCCCTGCCCGATGCCGCACTGCTGCGGGTTGCGCACCGTGCGCTGAAGGGGCAGGTGCTGCGCAGGGAAACCTATGCGCTTGATGGCGGGGCGCTGCAGGAGGTGCCCTGCACGGTCGTGAGCAGCAGCTACACAGTGCGTGAAGTGCAGCCTGGACGCGGCGAGGACGAATCGGCCTTCCAGGTGGCCGGCCGCGAGACCGTCACTGCCGTTTACGAGCGCGACGCGCTGGATCCGCGCGTGAGCCAGCAGTTCACTCTCCAGGTAGACGACTGCGGCCATGTCATCCTGGCAGCCGACATCGCCAATGCCCGGGGCTGGGGCGCGCCGGCACCGCCTGCATCCACCACGCCTGTGCCGGCGTACCAGACGAATGCGCTGGCAACGGCCACGCACGCCCGCTTTGCCGCGCCGCTGGAACAGTCCGGCGCCTTCATGGTGCCGGCACTCGGCGAGGCAGCGTACGCGCTGGCCGGGGTGGGCCCTGCCCCCGGCCGCTGGCTGGACTTCGACGCGATGCTGGCCGGCACGCTGCTCGCGCTGCAGAACGTGATACCGCCCGAGCAGCCGTTCTCGGGCACGTCGGCGCAGGCGCGCCTGCGCCTGGACACACGGCTGTTCTACTGGAATGCCGAGGGCGGCGCCGCCCTGCCCTACGGTGCGGTGGCATGGCCGGCGCTGCGCCATCACGCAGGCAGCACCCGGTTGAGTGCGGGCATGGCGGCGCAGGTGTATGACGGCCGGCTGACCTCGCAGCAGATCCAGGACGACGGCCTGCTTCAGTTTGAAGACGGCTACTGGTGGGCGTCCGATGCGGTGACCCGTTTTTCCGATGCAGCCCGGTTCCACCGTCCGATCAGCACCACGGATGCGGCAGGAAGCACCGTGTCCATCACCTACGATGACTATGCGCTGCTGCCACTGGCGATGACCAATGCCGACGGCACCGCCCGCGCGGTGCCGGATTACCAGGCGCTGCAGACGGCGGCACTGGTCGACGTGAACGGGGTGGTCGACCAGGTGCTGACCGATGCGCTGGGGCGGGTGGTTGTGGCCACCCGCTTCCACGCACCGGCCAGTGGCGTTCGCCAGGGCGATGCCAGCATTGACGACTACGTGCCCTTGCCCGCCGGGAGCATTGCGGAGGTGCTGGCCGACCCAGCGGCGTACCTGCAACAGGCCAGTGCCTATTTCCATTACCAGGAGCGGCCGGGCTCAGGCCTGCCGCCGGTGGTGCTCAGCATCGCGCGCCAGCTGCATGTCAGCCAGCTGGCCCCGGGGCAGTCGTCGCGCCTGGTGGTGGTGGCGACCTACAGCGATGCGCTCCAGCGTGCGTTGCAGAACAAGACGTGGGTCGAGGCCGAGGCCTGTGGGCGTCTGCAGGACGCCTGGTTGTCCAAGGACCACGTGGCACTGGACATCCAGGGCACGGCGGTCAGGCGCTGGTCGGCCTGTTTCACCGACGGAGTGGAGTACAGCGGACGCTCCGATGGGCCGTTCGAGACCGACTGGCTCGATGCACAGGGCCGTGTGGTGGAGACGCTGACGGCCAAGGGCTTCATCGCCCGCACCGTTTACCGTGCCTGGTCCAGCGACGAATGGGATCTGGACGACACGGTGACAACCTCGCCCTATTACCTTGCCCATATCGGCGATACCTCGCCCGGGTTCGCGGACGAGCGCCGGGCGCTGGAACAGGCGGCGCTATTTGCGGGCACGTACCTGACGCGCTGGCTCGACCCGCTTGGACGCGCGGTCGATCTTGAACAACGCAACTGCACAGCCGATGCGCCCGGCGTCGTCTCCCTGGTGACGTCCAGTCTGCTCGATATCGACGGCCGCTCACTCGCCCTGGCTGATCCTCGTTTCAGCCGCCGCTCCATCGAAGGGGGTAGCGCAACCTGGAACATCACCACGCGATACGACCTCGCGGGCAACCCGATGACACTGGACAGCGTGGATGCCGGCGCCCGCGTTGTGTTCAGCGATGCGCTCGGGCGCCTGGTGCATCAATGGGACGGCCGCGGGGTACATTCCCGCCGTGCCTATGATGCGATGAGCCGGCTTGTCCACGTTGACGTGGATGGCGCCCTTGGGCTCCAACAGCGCGTTGAACAGCTGTGTTATGGGACCGATGCCACCAGCAACACCATTGGACGCCGGGTGGAACTGCGTGATGCCTCGGGTGTGCTGCATGAGGGGCCGTTCGATCTGGGTGGCAAGCCCACGTGCAGCCGCTTCGAACTCCGCGTCGATTACAGCGGGGAAGTCGACTGGTCGCCGGGCAGGACAGTGGCGCTCGAACCTGCGCGAACCACGCGGACCACCCGCAACGCCTTCGAACAGCTGATCGACAAGGTGTGCGTGGATGGCAGCAGACAGCAGAGCGACTACTACGCCTCAGGCTGGCTGGCCTGGACCACCCTGACGCTGGCCGGGGCGCCATCGGCCACGCCGGTGGTCAGCAGGGCGGTGTACTCCGCCGAGGGCAGCCGTGTCTCGGCCCAGCTGGGCGGCGGGGTGCTGGCCCTGCGCAGCTACGAGGAAAGTACCGGGCGCCTGCTGACTGTGTCGACGTCGCGCATCGGAGACGGCAAGGCGCTGCAGCAGATCCGTTATGTATACGACCCGGTGGGCAACATCACCTGCGCCGAGGACGCAACCGTGCCGCTGGTGTTCTGCGACCAGGCGCGCATCGAACCGCGCCAGGCATACACCTACGATGCCATCTACCGCCTGCTGCAGGCCACCGGGCGCGAAAACCCGGGGATCGGCGCGAGCACCTACCGCACCGGATTCAAGCAGAGCGTGTATACGCCGTTGTGCCCGCAGAACGCCTTCGATGCTGCCCGGCTGACGCCTTACACAGAACACTACGCCTACGACGACGCCGGTAACCTGCTGCAGCTCGAGCATGCAACCCCGCAGTCCACGCTGTCGTGGACACGCCGGTACACGGTGT
The DNA here is from genome assembly GCF_046736075.1 of Stenotrophomonas sp. LGBM10. GTDB lineage: Bacteria > Pseudomonadota > Gammaproteobacteria > Xanthomonadales > Xanthomonadaceae > Stenotrophomonas. Next base: position 25,885 of record NZ_CP177163.1, read on the forward strand.
CGCAGTGCTCCAACCGGGTTGTTCTCGACGCGCAGGACGGGCCTGTTGCCGACGCGGATGCTGCCTATGACGCCAATGGGAACATGGTGGCGTTCGACCACCTGCGCGCGATGGAATGGGACTGGTGCAACCGCCCGCGCCGTGCCGTTACCGTGGCCCGGTCTGGGGCGGATGACGATGCGCAGTTCTACATCTACAACAGTGCCGGGCAGCGGGTCCGGCGCGTGACCCAGCGGCTGACCGCAGGCGGGCTGCAGGTGGAAGACAAGGTCTACCTGGATGGATGCGAGTTCGTCCGCACCCTGCCCGCCACCACCACCGCCACGCCGGAGGTGACGCGCACCAGCATCTCCGTCGAAGACGCCGGTGCCCGGCTGCTGATGGCCTGCTACTGGCCCGATAGCGATGGGCGCGCATCACAATTGCGCTTCCAGCTGGCCACGGTCACCGGCTCTTCGGCGCTGGAGGTGGAAGCGGATGGCGCGGTGATCAGCTACGAGGAGTACTTCCCCTATGGCGGCACGGCCATCATTGCCGGCCACGCCCAAGCGGACGTCCAGCTGAAGGATTACCGGTTCTGCGGCAAGGAGTGCGATGACGCCACCGGCCTGTACTTCTTCGGTGACCGCTATTACGTGACGTGGCTGGCCCGCTGGCTCAGCGCCGACCCCAACGGTCCGGTCGACAGCCCCAACCTCTACCAGTACGTGGGCTGCAACCCGTTGTCGTGGGTGGATCCGACAGGCGGGTGCAAGGCCAAGATCACGTTGCCGTCAACCACGTCGACAACCACGTTTGCCACCTTCGAAGCGAACTATCGCTATTTGACCGCCTCTGAGGCGCAGTCGTACCAGCAACTGGCCCAGGACATCAACGATTACGTCTACGACTTCAACACAAGTGCAACCCAGTACTACGATTCGAGGCTCTCGCCCGCGCTCGAGTATCGGGTACTGTCGATGTTCGAAACGTTCAAGCCACTGCACATCGGGTCAAATCCCGAGTTGCTGGCTGTCTTTCGTACCGCGCAGGCCAACGCGGGGGTGGATGATGACACGGGTGGAACATCGTCCTACACGAAAATGCGCTCGCCCTACTTCACCCGGGCAATGAACGATACAGACATGGGCGACATCGTCGCCTCCGATGACTACTTCCGGACCGTGGAGCTGCACCACGGCGCGAAGAAGCAGTTCCTGCCCGAATATGCCACCAACGCCAACAACCTGTGGGCGGTTTCGCGCGGCGGCAGCAGCTACGGCGTCGTCGGCCAGCATGAGGGCGCGTTCCACACCGTTGGGGCGGCCAAGTTCGGAAATATCTACACGAACGAGCTGGCCGCCTACACCGGGCTCATGCTGCATTGGCAGGGATTGAGGTCGCTGCCTGGTCCCGACCCGATGGACGCGTTCAAACCACCGCCGCCGCAGCCCACTCCGGTGATTGCGTTCCAGCCGTATGCGAGCTTCTCGTCGCCATTCAGCTCGAACAGCACATTCGGTTCTTCGCCGTCGGTGGTGCAGAGCTACGTTCCCACGTCGGTACTGCAGCCGCTGAACTACACGTATTCGTTCCATCCCCAGAACACCCCGACTCACTCGCAGGGCGGTAACACGTTCCCCTAACCGCCTTCCAGCATCACCCACCGTGTCTTTCTGCTTCGCGCAACGAGGTTGGCAATGCTCGACTCCTCTGTTCCCGGCAGTCCCCTCTCCGCGCGGCGACCCTCCGGGCGCCGTGGCGCCCGCGTCACCCTTGCCGACGCCGCCCACGCCCATCCCCGGCTTGCCGTACTGTCGGCGGCCAATGGCGACCTTGACCTGCTGACGCTGGATCTGTGGCGCCCCTACACGCTGGCTGCGCTGGGACTGGAGGGCGATGACCATGACGGTGTGCGCACATCGCTGCATCGTTACCAGCGCATGGCCCAGCTGGGCCTGGCCCCGTCCGTTGCCGATGTTCTGCACGCCCAGGGGTTGAACAGCGCGCACCACATCGCAGCGGTTCCCCGTGCCCGGTTCGTTGCCCGGTATGGCGACGCACTCGGGTCGGCCGGGATCGCGGCGCAGGTGCACGATGAGGCCTGCAGCGTGCAGTCGCGCGTGACCCATACCTGGGCGCGGCTGCGCGACCAGTTCTCGCCGCATGTGCGCGGAAACCGCTACCTGCGGCCCGACGATGCCCTGCTGGCCGCTGTCGCGGACCTCCCCAGCTACACCGATCTGTTCGGTACGCTGGACTACATGAAGGTCCCCGAGTGTCAGTCGGTACTGGGGCCGTCGGCGTACTACGTCGACTTGATGCGGGTGATCGAAGAAACCATCGTCGCCGAGAACCCCGACGTAGCCCCGCCCTACACACTCGCCGCGCGGCGGCCGGACATGTTCAGCACCGGGCTTACCTGTGCCAATACCCTGGACCCGGTGTCCAAGGTAGAGGTGGCCAACCGGGTGATAGCCACGCGCCTGGCCGCCGCGCTGGGCGATGACGCGGACCTGGCGATCGCCACCCGTGTCTTTCCGTTCTTCCTTCCGCAGAACCTGCACCTGCTCGGCCTGCGGGCCACGCTGGGGATCGATGGTCAGTCGCTCGCCACGGTTTACAGCACATTCCTGGCCCAGGAGGGCGGCGCCACCGGCATGCCTGGGCCCATCGATGTGGCGCGGGAGACGCTGGGCCTCAGCCGCGAACAGGCGGCCATCGTGTGCACGGCCGACACCGCCGACGCACACCTGTCGCAGTACTACGGTCTGCCGGCGCAGTCGTCCGCTCCCTCGCCCATCGCGCTGCCGGTCGCGCTGGGCAACGTATCGGCGGTGGCCGGCAAGAACGCGTTGACCGGGACCTCGTTCAGCGACGCGATCACCGGCTGGGTGGTGAACGCTGGCGGCACCCTGCGCGTCATCACCCGGGTCGACGACAGCAGCACGCTTACCGTGGACACGCCTTGGCCCGCGAACCTGACAGATGCTCCTGCTCAGGCCAGCCCGCCGCAGAGCGTCGCCCAGCTGGCCGTGTTCTCGCAGGTCACCGGCCTGGACACGCCTGCGGTCTATACGCTGCTGCAGCAGGACCTGAGCCCACTTGAGGTCGAGAAGGGACTGCCCGGCCTGTTCTTCATCAATGCAGGTGACGACGGTGCGCCGATCACGGTGGCGAGCGACCTGACCGATGCCAACTACAGCCTGGACCTGCTGGTAGGACTGAGCAGCGTGCGGCTGGACCGCATCAACCGCTTCCTCAGGCTGGCCGCCGCGTGTGGTTGGTCGTTCGCCGATCTTGACTGGGCCATCGCCCGCTGCGGGGACGGTGCGCTCGGCGAGACCACGCTGCAGAAGCTTGCCCTGCTGTCACAGCTCAAGAACCGGCTCGCGCTGCCCGTTGACGAGGCCTGCGCGCTGTTCTCCGTGGTGAAAACCTTCGGGCGTGGCACCGATGCCCGTCCGCAGGATCTGTTTGACCGGACCTTCAACAGCACGCGCGTGTTGGACAGTGGCACGCCCTACCGGCCGACGTTCGCGGGCAATCCGCTGTTCACGTCCGTGCCCATCGTCTGGTCACCCGCAAACGAGGATGCCGACAACCGGCGCATCCTGGCGTGGCTGACCGGTTCGCTGCGCCTCAACGAGGCCGATCTGCGCCTGCTGGTCGCCCGCCTCCATGCAGGGCCGTCGATCACGCTGGATGTGCCCACGCTTTCGCGCCTGTATGGCATGGCCCGGCTTGCCCGTGCGCTCAAACTGAAATTGCCCGCGCTTCTTCAGGCCATTGATCTGCTGGGCGATGGGATGCCGGCAGATCTTGAGGGCATCCTGGCGCTTGTGGCGTTCAAGGACGCTGCCGACCAGGGCGGCCTGTCGCTGGATGAGATCGGCTACATCGTCGATGGCCCCGTGCTCGGCCGGGTGCCGGGCGTGCTCGATCCGCAGAACATGCCGGCGTTCCTCGCGACGCTTCGCGCGCTCGGCAAGGGCTGGCTGCTGGGTCCCCAGTCATTTGTGTTCGACAGCATCGACGCGGACACCTCCGAGGCGCTGTTCAAGGCGCTGGTCCGGCGCGGTGATCTGGATGCCGCCGGCGTCGTGCTGCTTCCCGAACCGCCCGGCCTGCCGGTGGTGGCGCCGTTGCTGCCCGTTACCGTGACGCGGCTCGAGGTGCGTCCCCTGACCGGCGACAATGCCGCGCAGGCGCACGCCCAGCTCACTGCCGCGGGCCTGCTCGACGGCGACACGCTCACCACCGAAGTGACGTCGGCTACCGATCTGTCCTTCCTGTTCCCGGATCTGCCGGATCGAGGCTGGTTGATCGATGCGGTACAGCGCCGCCTCATCGAGATCAGTGGGGGTATTGCCCATGTGGCCGCCGTGCTCGGCAATGCACTGGATGAGCAGCTGCTGGGCATTCACACGCAGCTGGCCCTGCTGTTCGACACCGAGGTGGAGATGGCACGCGGTGTGGCCACCCTCACCGTCGGTGAGCTGGGGCTGCCGCAGCAGCTGCTGCTGACGCCGCCGGCCGATCCCGTGCCGCTGGTCGAGGCGCTGCTCAACGCAGACCGCCTCGCCTTCGCTGCGGCCCGGCTGGGTATCGGCGCACGGGACATGAACATCGCCTGCGTGATTCCCGGTGCGTTCGACTTCCGCGACCTGGCTCACCCCCGGCTGTACGACCTGTGGCTGTTGTCCCTGTACGCCCGCCTGCTCAAGGCATTTGCCACCAGCGGCTTCACGATTGCCGGCTATCTGCTTGCACCGATGCAGCCGCCGGAGCTGAAGCTCACTGCGCTGCAGGCACTCACCGGATGGCCGGTCGCGCAGTCCGCGGCCTTGATCCAGGCGGTGTGGGGAGACAGCGAGGCGTTCAGCAGCCTGCCCGGCCTTGAGCGTATGCGGCTCTGTGTCCAACGGGCGAGCCAGTCCGGTCTGCAGGTGGATTCGATGCTCGCGCTCGCCCGCAGTGCCGGCTACGCGCGGCTTCCGCTGACCACGCTGCCTGGCGGTGATGCGGCCGCCTGGGTGCAATGGCGGCAAGTGGCGCAGGCGGCGCTGGACGTGCTCAAGGCCAGGTACGGCGATGCCACCTGGGGAGAGATGTCGCGGCCGGCGCGCGATGCAGTGGCCGAGAGCCGCCGCAGGGCGCTGGTTGCGCTTGCGGTGCTGGTGCTGCGGCCAGAGGTGCCCATGATCGACTCGCCCCGTGGGCTGAGCGAGTACCTGCTGATGGACGTGGAGTCCTGCAGCTGCAACATGACCACGCCCATCCTCGAACTCACCCTGGCGGCGCAGATGTACCTGCAGCGCTGCAGGATGGCACTGGAGCCAGGAATAACCAGGGCGGAGATCTCCGATCTGACCTGGAGCTGGCTGTCGAGTTACCGCCTGTGGGAGGCCAACCGCAAGATATTCCTCTATCCGGAAAGTTACATCGACCCGACCTTGATGCGGTCGCGCACCCCCCTGTTTTCCACCCTGCTCGACCAGCTCCAGCAGGGGGAGATCACCGATGCGGCGGTCACCAATGCGTTCACGACCTACCTGGCAACGTTGGACGAACTGGCCACCCTGCGCACGGTCGGGTCGGTGTACTGCACCGCCCCGGATCCGGACACCGGTGAGCAGGTGGATCAGCTGGTCATGGTTGGCCGGTCGGCGGGCGAGCCGTTTGTGTACTACCTGCGGACGCTGCAGGACGGCGAGATCTGGTCGGCATGGAACAAGGTCGAGCTGAAAATTCCAGCCCCCAGTGTCACCCCGGTGCATGCGTTCGGCCGCCTGTTCCTGTTCTGGGTCGAGACCGAGGAGGCCAGCATCGGCCTGCTGGATGGGACCACGCAGAACAACGTCGACAGCCTGCGCGGCTCCGTCCGCTACGCATACCAGCGCCTGGACAGGACATGGACCGCACCACAGCCGGCGCTGTCGGGCGTCGTCTTCGATGCGATGCCCGACACGTATGCCACCACGCTGGTAGATACCGCCAGCGACGATGCGTTGAAGGGCATCGATGTCAGCCAGCCCTACTGGTATCGCCCCTACATCACGGTGGTGCCGGGTGTGAAGGGCATGTCAGACCGTCTGGTGGTGGGGTTTGGCAACGCCTATGCCGCACGCGCCACCTCGAATCTGAAGCCTGCCACCGCAGATCGCGCGGAGGATCGCGCGCAGCTCAATCGCAGCGTGTTCAACGCATCGCTTGCTGCCAACGCCATGCCGGCCGGCAGCGCCGGCTCGGTGCAGCTGCTGCCGGTTGCGGTGCTGGACGACACACTGGAGGCCACCGAAGCGTGGGCGTTCTTCGAGAATCCGACGCAGGGAGTACAACCGTTCGGCGCCACCTCGTTTGAGGGCACCTTCCGACTGATTCCCAGCCAGAACGTGCTTGTCGACAACATGCTTTCCGCCGGATCCGACTACTACGAGCGCGTGTACGCCGGCGGAGTAACCACGACCTGCCTGTACAGCCTTGCCCGGCAGGCGCAGGTGATCGGTGTCGCCAACCTGCCGGGTTGGTGGGTGTTCGACAACGGCGACGAGAGCTTCCTGGCGGTCACCACCGACACCTCGTTCCGGCAGATCGAGTCGATCGTCAGCATGGCCGCCGGCAGCGCCACGTTGAGCGGTGACGCCGATGAGGTGATCCTGCGCTGCGGCGCGTATACCGATGACCCCATCAACGTCCAGGACGCCGTGGTCCAGTTCACGCGGCTCAGTGCCGGCGCGGTAGGCCGAATGAGCCGTGTCCTCTTTGGTGGCGGCATCGAGGCGCTGCTGTCCAATCGCACGCAGACCGCGCATGGCACCGGCGCACTGTGTTTCTCTCGCTTCTACAGCCCGATCTCCACCATCACCGCGGCATGCGACCCGACCGGCGACGGGATTCCGCCGCCCCCGAACACGATTCCGCCGGACGTGCTGTGCGGAGGCCAGGTCGACTTCAAGGGAGCGTACAGGCCCTACTTCGAGGAGGTCTTCTTCCACATTCCGTTCCTGCTTGCGTCCCTGCTCAACGCCAACCAGCGCTTCGCCGAGGCCCAGCGCTGGTACGACTTCATCTTCAATCCGACGGCGGCGGTGCAGGACCCCGATACCGCCGAGCCGGCCGTGTTCTGGCAGTTCCAGCCCTTCCGCGAGGACACCTCGTTGCCGTCGATCGCAGAGGAACTGGCGGACAACACGGCCATCCTGCGCTGGAACAAGCATCCCTTCGACCCCTACTCGGTGGCGGCGCTGCGCCCCGGCGCCTTCCGGAAGACGGTGGTGATGCACTACATCGACAACCTGCTGGACTGGGGCGATGCGCAGTTCTCGCTGGACACCCGCGAGTCGCTGAACCAGGCGCTGCTGCTGTACCTGATGGCGTACGACCTGCTGGGCCCCCGGCCGCGCGACCGCGGCACGATGCCTACCCCGGCGCCCATGACGTTCCAGGACATCCTCGACAGCTACGGCGGGCACATTCCGCAGTTCCTGATCGACCTCGAAACCGTGTTGCCCGGACCCGCCGGAGCGACCTTCCAGTACAACCCGGCGCCATTCAACCTGCTGCATACCTACTTCGGTGTCGGTGAGAACGCTGACCTGGTGGCGTACTGGACCCGTATCGAGGACCGGCTGTACAAGCTGCGCAACTGCATGAACCTGGCAGGGCTTGTGCGTCAGCTGCCCTTCTACCAGCCACCCATCGACCCCAATGCGCTGGTGAGCGCGGTGGCCCGCAACGGAGGGCAACTGCCTGACGTGCTCGACCACAGCCCTGCGGCGACACCGGCCTACCGGTTCCGCACCCTGCATGACCGGGCGGCATCGCTCACCCAGACGCTCATCGCCTTTGGCGGTGCGTTGTTGTCTGCCCTTGAGAAGAAGGACGCGGAGGCGCTGGCGCAGCTTCAGAACGCCCAGGAAAGCGCGGTGATGGACCTGACCACGCAGATGAAGCAGCAGCAGATCATTGATGCCGAACAGTCACTGGCGGGCCTGAAGACCTCCCAGGCCTCGGCGGCGTACCGGCAGACGTACTACGCCACGCTGGTGGACGATGGACTATCACCGGCCGAAGAAGTGAACATCGCCATGATGGCGTTGGCCAATGTGTTCCAGACACAGTCGGGCGTCATGCGGGCGATGTCCAGTGCGGCGCACCTGGTGCCCAACGTCGGGTCGCCATTCGCCATGACCTATGGCGGTATCCAGGTCGGGTTCGCATTCGATGCAGCGTCTGCGATCTACGACACGGTGTCGCGCAACTTCGACTTTGCCGCCTCGCTGAGTTCGGTGCTGGCGGGCTATCAGCGACGCAGCCAGGAGTGGTCGCTGCAGGCGCAGCTGGCCGGCTACGAGGTGAGCCAGCAGCAGAGCCAGATCGCGGCGGCGCAGGCCCGGGTGGAGATGGCGCGTCGCGACCTGCAGCTCAACACTGTGCAGGTTGCCCAGGCGGAGGACACCGGACGATTCCTGCTCGACAAGTTCACCAGTGCCGAACTGTATGCGTGGATGTCCACGCGGCTGTCGGCGTTGTATTTCCAGACCTACAAGCTCGCCTTCGACCTGGCCATGTCCGCACAGCGGGCGTACCAGTACGAAATGGACAGCGCGGCGACGTTCATCGATTTCCGTTACTGGGACAGCGGGCGCAGGGGCCTCCTTGCAGGCGAGGGCCTGCTGCTGGGGCTGGGGCAGATGGAGCGCAGCTACCTGGGAGGAAACGCCCGCAGGCTGAGCATCAGCAAGACCCTCTCGCTGCGCGACATGGACCCCAAGGCGCTGCTGGACCTGCAGAGCACCGGCTCGTGCACGTTCGGTCTGAGCGAGCTGTTGTTCGACCTGGACTTCCCCGGGCACTACTGCCGCAGGATCCAGCGCCTGCGGGTCACCATCCCCTCCGTGGTGGGTCCGTACCAGGATCTGCACGGCATGCTGACCCAGACCTCGAACGCCATCCTGATGAAAGACGATCCCGCTGCGGTCGCGTTCCTGCTGGGGGCGGATGCCACGGCGCCGGCGGACAGTGTGCTGCGGCTGAACTGGCGCAATCAGCAGCAGATCGCGATCTCACGCGCGATCGACGACGACGGCAGCGCTGCCGACAATGGCGATGACCGCTACGTGCCGTTCGAGGGAACGGGGGCCGTCTCGCAATGGACGCTGGACATGCCGCAGCGGACCAACGCCTTCAACCTTGCCGCCATTTCCGATGTCATCCTCCAGATCGACTACACCGCTCTTGCCGGGGGCGCGGCGTTCCAGAAGGCAGTTGGCGAGCTGGTGCCAAACGAGGTCGCTGGTGCGCGCCTGCTGGAGCTGAGCCAGTACAGCAGTGCGTGGTACGCGTTCATGCACCCGGCTGCGGATGCCGCCGTGCAGACACTGCAGTTCCCGGTTCCGCGCAGTCTGTTCCCGTTCAATCTCAACGGGCCGGTGGCGCTGTCCGGCGCCTACCTGCAGCTGGAGCTTGCGGATACTCTGTTCGTGGGCCCTTTGCCGGTGGCATTCACCGTTCCCGGCATGGCCGACCCCATCGCGCTGGGGTTCACCGGCAGCACGTCGGTGGCCACATCACTCGCCGTGGATCTCGATCCGGGCGCCACCTGGATGCTGCAGGTCACGCGTGCGGACATTCCACGGGAGTTGAGAGACGGAGACCGTCTTGACCCAGCGAAGCTGGTGGGCATCCATCTGGTCCTGACCTTTGCCGGGACGCTGGGCTGAGTGCCGTGCTCCGCCCTCCCCAGGGAGGGCGGAGCACGCTGTTGCTCAGGGGTACGGGATGCCAACGGGCGCCGAGCTAAGGGCGTCCCTGGGTCGACCGCGAATGATGGGTTCCACCACCACCGAGTAGACGCCGTCCGCCTCGCAGGTGAACTGCACCTGGTCGCCGGTCGCCTTGGGGTCGAGCACCTGGAAGTTGGTCAGCCGGGTGGCACCGGTGATGATCCCGATGACGTACCCGTCACAGTTCTTGTAGCTCGCCGGCGCCCATTGAACGTGCACGACGTTGGCCTTGGACGCAGTGGTCGTCACCACCATCGGGGTGTCGGCGGCGGCGTGGGCGTCTGCCGCGTGGCTGGCAGTGTGTTGCGTGTCATGGTCGCTCATGGACGATGCTCCTGGGCAGGGGAACCTGCATTGACCAGACCGGCCTTCATCGCCGCGTCACCCACTAGGATGCCTCCGGCGTAGAAGGTCGAGCCCTGCGTTTCTGATCCGCGTGCGGGGGTCAACACCAGGTCGTACACCTGCAGCGGTGCAGGCAGCTCCTGGGCCAGGATAGTGGCGACCCGCGAGCGGCCCTCGCGGGTGGTCACTTCATCTCCCAGTCTCAGGTCCTGCGCCTGGACGATGCCGCGATGGGTTGCCACCGGATGGATCATGCTCATCTCGATGCGCTGACCGGTGGCCAGGGTGAGCGTCAGCGATTGCGTGCGTGTTCCCGATGCGACGGCGGCCACGACCAGACCGCCGGACTCCCCTGCAAGCGTGTCACCCGCTTTCACCTCCTCCACCGGCAGAGTGCCACCCTTGGCCAGAGCCACGGCGGTGCCCTTGGCCAGGCAGCCTGCAGTCACCTGTACGGGAGGAGCTGCACGGGCCGTTAGCGTACTGTGCTTGATCGCACTACTGGCCGACACCCAGGCAGGCTTGCCCTGGACATTGACCTGTAGCGCCAGTGAAAAGCTGTACGGCCCGGTTGCGATGGGGCAACCCTCGAAGTGCAGCGGATTGAACGCCCAACTGAGCGTGTTGCCCGCCACTTTCGTCTCCGGGTCGGCGAAGAACGCATCGCCCAATGCAGCGATATGGCATGCGGGCGTTCCGTCCGGCGCGACCATCACCAGGGACGCACTGGCCTTGTCCGGCCTACCCTGGGCATCGACGTCGATGTCGCCTCCGAACACCGCCGAACCGATGACCGGCAACTGCAGCGACGGCACTTGCTCCGCCGAAGCGAGCACGGTAGTGCACCGCGGTTCCGGTGCATCTTTGGCGGTGGCGCGATTGATGCATATCTGAACGTCATTGCTGGTCGAGCCGCCGGCGTCACGGGCGGGTGCCTGCTGGGTCACCTTGGTTGGATAGCTCGCCGCCTCGCCGTTGACGTAGAAGACGTCCGGAGTGCCGTCCCTGTACAGCACGCTGGCCACTGCCACCGCGTTGATCTCCCCGCCCTCGGGGTTGGGACCGGTGGGGGTGTTCAGTACAACCGACTGACGGTCGGTTACGTCGATCAGCCCTCGGGTGACCACATTGTCGTCAGCGTCGGTAACCACCAGCGTCAGCGTGATCTTGTAGACCTCGGCATCCGTTGCATACAGGGCGCCACTGGACACATGGCGACCGGCATCGTCGCTGCCGAAACCCAGCAGCGTGAACACCTGCTGGGGGGCTGCGCCTTTCGCCTTGCTCTTTTTGCCCGTCGTGGGCGTGGTGCCCCATCCATAGAGGGGGTTGCCCTGTGCCACGCCCGCGCGCCGCAGCACGTCCTGGTAAAGCCGCCTCTCCTCGGGATCCTCCAGGTTCAGCTTGCGCGCAACGGGTGCCGGCGTGAGGCCCGCCGTACCCTGGGCCCCAGGGGCGGCAGCAACGGGCGGGCTGCCCCATGCGCCCCCCGCCGTCAGCGATGCGGCGATCAGCGGCAACGCCCAGAGACGCAGTGTCCAGATCGTCATGCAACACCTCCTGTCGCCGCCGTAGCAGCCGGATACGGGATCTCGACCACGTTGCTCTGTCTATCGGTGTCCGGCCGGCCTGGACGCAGGACGGGCGTCAGCCAGACCTTGTAAACGTCGCCAGCCTTGAGCAGCACGCCGAACATGAAGGAAACCACCGCAGGGTCCTTGACCATCACGTTGTTCATGCCCTCCCCTTCATGCAGCAGGGACACCACGTAGCCGGTCAGGCCGGTCGCCGAGAAGGGCTTCCACTGCACGGTCAGCGATAGTCCATCGTAGGTTGCAGAGATGATTTCCATCGGCGTGGCCGGGTCGCCCTGGGCGGTGGCATTCATGGCGTCCCCCGTGCGGACTGCTCCCGGGTCCAGTTGTCGAAATCCGCACGCCAGGCATTCGGAACACGAGCGCGCAGCTGCGCGGGGCTGCGCCCGCTGCCGAGTGCCTGGCGAGCGGCCAGCTCGCCCTGCACGGCGGCATCGCCCACCAGCAGCGCGCCGGCGAAGAACGCGGCATCGTCGCGCTGGGTGATGGCTGTACCGGTCCCGCTGACCACACCGAGGTTAAAGACGTTGAACGCCTTCGGCGCCTCGCGCGGGGTCACTGTTGCCAGCGTCGTGCGGCCACGTGGGCCGTACACGACATCGCCCTTCTTCAGATCGCGCGCCTGAACCATGCCCCGTTGCGTGGCCACCGGATGCAGCGGTGTCAATTCCACCCGCCCGCCTGCCTTGTCGGTGAGCTCCACCGAATGTGTATCCCAGCCCGTCGTGCGCCACTCCACGATGACGTCCGTTCCATCCCTGCCGCGCAGCCGGTCACCTTTATCGACCTTCTCGACCGGCTTGGTGCTGCCATCGGCCATCAGGATGGGCGTGCCTTCCAGCATGCAGCCGTACTGCAGTTGCAGCTGCTTGGTGATGAGGGTGGAGATCGTGGGCTTGGCGTTGGGCGCGTTGGTGATGGTGGCCCACACCGGGACGCTCTTGACGCCGAGCATCAACGCAAGCGTCAACGTGTAGAACTCGTTGTTCTGCCAGCACACGGTACTGAAGTTCGCCGGTTCCAGATCCCAGGTGATCGTGTCCCCCTTGATCTTCGTGTTCGGGTCGTTCATGAACTTTTCGGCGATGTCCACCATCTTGCAGTTGCCGCCCGTGCTGCGGCCGGTGAGCGACAGCGTGACGCTGTAGAGACCCTTGGGTGGCTTTCCCGTCGCCGGGTCGATGTCGATGGGGTCGTGGTACTGGACCGAGCCCTTGAACGGGAATTTTATGTCGGGCGGCATCCGGCCTGGATCAGTCGGGCCATAGTCGCAGGCGGTGGGTGCGGTTGGATCGGCGTTGGCACGATTGAGACAGACCACGATGTTGGTGTTGGTCGTGGTGATGGTCGGCCTGTCGTTGTTCACCTGCTTGGGGAAATACCCGCCCGAGATGGCCGCGTAGACCGGGCCGTAGGGCGCGCCCGACTTGTCCTCGCCATAATAGATTCCGACGGCGTCGATGAGGCCGCCGGTCTTGTTTTCACCCTCGCCACTGTCAACGGCCATATCGCGGCCGCCATCCCATTCCTCGGCGGCATTGCTCTTGATGACATCACCGCTGGAATCGGTGACGGTCACCATCGTGTTGGAGTAGTGGGAACCGTTGAACATGGTGCTGAACGCTGTCGAATCGATCTTCTTCCAGTCGCTGGTGCCGATGTTCAACACGGCATAGTCATTACGGGGCGCATCGGTACCTGCAAAGGCGCTGCTCTGCAGCGACAGTGCCGGCAACGGGGCGCCGTCTGCACGCAGGCCAACATGCGTCTGCTTGACCTTGGCCAGCGTGCGGTAGAGGTTCGGCCGCCGCTCGGGCGTCATGCCGTTCAGCCGCAGCAGGGCGTAGTAGGCGCGTTCGTGCGCTGGGTTTGACAGATCCATCAACGCGGGCGTGCCGTGTGGCGGCGCACTGTCGATCAGCTGCCGCAGATCATTTGTTTCCTGTACGGTGAGTCGGCCTGGCGTTGCCGCGTTTGCGCTGGCGGCGGCGAGGCCCAGCAATGCGATGCTGAGGGGCCGTGTCCATATCGAGAACATACCTTTGCTCCATGGTAAGTGACCATTGCTCGGGGTTTCGTTCAATTGCGTGGCGCAGCCGAAACGGACCAGGTGCCCGCTGCGGCCGCGCTGGTGGAGCTGATTGCGTGTTGTGGATGCGACATCCGTGTACCCCTTGTCGCGCCCCATATATAACATGGCCACCGGTTTCCACATAATCGCGGAAAATGGAAGAAGCCCCGTCACATATTCAATGAATACCAACGCATGTGCATGTGATATGAGTTCGCCCGGGTCAATGCGTGCCGGTTCCTGGTGGGCCAGTGAGCGTTGGCACATTCCACCTCCCCGGCCAGCCTGCTACCGTTCCCCGCAGGTGACTTCGATGGATCGATCGTGCTGGGCCAACACTTCCTGTTCTTCTTTGCCATGCTCGGTGCCTTCACCGGTATCGCCGCCGCCTCGTTTCTCTGGTGGCGGGCCAAGGGCGAACCCACACCGCGGTGGCTGGCGCTGCTGATCCTGATGGTAGCGGTGCGCACGGGAAAGTCCGTGGTCTTCTACTTCTGGCCGGACATCCCCCGGATTGCCCTGCAGATCGGCCTCACCGCCTGCTTCCTGATCGGACCCTGCCTGTTCTTTCTGGTGCGCTCGAGCCAGGGCGACAGGTCCGGGCCCGGGCGGGCCGACCGCTGGCACATCGGCGGGGTCCTGTTGCTTACCGTCGCCGTGAACGTGTTCCTGCCGTATGTCGATCACCCCGACCTGTGGCGGCAGTGGATCACCCCGGGCATCAACTACGTGTGGCTGGGATACCTGCTGCTCGCCAGCGCCCAGCTGCTTCTGCAGCGCCGACGGCTGTCGGGAACGCCTTCGGGCCGGTTGCTGACCGGGACGGTGGCTGCCATCTGGGTCATCTGGTTCGCCTACTACACGGCGGGTTACACCTCCTACATCGTCGGGGCGCTGTCCTTCACGTTCGTGTTGGCCTCCAGCGCGGTGGTCCATCTGCGGCTGCGCGCCGGACAGGCGCCGATCGAGCCGTACCAGGACCGCCGGATACCCGAGACCGAAGCCGCCACCCATCTGCAGGCTCTGGCCGAGCTGATGGAACGCGAGCGGCTGCATCTGGACCCCACGCTGACCCTGCCCCGCCTCGCCCGTCGGCTGGGCGTGCCCCAGACGCGGCTGTCGCAGGTGTTGAACGACAACAACCAGACCTCGTTCAAGCAGTATCTGGCGCAGTTGCGCGTGGGCGAAGCCAAGGTGCTGCTCCAGCAGGTGCCGGCCAAGCCGCTGGAGGTGGTGGCCGACGAGGCGGGCTTCCAGTCCATGTCGACCTTCCACAGCGCGTTCAAAAAGTGGGCCGGCGTCACGCCTGCGGCCTTCCGGGCGGGCAGTGGCGACTCCGAAAAGCGATTCCAGCACTCCTGAAAGCTATCGCAAGACATTGATTTGATAGGTATTGGCTAGTGTGCTGGCTCCTTCCTGCGAGCCAGCGCTCATGCACCCACTCCGATCCCTCCGCTCTCTGCTGACCCTCCTCTTCCTGCTCATTGCCTGGCCGGCCAGTACGTTCGCCAGCCCTCCCGCCGATGCCGGCCAGAACCGCATCCTGTTCATCCTGGCCAGCAGCAAGGTCCACGGCACCTCCACCCTTCCGGCCAGCATCAGCTTCGGTGAGGTGGTGCATGCCTGGGACACCTTCCATGCCGCGGGCTATGCGGTGGACTTCGTCTCCCCCGATGGCGGCGACGTGCCCATCCTCGATACCTATGTGAGCGAGGACGTGGCGTCCCGGCTGGCGGACGACCGCATCATGCGCGGGCTGCGCAACACCGCCACCCCGTCACAGATCGATCCGGCCCGCTACCGTGCCGTCTACTACGTCGGCGGCAGCAACGCCATGTACGGGGTGGCGGAGAATCCGACCCTGCAGCGCATCGCCATGCATGTGTACGAGCGCAATGGCGGGGTCGTCTCGGCCGTCTGCCACGGCACCGCCGGAATGGTGAACCTCACCCTGTCCGGCGGGCGGAGCCTGCTCGCGGGCAAGCGGATCACCGGCTATCCGGAAGAGCACGAAGAACAGGATGCCGCGTACTTCAGGCAGTTCCCGTTCCTGATCCGCCAGACGGTGGTCTCCCGCGGCGGCACCTTCCGGGCGATAGACAGCAACGCGCCGTACATCGAAGTCGATGGTCGCGTGGTGACAGGCCAGAACTACGCGTCCGCCGCTCCCGTGGCGGAGGCCGTGGTCCGCGTGCTTGGCGACATCACCCGGAAATAGGGCGCCACCGGCAGTACCCGTGCTCCACCCGCCGGGGGCCGCGCCGATGAACGGCGACCGCCGGCCACATTCACCTCCTTGATGACCACTGGAAGACCCATGAAGACACTGATCCGATCCGTTGTTGTGGCAGGTACGCTTCTCCTCGCGCCCGGCTGGGCCTTGGCGCAGAGCGGTGACCGCGAGGCGGTAAATGCCGTCATGCAGAAAATGATGCGCGGCTTTGAAGCAGGCGACCCGAAGCTGATCTTCGAGATTCTGAGGAAGGATGGGGTCGTGGTGGGCTATTCGACGGCCCGGGGCGCCGTGGTTACCCAAACCGCCGAAGAGTGGGCGAGCGGTTTCCCGGGCAAGCCCGCCGACGACGAGGCGCTGCGCAAACGCAGCTACCAGATTCTGGAAGTGACCGAGAGCGCGGCAATGGTCAGGGTGATGCTGGATTATCCCCGGTGGGAAGGTCTGGATTACCTCGCCCTGTCGAAGATCGATGGAAAGTGGATGATCGTGAGCAAGTCGTGGAGCGGCCGGTCCAAGCCGTAGTCCATTGCGATCACCCGGGCTGCCGCCATCGTGCCGTCACAGCACGATGGCGGCCGGCCATCACGGCTACATCCGTACCGTCACCCCCACCTGGAACCCCCGCCCCGGCAACGGGGCGATGTACTTCAACGGTGAGTTGTGCGGACGCGCGTCCTCATCGAGAAGGTTGGAGCCGTTGAGGAACAGCTCGATCGACGAGGCGAACGCGTTGCGCAGAACGAACGCACGGCTGACCTGCAGGTCCACCAGGTTGAACGCGTCCAGCGGCACTTCCTGGCTTACGTTCTTGCCCAGGTAGCGCTGGGTGTCGTAGTAGGTGCTCGACAGCCGCGCCGTCCAGCCCTCCCGTTCCCACGCCAGGTTCGCGCCATACCGGTTGGTGGGCATGTTGGGCAGGTACGCGCCGTCGTTGTGCCCGCGCAGACTGTCGGGGTGGTCGGCCCTGTTCTTGACCAGATCGGCGAAGGCAGCCAGCGTGAGCGTGCCGGCACGGCCGAGTTCCAGCGACTGCGCCATGTCGACCTCGAAGCCCTTGACGGTGGTATCGGTCTGCTTCCAGTACTTCAGCGGCAACCGATTGGCGGTCTGCAGGCCGGAGTGGCCCTGGTAGAGGAAGTTGTCGACCTTCATCCGATAGGCCGTCGCGGTGGCCTGCAGCCCACCGCGGTTGAACAGCAGCGTCAGCTCGGTGGTCCGGGCGCGCTCCGGCAGGAGATTCTGGTTGCCCTCCTCCTGGGTCATGATCGAGTAGTGCCGGTTGCTGGCGTACAGCTCGTTGATGTCGGGCGCCCGTTCCGAGGACGCGTAGCGGAGCTTGGCGCCGAACAGGCGGCCGAGCGGCACGTAGCTGCCGACGTTGTAGCTGTTCAAGGCGTAGGAGCGGTCCGCCAGCCGCGTGTTGGGGGAATTGCGTGAGGAGGTGAAGCGGCTGTCCCGGATATCGTGCGCCACGCGCTCGTGCCGGTATCCGGCATCGAGGGTGGCCCAGTCGAACGCCAGCGTCTGTTTGACGAACACCGCGTTGCTGTCGGTGATGACGTCGGGCAGGTAGCGGTCCTTGCCCGCGCCCTCCACGTCACGGGCGCGATGGCTCAGGCCGAGCACGCCGCTAAGCGGCCCGAGCGGCTGCTGCGCCAGCAGCAGTTCGGCCTGGGTGGTGTTGAAGCGGTACGCGTTGGCCTTGGACGCGCCGAGGTACTCGCCCGAGGTGTTGCGTACCTGGGAGGCCCGCAGCTCGGCACTGTCGAGGAAGGGCAGCGGGTCCCGCAGCTGGCCCTCGATCGCCACTTTGTCCTGCTTGAGCTTGACTCCTACCGGACGGTCGCGGGTGGCGTCCGCACCGAAGGACTGGTTCTCCATCGAGAAGCCGGGCACGCCGTACTCGCTGTCCTTGGTATCCAGGCTGACGCCCACGTAGCCGCGGTCGAAGAAATACGTGGAGCCCACACCGAGGTGCGTGTTCCTGGCGTAGCTGTTGCCGAGCGTGCCGCGGTAGTTGGGCGTCACATCGCGGTTGATCCTGTTCTGCACGTACGACGGGGTGCCTTCCTGATAGGCCGGGTTGACCGGATTGAGGTAGGTCTTGCCCATCCAGACCGAACGGGGTGCGTTGGTATAGAACGAGAAATCGCCGTCGGCCCAGTCCGGGTTTTCGGTCATGAACTGATCGATGTAGGGCTGGGACGCCTTGTTGTAGATCTGCTGCACCCTCGCCTCTTTCTGGCACGCGTCGGCGAGCGCGCTGTTGACCCCGCCCGCCGCGGGGAACAGCCGGCTGTCGCACGCCGCGGCCTTGCTGTTGCCCGGAATGTCGTAGTGCGAGATCCGCTGGACCGACATCTGCAGGTTCGTGGAGAGGTTGCGCTGGTTGTTGAAGTTCATGCGGAAGCCCTGGGCATCGGCGTCGTTGAACCCCTTGCGCAGCACCAGTTCCATCGTCTGGTCCTTGTCTTCCATCGCCCGGGACATCAGGCCGGAATCGATGTTGACGCTGCCGCCCAGCGCGTTGCCGCCATAGCGGACGGTGTCCGACGACTTGTTGACTGTGACGTTGCGGACAAACAACGGGTCGAAGGGAATGTTGACGTCGCCGCTCAACGCGTTCAGGCCAAGGATGGACTGGCCATCCTCCAGTATCTGCACGCGGCTGCCGCTGAGGCTGCGGATGACCGGCGCGCCGGCATTCGGCCCGAAGGCACTGCTCTGCACGCCGGACACGTGCTCAAGCAGGGTGCCGAGCGTGCGGTTCTGCGCCTGGCGGTTCTCGACCACCACGATGCTGTCGATGCGTGACGGGCCATCGGCGTTGACGCGGACGGTGGGGAGCGTGACGTCCTCCGCCGCGTAGGCACTGTGGACGGAGAAAAGAATGGCAACTGCAAGTGCGTGACGACGCATACATCCCCCTTGAAAGAAGCGGGATGTTATAACATCACATTCCACTCAACAACCGATGGCGCCGCACTGGCGCTGCGGCACGTCACGAAGCTCGCGGGTGGTAGACTCGCGCCCGAAACGGAGCTGTATCGGCAAGGATGACCATCCATCGCGCGGGGCTTCTGCCCCCGCTGATCGGGTCGACGCAGGCGGTGGCGATGCCACGCCTGCCGAACGCGCTGCACGGGATGCAGCTCATCTGGCAACGCTGGTGCACACGGTTCACCCCCGGCGGGCGCGTTTGCCCGCTCCAGACACACTACCAAGGAATGCAATCCGTGCGAGCCGTTGCGATCATCGCTGTCATGTCCGTCGTCAGTGGCTGCGGAATTGTCCCCAAGAAGGTCACGCCCGAACAGACGGCGGCATCCACCCGCTTCTATCCCGGCAAGACCGCCGCCGAGCTGAAAGCGGCGTCGGAGAAAACGTTGACCCTGCTCGTGCCCGACAGGATGAAGCTGGATGAGCGGGAAAACGACGTCCGCGCCAGGTACAACTACAGCTACGCGCAGACCCGCATCGGCTACGTGGGCAACACGACGAGCTTCTTCACCGACCACGGCATCGGCGTCACCTGGTACGAGGTCGTCTTTACCGAGGAAGCCGGTGGAACGCGGGCGCGATTGGCCTATCTCAACCGAGGCGACCTGACCAAGAACCTGATCAATCCGGAGATCACGGCGCTGCACAACAGTTTCCGTTCGGATATTCCGATGACGGGTCGCACCAGCGTCGAGGACTTCACGCTCTTCCATGACCGGGTCGAGTATCTGGTGGGCCTTCGTTCCGCGTGGGCGCCCTGCCCCACCACCAACGTCACCGAACGCACCTTCATGGAGTTCTGCGACCGGACCGGCCTGAAGAACGACGCGCCCTGAGCCCGGAGGCGGCGTGGCCACGCGTGCGATGCATCGTGGCCACGCCGTTCGCGCCTTGACTAGAACTGCATCGATATCTCCGCACCCACCACCCGTGACGTGTCGATCGGCCCGTAATAGTTGCCATCGCGGCCGAAGGCCAGGTTGTCGAAGATCAGGCCGTTGACGCGACGCCTGTCGGTCAGGTTCTGCACGAACACGCGGCCGGTCCACGGCCCCTGCGTGTAGCCGAGCTGCAGCCCGAGAATGGCGACCGCCGGCTGGTAGGCCCGGTTGCGCTCGTCCAGGGCGCTTGATCCGGTAAACGCCGACTCGGCGCGGACGAACACGCCTGAGGGGTGCTGGTACCGCGCGGCCAGGTAGCCGGTGTAATGCGGCGTCCGATCAGTTGCTGTCGCTGATCGACTACCTCGATGCGTCCCGCGACAGCCGGCCTGCCGTGGCGCGCATGGCCGAGTTTGCCGCCGCGTTCCGCCGGGTCAACGGTCTGTGCCCATCGGCCGCCCGCAATGCCCTGCTCCCGCACGGCTAAAGGTGGACGGCGCCGTCGCCGATAAGGACGACGCAGATGACACCGGTTACTGATACGGTGCGATTCCAGGCAGAGTGGCATCCACACAGGGAAGTACAGATGCGCCAGGCAGTGCGTTCGCGGTTGGGCACCTTCGTACCGGGCGGCGGCATCGGCCGCATCGTCTGTGCCGCCGCACTCGGTGCGGTCGTGACGCTGGTGGCTGCCCAGGTGGTGGTGGCACAGCGCGATGGCCGCGCGCTCGACGCCTATGCGGAGCTGGTGCTGGAACACGCGGAGCTGGTCGCCTCGGCGTCGGTGAAAGCGCTGGACCGTGCGGCGGCACTTCCGGGCACCGCGTGCACGCCGGAGGACCTGGCGAACCTGCGGCGGCTGGCGATCCAGTCGCACTATGTGCGCGATATCGGCCGTGTGGTCGAGGGCGCGGTGGGCTGTTCGGCCTCCTGGGGGGTCTTTGCGGCCCCGTCGCCGCTGCCTCCGCCGGATCGGCGCGTACGCGGGTTCGCCCTCTGGCATGCGCTGCCCGGGGTGTTCGGCGCCGATATCGCCGCCGATATGGTGGCCCGCGACGGCGCGGTGGTGACCACGTCACCGATCGCGTTCGATCGTGTCAGCCGTGCACCGGCGGGCATGGGTGTGGTGGTGTCCACGCGCGACGGCAAGCACCTGTTCCAGCGCTTCGGCGATACCCAGGGCCTGACCATCGGTGAGGCCGCCTCCGCGCTGGACGTCGGGGCGACGCGCCTGGCGTGGCGCTGCAGTACCGGGTTTGATATCTGTGTGTCGGCCCGTAAATCCGGGTCGAGCGTGCTGGTTGAACCGTGGTGGTTCAGCCTGTCGCTGGCGGTGCTGGGCGCGCTGGCCGGCGCCGGCATCGCGCTGGTGGCCAACGACTATCGGGAACGTCGTCGTTCCCTGCTCGCCCAGCTCAGGCGCGCGATCGATGGCCAGGGGCTGTCGATGGTGTATCAGCCGATCCGTTCGCTGTCGGACCGGCAACTGCTGGGTGTGGAGGCGCTGGCGCGGTGGCGCACCGAGGATGGCCGCGAAATTCCGCCGGACCGGTTCGTGCCGCTGGCCGAGCGCGACGGCCTCGGCACCCGGATGGCCAAGCGGCTGGTGAGCATCGCACTGGGTGAGATGGCCGAGCGGCTGCGCGGCAACGCCGCCTTCTATCTGAGCATCAACCTGACCTCGCAGGACCTCCTGGACGCCGGTTTCCGCCGCTATGTGCACCATGAAGTGCGCCGGCTGGGTCTGTGCCCGGACCAGATCGTGCTGGAACTGACCGAGCGCGCCACGGCCGACCATCACGACCTTGCCGCCTGCATGCTCGAGCTCAAGTCCCTCGGGTACCGCTTCTACGTCGATGACTTCGGCACCGGGTACTCCAATTTCGCCTATCTGACCGAACTGCCGATCACCGCCATCAAGATGGACCGCCGCTTCACCCGGGCGATCGGAACGGCCTCGGCGGTGAGCCAGGTGGTGCAGTCCATCGCGGCGATGGCCGCCGCGCTGGAACTGGACCTGATCGTGGAGGGCGTCGAGACCGAGGAGCAGGCATCGCACATGCTGTCGCTGGTGCCGGACGGGATCGGCCAGGGCTGGCTGCTCGGGCGGCCGGTGGCGTCGGCAAGCCTGCCCGCGCACTGACCCCGGGATCAGTGCTTCAGGGTGACACCGAGGTAGACCGAACGACCTGCCGCTGGCGAAAACATGGGTTGGGCCTGTTCCCAGAAGAAACTGTCGTACCAGGCGTAGGCGTAGCGGCGACCGGTCGCGTTCCGGACCTGCAGGTCGATGCCCCAGGCCGGACTGATCTGGTAGCTCGCGCTGAGATCCAGCACCGCGAACGCGCCGAACTTGCCGGCTACGTTGCGTTCTTCCAGGTAGTAGTCGCCCTGCGCCCTGCCCTGCAGGCCCAGCCGCAGCGCGTCGGTGGCCTGGTAGTCCAGGCCGACCGTGCTGATGTGGCGCGGTGTGGCCGCGACTTCGCGGCCCACGAGGGACAGCGCGGGGTCGCGGTCATCCCGTGTGATCTTTGCTTCCTGATACGCATGCGAGGCCCAGGCAGTCCACGCCTTGCCCAGCGGTGCGCTGATCTGTGCATCCACGCCGCGCCGGCGGGTCTTGCCGAGCACCACTGTGGTGCCGGTGGCGGGCATGTTGGAGACCTCGTTTTCCGCATCCTGCTGCCAGACCGCGATGCGTGCCTGGCTGCCCGCAACGGGGCTGAAGGTCATGCCCAGTTCGACGCCGCTGTTGGTCGAGGGACGCATCGGCGCCTGCCCCGGGGTGAGGTAGGCCGGAGCAGTGCCGCCGGTCAGCACCTGGAACGTGCGCCCCCAGTTGGCATACACATTGGTGGTCGGGCCCAGGGCATGAACCAGGCTCAGCTTGGGCTGCCCGATGGTGCCGTAGCGCTGCAGTGGCCCGGTACGGCCATCGATCAGGCGTGTGTGGCCGTCGAACCGGTCCACCCGGTAGGCCGGCACGATCTTCAGCGCGGCGTAGGGCTGGTAGATGGCCTGCACGTAGGCCCCCTGGTTGTTGAACGTATGGCGATCGTCATTCTGGATGCGCGCCGGCGGTGCGGTGAAGTCGGTGGGCTCGGCGTAGGCGTATCGCTCGCGGCGGTAGCGGTTGTCCTGGTGCTCGTAGTTCAGGCCGCCCTCGATGACCAGCGTGTCGCTGGCCTGCCAGGTCAGGGTGCCGAGCATGCCCGTCTGCGTTTCGTCCCACACGCGCCGCTGGCGCGGAAGGTTGCCGGTGGGCACGTCGCTGAAGGTGACCCGGCGGTCGTCCTGGTAGCGGTTGTAGTAGAGCCGGGCGGCAGCGAACAGGGTGTCGGCCAGCTGCAGGTCCAGATGGGCAACCGCCTGGCGCATGTCGCGGTCATCGCCATCGTTGGCGTTGCGCCGAGCGCTGCCGCGGCGATCGGCCGCCAGTTCGGTGGCCGTCATGAAGCCCGGCTCGTCCGCCTCGTGGTGGTAGGTGCGCGCGGTGAGACCGATGCGCATCCCTTCCTCCAGACTGCCGTAGTACCACTTGCCCGCCAGCGTGTACTTCTTCGATGCATCGTGGTCGCGGTAGCCCTGCGAGGCCTGCGTCCCCACGAAATAGTTCTGCGCCACGCCGTCACGTTCCCGTCCCACCGCCAGCTGTGCATCGCGGCTGTTGTCGCTGCCGTATGACAGGCGCGCATCGGTGTAGTTGCCGCCTTGGCGCGTGCCGACGTTGAGGTTGCCGCCGATGTTGTGCAGCCCGTAGCGCGGGTCATTGGTGCCGCGCACCACCTCGATGTAGCTGATTTCCAGCGGAAACAGCATGTCGATGAAGCGCTGGTTGCCGCTGTTGACGTTGCTTGGCACGCCATCGATCAGGGTCTTGATGGCATTCAGATACCCCTCGCCGTTGAAGGCGCGGAAGCTGACCTTGCCCGATTCGGCACCCTGGCGGGTTTCGGTGAGCTGGATGCCTGGCATCTGCCCCAGCAGCTCCCAGCTGTGCTGCACATGTTTGGCCTGGATCTGATCGGCACCCAGCACATCCACCGAGGTCAGCACCTGGTGTGCGGTGAGCTGTCCTTCGCCGTGCTTGTGGACATCCACCTTGCCCAGTGTCTGCGTGGCATCGGCAGCGAGGGCTCTGGCGTCGGGCGTGAGCAGCGCGGCCGCGACGGCGGCCACGAGAACGTGGGATTTCATGGGGGCAACGGGTATGTATCGGGGGGAAGGAAGTGCACCACCCCGAAGTGTAACAGTATAACATTTGCAGTTCAGCAGCCGCCTCATCGGCGCGTCGGCCGCGGCCTCAGTGGGGACGGCGGTACGCCACCACCAGCAGTGCCGTGCCCAGCGCGAAACACAGCAGCAGGGTCAGTACCGACAGCGGCAGGCCGAATGCCGGGTGCCCGGCCACGGCAAACGCGGCGTGCAGTGCGGCCGTGCCGATGCCGAGTGCACCGCAGCCCATCGCCCACCGCCGCGCGGAGCGCACATCCAGCACCACGCTGCGGTAGCCCCACAGCACGGCACCGACCGCGACGAGATTGAACACCAGAAAGCCCTGGATGCCGCCGGGGACAGCGAACATGTCCCATTCGTGCCAGAACGCGGCATCGATCTGATGCAGCACGAGTGCGAGGGCGGTACCGAAATACAGGTGTTCCAGTGCAGTGCGTGGTGGTGCCTTGGTGTCCATTACATCATTCCCCCGGAGCATTCCGTGCCAGGGGGGAATGATAGCGGTGCCCGGCCCGGACAGGCGCGATACGTGCTGCGCTCCGTGCTGGTCTCAGGTGCGCGGCAGCGGGTTGCAGATCTGGTAGGCGGCGTCCTTGAAGGCGATCTTCTTCTCGATCAGGCCCTGCAGCGCCTGGACATGCGCGACGCGCTCGTCGCCCGGCGGATGGTGGCCGCTGGCATGGGCGTCGAAGATATCCGTGTCGCGCCAGGTGCTGATCGACCCGATCACCGCGTCCCAGGTGCTGCCGAGCTGCACGAGGATGTAGGCCGCGCTCAGGTCGGCAATCACTTCGGTGGCTTGCCCGCTGATGCCTTCCAGCCCGACCTGGCTGAGGATGTGCAGGCTGGTGCCATGCCCGAGTTCGTGGCCGAGGGCGAACTTGATGGTGAGATCGTCGTGCAGCGCCAACAGGCCCTCGCTCACGATCAGGCCCATATCGTCGTCGATCGGCGTCAGGTTGCCGTTGGGCTGGTCGCCCTCTTCCGTGACGACCTTGCCCACCATCGGCATGTCGAAGGCGGTGGGAACGGCGCCGGCATAGAACAGTTCGGAGATCTTCGACAGCGCGGCGGTGACGAAGGCGCCCGCCTGGTCGGTGGTCATGGACATGGTCGTACTCCCGGGTGATGCGGCCCCGCGCATGCGGGGCAGCGGAGACACCGTTCTACGGTGTGGCGCCGGCACCGGTTTGGCGCAGCGTTGCATGTGCTGTGCAGGACGCGCCCGGTCTGCACGGAAGACGTAACGCAACGTGTCAAATGCGAATGCGTCGTGATAACATTGTTAACGTTATCTAAAACCTTCGTTACACGGACGTCCCAGCCATCGCCAGCGGACCCTTTTCTTTCAGGAGTTTGCTCGATGCGCGTTGCCTCCCCCACGCTTTCCCACGCCGCCGCCACGCTTGCCGCCGCCATTGCCCTCGCCCTGTGTGGCCAGGCGCACGCGGCCGTCACCGGCGATGCCTCCGCTTCCGCCGCTGCCAAGGACATGGATACGGTGGTGGTCACCGCGACCGGTGCCCAGCAATGGATCAAGGACGCGCCGGCCAGCATCACCGTCATCTCCCGCGAAGAGATCGAGCGCAAGCCGGTGTCCAGCATCGGCCAGCTGCTGAGCACGGTGCCCGGCGTTACCGGCGGCTACGCGCTGTCCGGCGCGCAGTCCAAAATCCGCCTGCGCGGCCTGCCCGAGCAGTACACGCTGATCCTCATCGATGGTCGTCGCCAGGGCAATTCCTCCGGCGTGAACTACCGCGACGATCTCGGTCCGCAGGATCTGAACTGGCTGTCGCCGGACATGATCGAGCGCATCGAGGTGGTGCGCGGTCCGATGTCGTCGCTGTATGGCTCCGATGCGATGGGCGGGGTGATCAACATCATCACCCGCAAGATCGCCTCCGAATGGGGCGGTTCGGTGACGTACAACTACAGCTCGCCGGATTCGTCCTCCCGGGGCGATACCGTGCAGGCGGGCGCGCTCTTCAGCGGCCCGTTGACCGAGACCCTCGGCCTGCGCGTGGGCGCCAACGTGACCGATCGCGAGTCCGATCGGGTCCGTGGGCAGACGCCGGGCAACAAGGCCGAGAACGCCAACGCGCTGCTCAACTGGGCAATCAATGGCGACCACACCGTGGGCGTGGAGGCATCGCGCGGCGTACAGCGCAACAAGGGCGCCGGCACGCTCGGCGCCTGGGGCCTGTCCAAGCTGGTCCACACCGGCTATGTGGCCACCCATGACGGGCGCTACGGCGATTCCAGCACGTCCAAAAGCACGTTGACCCAGAACGACTACAAGGACAAGGGCAGCCAGGTGGGCAACCACTCCAAGGAAACCGTGTTCGACACGGCGTTCTCGACCGGCTTCGAATGGGGCGTGGAGCATCGCCTGAACGTGGGCGGCCAGTGGAAGCGCGAGGAGCTGAAGAACAACGACACGATTGGCACGGTGCCGGTGACCTGGAGCGGCAGTGGCCGCATCAGCCCGACCAACGAAGCCGATGCCTGGGCGCTGTTCGCTGAAGACCATATTGCCCTGCACGAGCGCTTCACCCTCACCGTGGGCCTGCGCTGGGACAACACCGAGAACTACGACGACAACCTGAGCCCGCGCGTGTACGGCGTGTGGCATCCGTCGGATGCATGGACGATCCGGGGCGGTGTGTCGCAGGGCTTCCGCGCGCCCAACCTCAAGCAGGGCAGCGCCGGCGCGGCCACGCAGTCGGGCGGCAACGGCTGCCGCAGCCTGACCGTGGAAGGCTGGACCAGCCGTTCGGTCAGCGCCGACGGCACCACCGGCTGCTACATGGCGGGCAACCCGAACCTGGAGCCGGAAACCAGCACCAACTACGAGCTGGGCGCCGGCTTCGACCGCGACGGCTGGTCCGCGTCGGCGACCTACTTCCTGACCGACTTCGACGACAAGATCGAACAGGTGCCGCTGCGTGACATCCCCGGCTACACCACCAGCTTCGTCAACGGTTTCTGGTGGACGGTGGCGCAGAACATCCAGAAGGCACGCACCCGTGGCGTGGAAGCGAGCGTGACGGTTCCCCTGCACGAGCGGCTGCGCTGGACCACCAACGCCACCCGCATGCTTGAATCGAAGAACCGCACCACCGGCGCCAATCTGCTGGTGGTGCCCAAGCTGACCGCCAACACCTCGCTGGACTGGCAGGTCACCGATGCCTGGTCGCTCAACCTGAGCGCGCAGCATATCGGTGAGCAGCTGGTGTCCAGCACCAGCCCCACCTTCGCCAAGGCGTACACCACCTGGGATCTGGTCACCGGCTACGACGTCAATGAGAGCCTGACCCTGCGTGCAGGCGTGCTCAACCTGGGCGACGTGTCCACCGTGGACGAGGGCAACAATTACGACGGCGGTGCGCGCACCTTCTTCGTTGGGGCGACTGCGCGGTTCTGATCGGCGATTTGCCGGCCAGCGGCCGGCACTACCGGGGTATTACGTTGCCGGCCAGCGGCCGGCACTACCGATGTACTACGTTGCCGGCCAGCGGCCGGCATTACCGGTGTATTACGTTGCCGGCCAGCGGCCGGCACTACCGGTGTACTACGTTGCCGGCCAGCGGCCGGCACTACCGGGGTATTACGTTGCCGGCCTTCGGCACGACCGATGCGTTGCGGTGCCGGTCGGTGGCCGGCACGGCCGCGCCGACCCCTGTAGTGCCGGCCGCTGGCCGGCAACATCCGTGCCGCAGGGGCATCGATGGACCGCCCTCGCCTGCTGATATAGTGCGATTCAATGACGGGCGCGGTGCCCGTCCGTCGATGACAGGGAGCGGATCATGGGTCTTGTACAGGCAGTGAAGGGTGCAGTGGGCGGCGTGCTGGCCGACCAGTGGAAGGACTTTTTCACCGTGCCGGCCGGCCTGCCGTCGACCGCGGCACTGTTCGCCGCCGTTCCGCGCGGCACCAATGCCGGGCGCGGGTCGAACACCAGTGCATCGTCGAACATCATCACCAATGGCTCGAAAATCGTCGTGCCCGAAGGCTACGGCCTGCTGCTGTTCCAGGATGGCGCGATCACCGGTTTCGTCGCCGAGCCGGGTGGCTATGAATGGCGTTCGGACGACACCAACTCGCAGTCGATCTTCGCCGGCGACGGCCTGGTCGGCCCGCTGATCAAGCAGAGCTGGGAGCGTTTCAAGTTCGGCGGCCAGCCGGGTGCCCAGCAGGCGGCATTCTTCGTGTCGCTGAAGGAACTGCCCGACAACCGCTTCGGCACGCAATCTGAAATCTACTGGGACGACGGCTTCCTGGGTACGCAGGTCGGCGCGATCACGCGCGGCTCCTACACGCTGAAGATCGTCGATCCGATCCTGTTTGTGAAGAACTTCGTCCCGGCCAGCTACCTGCAGCCGGGCCAGGTGTTCGACTTCACCGACCTGGACAATGCTGCCGCCAGCCAGCTGTTCAATGAAGTGGTGGGTTCGCTCGCGCCGGCCTTCAGCCTGTACACGAACGATCCGGCCAAGGGCAACCGCATCACCAAGCTGCAGCAGGATTCGCTGGGCTTCGCCAAGAGCCTGTCCGACGCGGTCGAACAGGGTTACCAGTGGAAGTCCGATCGTGGCCTGGCCATCGTCAAGACCGCGATCGTGTCGATCGAGTACGACGCCAACACCCGCGAGCTGCTCAAGACCGTGCAGCGCGCCGACGCATTGGCTGGCGCACGCGGCAACTCGAACCTGCAGGCCAGCGTTGCCCAGGGCATCCAGTCCGCCGGCGAGAACGGCGGTGCGGCGGGCCTGGTCGGCGTGGGCATGGCATCGGGGATGTTCGGTGTGGGCGGCATGCAGCAGCCGGTCGCACCGGCCGCCGATGATCCGGTCGCCAAGCTGAAGAAGGCCAAGGAAATGCTCGATCTGGGCCTGATCACCCAGGACGACTACGACGCGCTCAAGGCCAAGGCGCTGGGCCTGTAAGGCCCGGGATACGCTGCGACCATGTCCGACTCCCGCACCCCGCCGCCGCTGCCGGCAGCACCCCCTCCGTTGCCGCCTTCGCCGGCGGCACCGGTGACCGGTCCCGGTTCGCCCCGGGACGTTCCGCCGCTGCCCGGCAGCTTCCCGGTCGATCCGGTCACCCTGCCCGATCCGATCCGCGAGGAGATCCAGGCGCCCGATCCGGTGGCCATCGATACCTCGGCCGCCGAGCTGAAGGACGGCCTCAACCGCTGCCCGAAGTGCGGCTCGACCGACATCCGGCCCAAGCTCGGCACCGATATCCTGGTCTGCCAGTTCTGCCGCAACGAGTGGCATGGCACCACGGTGGAGGATGCGTTCGGGCTCGGCGAAGGCCTGGACCAGCTTCGCGGCACGATCATCGCCTCGGGCGCGCGCGATATCGCGGCCGATGCGGCCAGCCTGATGAGCTTCAAGTGCACCGGCTGCGGTGCCGAGGTGACGATCAATACCGAGAGCACGATGACGGCACGCTGCCACTGGTGCCGCCATGTGTTCGGCGTCAACGAGCAGGTGGCCAACGGTGCGGTGCCGGATGCGGTGCTCCCGTTCCACATCACCAAGGACGACGCGGTGGCGCGCATCCGCCAGTTCGTGGACAAGCGCCGCCTGTTCGCATTGAAGGCGTTCAAGGACCAGTTCACGCCGGAGAACGTGGTTGGCGTGTACCTGCCCTACATGATCGTGGACAGCAACGTCAGCGCCAGCGTGGCCGGCAAGGGCGAGATCCAGACCCGCGAGTACACCCGCGGCACCGAGAAGAACAAGCAGACCTACTACGACGCCGACGTGTACCAGGTCGAGCGGCACGTGGACTTCACCGTGGACGATCTGCCACTGGAGTCGTCCACCGAGCGCGGCAACCTCGATACCCGGGCCAACACCAACAACATCATCAACACGATCCTGCCGTTCGACACCAAGAACGCGCTGAAGTGGAACGCGTCGTATCTGAATGGCTTCACCTCGGAAAAGCGCAACGTCGATGTGGAGCAGCTGCGCCCGCGCCTGGAAGACCAGCTGCTGTCGATCGCCCGCGCGCAGGTCGAAGGCTCGGTGCGTCGCTACGACCGCGGCGTGCGCTGGGAACAGGAGCGGCTGGACGTGCACGGCTCGCGCTGGGTGTCGATGTATCTGCCGGTGTGGCTGTACTCGTACCACCAGCCCGGCCGCAACGGCGGCATGCTGCACTACATCGCGGTGAACGGCCGCACCGGTGAAACGATGGGCAGCGTGCCCGTGCAGCAGTGGAAGCTGCTGCTGGCCGCGCTCACCACCGGCACGATCATCGAAGCCCTCGTCCTCTTCTTCCTGGTGGCCTCCTCATGAGCGATGACAGTGGTCTCTGGCTGCTGGCAGCCGGCCCCGCCGGCGCCACGGCGCTGTACTGGGCGTTGTACCGGTACTACCGCAACACCGACAAATCGCATGCGTTCGAACGCGAAACCACGGTCGAGGCCAAGCCGGTCACCGGCTCGGACCGGCTGGTGGATACCGTGACGGGCACGCAGGAGCGGCAGATTCCCGGCAACAACGTCGGGGCCTACCGCTCGCGGGTGAAACGGGAGACCTGAGCCGGTCTCCCGCGTTGCTCACGGCGCCGTCTTCAACGGCGAGAACTGCGGCGCGGCCTTGGCGATGCGGTTGCGCAGTGCAATGCCTTCCTCGTCCCCGGCCGCGCACGACGGCAGGATGTCGCCGTGCAGCTGCGCCCGCAGGTTGTCCCAGCGCTGGGTGAGCACGGCCCAGTGTGTTTCGTCGTAGGTCCCCTCGAACACCACGGGCCGGATCTCGATCCGGGGCAGCTGGTCCGGCGCAACCTTTCTACCGATCGCGTCGGCGAGCATGCGCTCCCACAGGCTGCCGAGCCGGTCCACGCGGCCGATCTGCTGCTCCACCACGGCCGGGTTCCACTCCGAATGCAGCAGCACCACGGTGCGGCACGCCAGGTGCAGGTTCAGCCCTTCGCGGCCCACCATCGACTGCGCGATGAGCACACGCGGGAACGCATGTTCGCGGTTGAAGGCGAGCTGCAGCAGCCGCCGGGTGCCCGGCACGGTGCCGCCGTGCATCAGCCGGGCGAACCCGCCCCGGTTGTGCGCATAGTCTTCGGTGACGCGCTGCGCGGTGACCGCCCAGGCGCCGGCATCGGCCGCGTCGACGTCGGCCGCGCCTTCGTCTTCCTCATCGCTGCCGCTGTCCAGGTTGGTGGCCGCCTGGACCAGGTCGATGAACGCCTGCGCGATGTCCTCCGGCGAGGCGGCATCCAGCCCGTCGCCGAGGTGGTCGGCGAGCGCACGTGCAACGGCGGCGAGCACACTGCCTGACGTACCGTCGGCAGCCACGTGGTGGGCGTGCTGCGCCTGCTTGAAGGCCAGGAACGTGCCGTTGAATCGCCTGCGCAGCGGGGCGTCCAGCCGCTGCATGCCCTCCTCGATGGTGGTCACCAGTGCCGTGCGGAAGCGCTGGCGACTGTTCTCCAGCTGCTGGTAATTGGCCGCCAGCTGCGCGTCGAGTGACGCGCGGTCGAGTGGCCGGCCCGGGTGGAGCTCTGCGTGGGCGGCCTGGACGGCCGGCCATTCCTCCTGGTGGACGCGCTGCTGCGGCCACGGCCGGCCGGCGTCGAGCGCGCGCAGCATGCGCCGCGCATTGAGCAGGTGTGCCAGCGCGTCCATCGGCGCGCGATAGCGGGCGAACACCAGCACCTTCTCGCCCGTGTCGCAGGTAGCCTCGATGGCTTCGACGGCAGCGCGGATCGCCGGGTGCCGGTACAGCGCACCGCCGGTGTCGCGCGGCGGCCGCACGGCGTTGCGCAGCGCCGCAGTCCACCAGGCGGTACGCGCGATGCGTTTGCTGTCGCGGGCGGACAGCGTCACACCGCTGTCCTCGGCCGTTGCCGCCGCGGCGTTCTCGGCCGGGTCGACGGTACGGTCGATCAACTCGGCAATGCCGTGCCCGTTGCCCACGGTCAGACGCTGCCGTTTCGCCTGCGGGTCTTCGTGCAGCCGGCTGGCCAGCGACAGCGCTTCGGCGGCGCATACCGCACGCTGCCATTCGACGGGCAGTCCCTCGAGCGGCACGCGGATCTTCTCGACGCGACGGTAGGCACCGATGTCACCGCCAGCGTGTTCCCTGAAGGACTGCACGGTGTCGTCTTCGCGTTTGTCGCGGCGCAGGACGTAGGGTGCCAGCGCGGCCTGGTAGGTCTGCGACGCCGTGGCAAACGCCTCGACCATGCCTTCTTTGAACGGGAAGCGGCGCACGTTGGTGACGGCGACGACGTAGTCATTGATGGCCTTCTGGATGCGTTCTGCGTCGTCGTCGGGAAGGCCGATGCGCTGCAGCGTCTGCGTCCATTGCGAGGCGTCCAGCTCGACCGGCGTGGCGCTCATGGCCAGGCGCCGGCTGCTGGCCCCCGGCGCAAGCAGTACGTCGTTCAACAGCTGGTTGAGCAGACTGTTGTCGCTGCGGCTCTTGTGCGCCTCATCGATGATGACCAGATCGAAGCTGCCCAGCCCAAGACCGGTGGCGCGCTGCAGGGACTGGCGCAGCGGCGTGTCGTTGCCGTAGCCGTCCGGTGCAAGGGCGTGTACCCACGGGTCGTGGATGTCCGCCAGTCTGCGCAGGGCGGCCCGTTCCGCCCGATGCCCCGGGGAGGCGAGTCGCTCCACGATGGACGCGGCGGCGTGGTTGACCCACGGGTCGGTCAGCAGCGGGTGGTCCTTGTAGCCCCACGGTGCAGCGCCCGTCTCGTGCTTGCGCCAGCGGGCGATCAACTCCGGCAGCAGCGCCCAGCGCCAGGCGTGCGATGCGCCGCCCAGCCGCCAGCGGGCGAAGTAGTGCGACACCAGCACGACCGACTCATCGAACCAGGGGGCCGGCGCATGCGGGTGCTCCCATGCCTGCAGGTACTGGTAGACGCTGCGCAGCAGCGGTCGCGCCGGAAGGCCGCCACGCTGGAGTTCGCGTCGCCACTGGTCATCCAGACCCGGCGGCGCCACGATCGCCACGCGCCCGCCGGCCTGTACAACGCAATGGGCCAACGCCACGGCAATGCGCGTCTTGCCCATGCCGACCTCGTCGGCCAGGATCGCGCCGTGCTCCTTCAGGCGCGTGGTCAGCTGCAGCAGGCTCGCGGCCTGACCGGGATTGAGTTCGATGCGCGCGTCGCGGACGACGTCGCGCGCATGGGTATCCACGTCCTGCCATCCTCGGAGCCCGGCGGTCATTGCGTGCCCTCCAGGGCGGCGTAGTCATGGGTGCCCCAGGCCAGCGCTATCCGGCGCAGGGTGTGCTCGTAGTGGCGTCCGGCCGCGGTCGTGTCGTCTTCGGCGAAGGCGGGCCGGAACGCGGCCGCATGCAGCGGGCTGAGCGGGTTGAGCTGCATCTGCGCGAAGCAGGCCACGGCAGGACACTGCCGCGCCTGGAACAGGGACTGTTCGACGCGGTTGCACCAGCGCGTCCAATCCCCGGCCTCCACATCGGTCTGCCGCGCGGCGATCTGTTCAATGAGCATCATCATCTGGCGGATCGCCGTGCCCGTGCCCAGGGTCGGCGGCGTGCGCCGGTCCGGGCCATCGCGTGGGTCGTCCGGAAGAATCCCCGGATCACCCTCGCCTTCGCCCTCTTCTTCTTCGGGCAGGCGCGGGAACGCGGCAAGCTGCGTCCAGGCGTGATCGAGATCGATGGCCGGCAGCGGCGTGGCGGCCACGCGCCCGTGCGCGTCAATGACCGGCACCCAGGCCAGGTGGGTGTCCGCGCCGACCACCCAGCGCACGCGCACCACGCGCGGCGCAGGACCGGACCAGGTGTAGCCGTCCGCCGCGATCGCGCAGGGGGTGCCTGCCTCGTCGAGTACCTCCACATCTCCTGCCGTCGGGTCGGGACGGGTCAGCCGGCCGTCGGCCGTCCAGACCAGGTAGGCGATGGGGGCGGCCACATGCTGCGGCGGGGGCGGCGCCCACGGATCGCCGGGCTGGAGTGCCGGCAGATCGCCCACGACGTCTCCGCCGATCGGCAGCAGATTCTCGATCCACCGCGACGGGTCGTGGCCCTTTTCCCAGACCAGACCGTCGGGGAACACCAGGATGCCGGCTTCGAGATTGCCCGCCGCCGGCGAGGCAGCACTGAGCAGGCCGGCGGTGGTCAGGTTGCCCGACCCCAGATAGAGCCAGGCGCTGTTGCACGCGCCGGTGGTCTTGCTGCGGTTGGACGAGAACAGGAACTTGGCGTGCAGCGTGCGCTGGCTGTCCGGACCGAACACCGCTGCTGGTGCTGCGGCGGCCCTGACGCGGATCGGGTGATCCGGATCCTGCCCCAGCTGGTCAACCGCACCGGCGATGGCCTGGCAGGCCTGCGGATTCACATACAGGTCGACGCGCGCGCGCGGCGCCAGCACCTGCGTGGCCTTCAGGCGTTTGACGACCTTGTGCGGCAGCGTCGGCAGCGCGGTACCGCCCTTGCGTGCGGTCGCTGCTTCATAGAAGCCCGAGCCCATGCACAAATGGTTTCGTGCCACACCGCCTTCGCGCTCGAGCCCGTCGATGATCTGCTTGAGCAGCGAGCGGCTGCGCGTGTCCAGCAGGCGCGGTCGCACTCGCGGCGACCGGTTGCAGCGGGCGATCCAATGGTCGACACGATCGGCGGCCTCCCGGCCCGACAGCGGCGTGTCCGCATCCAGCAGGCGGGTGTCGTGCAGGTCCAGCAGCCACGCGAACAAGGCCTGTGCGGCACACATGTCGGCACGGCTGACCGCATCGTCCTCGGCGTCGGCCGCCACCTCCAGATCGATGCACCAGGCCAGGTCCAGGCTCTCCTCGACCGTCTGCCGCGTCCAGTTGCCGGTGGAAACCACCAGCCGCAGCACATGTCGGTCTGCCGTCGCTGCATCACGGAATCCGAGCAGGGCCACCTTGGCGTGCAGCAGGCGGAACGGCTTGCGCGAGAGGTCCTGCAGCGGCAGATGCGCGACACCGGGTATCGCGGTGGGCAGCAGCGCTGGCTGGCTCGGGTCCAGCATCAGCGCAAGGCTGATCTGGCCGGCGGCGGCGCGCTGCGCGGCGGACTGGGTGGTGAAGTTGTCCGCCGCCTGGTTGATGAACGCGGCATCGGCCGAGAATCCGCAGATCCAGCCGAACTCGCCCACACAGCCATCAGGCGCAGTGAAGTAATCCAGCAGCGAGGGCTGCTTGAGGTGGGGCTTACGGCTCATGCGGACACTCCCGCTGCGGCCGCGCGGGCGGCATCGATCTTCGGGCCAAGCAGGCCGTGCAGATCCATGTGCAGCAGATACAGGTTGCGCAGGCGATACGAACGGCCGGCGGGGAGCGAGGGCGCGTAGGCATCCAGGCCGGTTTCTTCCTGCGGGTCGCCGTTGTCCTGCGGCAACGCCGGCGGCTGGCCGGTGTAGGCCGGGCCCGGCTGCGCGCAGTCGTCGAGCAGGCGCAGCACGTGGTCGTCGCGGCGCAGCAGGGCGCGCAGCGTGTCCGCGCCCCCCGCTTCGCATTCGCGACTGAAGCGGTTGGCTTCGTCGTCGTGGTGGCCCAGGGCGAGGAACGCGCGGGCGTGGTCGGCAAGCTGGGTGAGCTGGGAGGTCACCACCGTGGGCAGTGACCCATCCAGCGGCAGGCGCACCTTGCCCTGGCGCGTGGCCAGGATGCCTTCGACACTGTCGAGAACCGCATTGGCGGCGTCGCGCACACGGAACAGATACGCACCCGCGCGCACGTCATGCCAATGATCGGCGTCGAGCTCGGGTGGGCCGGCGTGATGGTCGATGTGGTCGGCGACGGTCGTCGACGCCTGCAGGCGCGCGACCCAGCGCCACGCGTTCTGACGGCGGTTGCGGTCGGCGGGGTCCAGGGCGCCTCCCTCCTCCACGGCATACCGGAGCAGCTTGCAGGCGCTCGCTGGCAGTGGTCGGGTGGGATCAAGGGCCGTGCGCAGCTCGGCATTGTTGAAGCTCAGTGGGCCGTTGACGGCCCAATTCTCCAAGTAGTCCACCACACTCCTGTGCTTGCCCACCTTCTCAGTGTCGGCGCAGGCCTCGATGAACGGCATGGCGGCATCGGTGCTGCTGAAGGTATTGAACCGCGACCCCGCTGCATGGGCCAGGCCCAGGAACGGCAGCGCCTGTGCAGTGGACATGCGCATCGGCTGGGCGACATGGAAGCCGCGTTGCCGTGCGACGGCGAAGGTGGGCGCGCCGTCGGCCGGCAGCTTGTTGCGGCCGCGCAGTCGCGGATCGGTCACCCGCCCGTGGCAGTCAAAGGCGATCATGCAGGCAATGGCTTCAATGGCATTGGCCATCTCGATGTTGCTGCAGCGCAGGCCGCGCGCGGTCACACGCTCGGCGACCACGACGCTCAGCGCGGTCAGGTACGCCTGCCGACCAAACCACAGGCCGCCGGTGCCGGGCACCGCCCGTTCGTTGAAGCGTCGCACCGCCCGGCTCATATCCAGCGTGCGCGTACGACGCGTCGTTGCCAGCTTCTCCGGTCCCAACAATCCCCACAGACGTTCCGTCACGCGCGCTCCTTGGCAATGGCCTGCCGGCGTCCGTTCCAGTACGTAACGCAGCGTCACAGGCGCATCCCAACATTATGAGCATTACGTCACACAAACTAAACGCACTGGGACGCCGGATCCTGGGTTGCAGGAGGCAGGTGGTCGCGCGGTGCGACAGACTGCGTCGCAGCGCATTGCATGCGTCACGATACGACGCGTGCGCGTGTCTCCGTCAGGCGACAGGCAAGCGTCACCACAACCGCCAGTGCAGCGCATGTCGCCGCGGCCCACAGCACCGCGGTGATGCCGTGGCGGTCCACGAGCTGCCCGCCCGTCCAGGCGCCGAGTGCAATGCCGACGTTGAAGACAGACACATAGAACGCGGCCGCCATCTCCATCGCGTGCGGGGCCGCGCGCATCATCCAGGTCATCAGCCCCACCGATACGCCGCCATACGCCAGACCCCACGCAATCAAGGCCGCGCCACCGCCGGCCGGCGTGCCGCCAAGGGTCAGGAACAGCACCGGCGTGAGCAGCAGACCGAGTGCGATCGCAACGATGGTGCGCGTGGTGTGCCGCGCTGCGACCGTGCCGGCCAGGAAGTTGCCGGCAATGCCCGCCAGGCCATAGCCGAACAGCAGCGCGCCGACCCATTCGGCCGCGACACCGGACCCGCTCACCAGCAACGGGCGCACGAAGGTGAAGGCAGCGAAGTGTCCTCCCACCAGCAGCAGCGTCAGCAACAGGCCAATCTGCAGGCGGCGGTTGCGCAACGGCGCAGCAACGTCACGCAGCGACGCTGCGTGACTGACCGGCAATGCAGGCAGGACGATCATATGCAGGGCCAGCACCAGCGCACTCACGATGGCCATGCCGCCGAAGGCCCAGCGCCACCCCGCCATCCCGCCGATCAGCGCGCCCAGCGGAACCCCGAGTACGGATGCCGCCGCCACGCCGCCGAAAATGAGCGAGGTGGCCAGCCCGACGGCGTTGGCCGGCACCAGGCGCGCCGCCAGTCCGCCGGCGATGGCCCAGATGCCGCCCATGCAGAACCCGACCAGCGCACGTGCCACCAGCATCCAGGCCATGTCCGGCGCAAGCGCGGACGCCACGTTCGCCAGCACCAGCAGGCCAAGCAGCCCGCACAGGATGTGGCGCCGATCCACCCGCCCCGCGCCGAGCACCACCACCGGCGCGAACACGGCCGCCAGCAGCGCCGGCACCGAGATCATCAGCGCAGCGGTGCCGGGGGTGCTGTCGAGGGCAGTGGCGATCGGCGTGAGCAGGCCGACCGGCAGCATCTCGGTGGTGACCACGGAGAACGTGGCCAGGCCGACGGCGATGACCGCGGCCCACGGGTGGCGCACGGCCGGCGCGTTGAGGGAGGAAGCATCGTTCATGCGGAGGGTCCGTAAGTGGGAGAGACGAAGGGCGGTGTCATGCAGCCGCGTCGGTGTTGACTGCCGTGGCGCGCAGGCGGTGATGCGCGATACCGGCCAGCAACAACACGGCCGCACCGCCGGCGAGCGCCACCGCGAATCCCGCCCGCGCGCCCTGCCCGTCCACCACCTGCCCGGCGATCGCCGCGCCCATCGCCACGCCGATGTTCAGCCCGGCCAGCAGCCAGGTCATGCCCTCGGTCAGGCGCGCCGCAGGGACGATGCGTTCAACCAGTGACATCGCCACGATCATCGTCGGCGCGAAGAACGCACCGGCCAGCAGCACGGCGGCAGACAGCGCCGGAATGCTTCCCGCGAGCAGCAGGGGCGCGGTGGTCGCGGCGGTGGCGATGCCGCCGAGCAGCAGCAGGCGGTGCAGCGGGATGCGCCATGCGACCGCCCCGAACAGCAGGCCGGCCGCACACGAACCGGCGGCGTAGGCGGACAGCACCAGGCTGGCCGTGGCCGGCCGGCCCAGTTGCGCCGCGAACGCCACACTCGCGATGTCCACCGTGCCGACGATGACACCCATCGCCATCATCAGGCCGGTGAGCAGCCGCACGTGGCGGGAGCGCAGGACGCTGCCGCCGCCGTGGCGACCGGCATCCGCCGACGGCGGCGGCTCGGTTGCCCGCTGCACCACCAGGGCAAGCACGCCCAGTACCAGCAGCACCGCCGCCAGCAGCAGCCCGGCCTGCGGAAACACCGCGACCGACAGCCCCACCGACAGGGGTGGACCGGCAATGAAGGTCACTTCGTCGAGCACGGTTTCCAGCGAGTACGCGGTCTGCAGGTGCGGCTGCCCACGGAACATCGCCGTCCAGCGCGCCCGCACCATCGCCGACATGCTCGGCATGGTGCCCGCCAGCGCGGCCCAGACGAACAGACTCCAGTCCGGCGCGTGCCAGTGGGTGCTCGCAACCAGCGCCAGCATGCCGAGTGCACTCAACGCGGTCGCCGCAGGCAGCACCCGTGCCTGCCCATGCCGATCCACCCGCGCGGAGATCTGCGGGGACAGCAGCGCGTAGGCCAGCACGAAGGTGGCGGAGACGGCGCCGGCGAGCGCATAACTGCCGTGCGTCCGGGCCAGCAGCGTGATGATGCCGATGCCGGTCATGGGCAGCGGCAGCCGCGCCAGCAGACCCGCCAGGGCGAATGCGCGGGTGCCGCGGGCGCTGAACAGCGCCCGGTAAGAGGTGGACATGTCGGTCTCCGGGATCAGGCCGCTTGCCTCCCAGGAGGCGGCGGCAGACAATACATACATTGCGTATGTATAAAAGCATAGATACATACGCAGCGTATGTACATGCCCTGCCGCTGCCGCCCGAGGAACCGTGATGGCCCGTCGTACCCGCATCGAGATGGAACAGACCCGTGCCGCCCTGCTGGCGTCCGCCCGCGCCGCCTTCAGCGAGCGCGGCTATGCGGAGACCTCAATGGACGACCTCACCGCCCAGGCCGGCCTGACCCGCGGCGCGCTCTATCACCACTTCGGCGACAAGACCGGCCTGCTCGCGGCCGTGGTGGAGCAGCTGGACGCGGAGATGGACGCACGTCTCCAGGCGATCAGCGATTCCGCAGCCGATCCGTGGGACGGGTTCCGGTCACGCTGCCGCGCCTACCTGGAGATGGCACTGGAACCCGAGATCCAGCGCATCGTCCTGCGTGATGCCCGCGCCGTGCTCGGTGGCGCCTCCCCGGATGCCCAGCGCCACTGCATCGCCTCGATGCAGGCGCTCCTGGACAGGCTCATGCGCGAGGGCGTGGTAGCGCAGGCGGACCCATACGCACTGGCCGCGCTGATCTACGGCAGTCTGGAAGAGGCCGCGTTCTGGATCGCGGACGGCGAAGCGCCGGCGGCGCGGCTGCTGCAGGCCGGCACTGCG
This sequence comes from Stenotrophomonas sp. LGBM10, assembly GCF_046736075.1. Lineage (GTDB taxonomy): Bacteria > Pseudomonadota > Gammaproteobacteria > Xanthomonadales > Xanthomonadaceae > Stenotrophomonas. Next base: position 65,832 of record NZ_CP177163.1, read on the forward strand.
CTCGATCTGCTGCTGCGTGGGCTGCGCGCCGATACACACGCGGGCACTGCACAGCCCGCATAGAACAGCGCACCCAGGACAGCGTTATCCGCCGCCGGCCACGACGTGTCCTCGGAAGGCAGTAGCGCTATTGGGCCATGCGCGCATCTCTGGCAGCCTTCATGGCCTGGGCCAGCTTCCACCGGGTGCCATCTGCCGCCTGAAATGCGCAGCCTGCAGATCGGCCGCCGCCAACTCCTGCGGATGCGCGTCGCCGTACCGGATCGCGAACACGACCCCTGCTTTGTGATCGCCGGCGAGGTACGCAAGACGCAGATAGGTCATCGCCAGAGGGCGGTTCTTCATGTCATGCGTCAGCCGTTGGATACCCACGGGATTGCGTCCGAAGCCGTGGCGGCGATCTGCCCACGTGGCACCACGGCGACGTCGTGTTGCTCTGGTCGCGTGTCGTGGTCTGCAAGGTAGGCGATGGATACAACCACTGTGGTCGCCGCCGTCAGCAACATCGTTCGCCTAGTCGCCATCTGTCGCAAGGGCAGCTCCCACGGTGATGACCCACGCGACCCCATCTGTACAGACCACTTTCCATGCCATGACGTCGTTCCTTCCAGGGATTGCAGGCCTTCAAAAGCGCGGACCGCTCCGATTCCGCCGTTGACGGTACCTCTGTGGCGGGCTCGAAAGAAGTGAGTTCATCCTATCGGCACCTGGGTTCTCCACCCGGATATTGATCGCCGTGAAGATCACGGCTGAGTATGTCGGTTCAATCCGTCCAACTTTATGCATGCCAGGCTGGAGCGTATGCTCGCAGCCTGCTTAGACGAGACCCGCCCATGCGCACGCTCTACCCGGAGATCACCCCGTACCGCACGCACCAGGTTGCAGTGGATGACCTGCATACCTTGTTCGTCGAAGAGTGCGGCAATCCCGAGGGCATTCCCGTGGTGTTCCTGCATGGCGGCCCGGGTGCAGGCGCGTCGCCCACCCATCGCCGTTTCTTCGATCCGGCCCGCTATCGCATCGTGCTGCTCGACCAGCGTGGCAGCGGACGTTCCACGCCGTTCGGCGCGCTGCAGGACAACACCACACCGCACCTGGTCGCCGACATCGAGCGCATCCGCACCCTGCTGGGGATCGACCGCTGGCTGGTGTTCGGCGGTTCGTGGGGGTCAACGCTGGCGCTCGCCTACGCGCAGGCGCATCCCGAGCGGGCCACCGGCCTCATCGTGCGCGGGGTGTTCCTCGGGCGTGTCGAAGAGAACCGCTGGTTCAACGAGGCCGACGGCGGTGCACGCTGGCTGTTCCCGGAGCGCTGGGCGCGCTACGAAGCGCATATTCCGCAGGCCGAGCGCGGCCATCTGATCGAGGCGTACTGGCAGCGCCTGGATGCCGATGACATGGCCACCCGCATCGCCGCCGCACAGGCGTGGCTGGGCTGGGAAGACAACGCGGCCACGCTGGTGCACGACGTCGATGCGGTGTCCACCGACGACCCGCTGCACACGCTGGCCAAGGCGCGCATCGAGGCGCACTACTTCCGCAACAACGCCTTTCTCGCGCACGGCCAGCTGCTGCGCGACATCGACCGCATCCGGCACCTGCCGGGCGTGATCGTACAGGGACGTTACGATGTGATCTGCCCGCCGCGCAGCGCCTGGGACCTGGCCTGTGCCTGGCCCGAGGCGCGCCTGGAGATGGTGGTGTCCGGTCACAGCGCTACCGAGCCGGCCACCGCCGATGCGCTGGTGCGGGCGACCGATGCGTTTGCCGATCGCCTCGATGGCCGGGTCAGCGCTGGCGTTTGATGAGGGTGTCGAGGCAGTCGGGCTGGTCCCTGCTGCCCTCGATGAACACCGTATAGTCGCCGACGTCCTTCTGCAGCGAGGTTCTCGGTTTCCAGCCCTTGGGCGGCCGTTTGCCACCCGCCGGCATGAAGGTCAGTGACGTGAGGGGACCATGCGCAGCCTCCAGGCGCTGCACCGGATAGCAGCTCCCGGGCGCCATCTGCAGCACGATCAGCCGTGTTGCACCCGCCGTACTCGGGTGCATCTGGTACTCGACGAATGCAACCTGGTAGCCGTCGGCCGAGCTGAAGGCCGCACTGCGGAAGGTGCGTTGCCACGCCGGTTCGGTGGCGGTGAAGGCACCGTAGGCCGCTTCCAGCGTCGGGATGTCGGGCAACGCGTTGTCGCGCAGCAGCCCGTCGGCGATGGTTTCGACCGACGCCGGGTGTGCGGCCGCGGCGCTGAAGCTCATCGCGGCGGCCACGGCCCCGGCCAGCCATGCCCGGCGGAGATGAATCGGAAACAGATGACGACTGTCCATGACCTGCCCTGCCCTTCCAATGGTGGGCCGATGCTACCGCACAGGCCCGGCATGCGCCTGCGGTTGCCTATCGCGCGCGCGCCCGATGGGTCCGGTAGACCATCTTCCCGTTTATCAGCCGGCCGGTCGACGTTTCTTCATGGCGTCCATCGGCCGACAGGCTGGTGGTGGTCTGTTCGACGAGCACCAGGTGGCCGTCGATGTAGCGGTAGGTCTCCGCCGAATGCGCGCAGCACCCGCCGCGCTGGAATGACAGGATGGATCTGCTGGCCGGGTCGATCTCCAGCTGCGACAGCGCGGACAATTCCGGGTCCAGTACGAAGCGCTGCTGCGCCCGGTCGAACAGGATGATGTTGCTGGTGGCATTCGGGCCGGCGCCGCCGGACAGCCCAGGCAGTTGCAGGTCGGGGGCGCCATCGAAGTTCGTATCCACCACCTGCAGCAGGTCCGGCGACGCTTGGGTTGCGTCTGCGTCGATGTCACGCAGCACCTGGCGGCGCGCGCCCGTGGTGGCGTCCAGTACCTCCAGTGCTGCCGGCAGCACCGCGCCCTCCTCGTCCTCACTGGGGAGCACACCCACCCGGAAGCGCATGCCCGGCAGCGTCACCGACTGGTCGATCCACTGCAGCGGTTCAAGCGCGTCGCGATCCAGCCAGCCGCCCGTGCGCGCGCCATCCGCTGCGAGACGTTCGATGGCATAGCCCTCACCATCGCGGTCGATCACCGCGACGAAGCTGCCGGCGCCGATCTCACCGATCGCGGTGGGCGATCGCGCGGACGAGAGCATCGGCACCGGGCGCGCCACGAACAGGAGGTCACGGTAGGCGTGTGGCTCGAGCAGCACGAACCGATCACGATAGTGGGTCACCTCGTACTGGTTGATCGTGCTGCCGTAGGCCTCGCGCGCGCAGACATCGGCGATGGCGCAGATGCCGGCCTCTTCCGCTGTGGGCGCACGCACCGCGGGCACCCGGGTGGCGCCGACATGGCGCTTGACGTTCTCGTAGCTGATCGTGAACCCGTCGGTCGTCGCTGCCACGCGGGCGTCGTCCGCGCCGATGGCGATGCGGCAGAACGGCCGCGCCGTCGCGTAGTCGTTCCAGTTCGGGAACGCATAGGCCTGGCACGTTCGGCGGCCCGGCGTATCGCCGTAAGCGCCCGCCGCGTCGGAGAGGAACACCAGCGTGTTCAGGCCCGCAACGGGGTCGCGGGCGACCATCGCGTAGCGCACCCGGGCGGCGTCGGGGATGGCGTGTTCGTAGCGGTCCTGATGGGACTCGCCATCCACCGGTGGCAGCGGCGCGGCTTCGCGGTGCCCGCCGTCGACAAGCCGATACAGGCCGGGCGGCAGCAGGTCGGCGGCGGCGACGTGGTTGACGGCCAACAGTGCCATGACGGCTGCTGCGATGGCCGCTCCCTTGCCTGACTTCATCGAATGATCCATTCCGCATCGCCTGTCCAGGCGCGGATTGTACCCGCCTGCGATGCGGCCCCGTCAGGGCATTGCCGGGCGTTCACCGGTGCTGCGCACCGGAATCTGGATCAGGCTGTCCGACCGCCAGTCGATCCGCAGCGGCTCGCCGGCATCGGCCACCGACTCGTCGCTGACGTCGCGGCCGGTACCGTGGTTGACCTGGTGCAGCGGGTCCTTGAGCACGTCCACGACCACGACAAGGCGGCTGCCGGGTGCGGTGCGCCGGGCGGTCATGCGGGTCCGTTCGAACGGGACCTCGGTCCAGTCGCCCGGCACCAGCAGCGTGCGGGTGGTCATGTCGCGGGCATGGCTGGCTCGGCCCACGAAATAGGACAGCTGCATCAGGCGGCCATCCGCCAGCTGCTCATGCAGCACCACGCTCAGATCGACGTCGCGCTTGTTGATGCGCAGGTTCAGCACGCCGGAGAACGTGCCGACGATATCGACCGGCTGCGCGAAAGGCGCGCTGGCGAACACCAGGCCGGGGCCGGGTTCAAGCGCATCGCGCACGATCGGGCTGGGGTAGTAGGCGCCCTGGCTGGTGCTGCGGTCGGCGAAATCCACCTGCTGGCTGAGGAAGGTGCCGGCGGGAGGACGCGTCGGGCTGAGCCGGTGCCGGGAGCCATCGCCGTCCGGCGAAGCGGACAGGTACAGCGTCATCGGCGCATCGGCGGCGGCGGCCAGCGACGGCGCATGCCCCCACTGGTTGGCCCCCATCAGCTGGTAGTTGATGCGGTCGGCCAGCAGCGTGGGCCGCGGTGCCCCACGCAGCACGTGGTCCAGCCACTGGAAGGTGATCGCCTGGGTGTCGAACTGCGCCGCAGGGTCCACCGTGTACCCGCGCAGCTCCATTGCCTTCGTTGCGGACTGCGCACCGAAATGGTCGTACGGGCCGATCAACAGCGTGTGGTCCGCGTTCGGCCGATGTCGGTAGTGCTCCTTGAGGTACTGCAGCGCGGAGATCTGGCCATCGTCGTAATAGCCGGTGATGCTCAGCACCGGGATGGCGATGTCGGCGAACTGCGCGCCGTACGGCACCATGCCCTGCCAGTAGGCGTCGTAGTCCGGGTGGCGCAGCCAGCGCTGCAGCCACGGGTTGGGGGTGCCGTCGATCTGGTCGATGTCCCGGTAGGGCCGGCCGGAGGTGTACCAGGCATCGGCCAGGTTGGACCAGCGTTCGTGCTGGTCGTAGGTCGCGTCATCCAGCAGGCGTGTGTTGGCAACATAGAACGGCCAGGCGTAGTTGGCGCTGAGAAACACGTTGTTCTCCATCGGCAGGCCAAGGCCGGGGATGGCAGCCACATACGGCACGATGGTCTTCAGCGCCGGGTGCCGGTGGCCTGCCGCGGCCCACGCCGCGAAGCCGGAGTAACTGCCGCCGTACATGCCGACCCGCCCGTCGCTCCAGGGCTGCCGGCTGATCCAGTCGATCGCGGCATGCGCGTCGCGGCCTTCGGTTTCGTACGGCGCCGCGGTACCGGTGCCGAGCCGCTTGCCGCGGGCATCCACCACGATCCCGGCGTAACCGCGCGCCGCCGCCTGCAATGCCTGGCTGTGGTTGCGCGCGGGCTGGGTGTAGATGGTGAACAGCATCGCGGTCGGCAGGCGCGGTTCGGCCCCACGGCGCCGGGCCAGATGCGCGGACAACGTTACGCCCTCCCCGACCGGAATCAACACGGCATCGTCGATCACGAAACGCCGCGTCTCATCCGCACGGACCAGTGCTGGGGCGTGGGCATCCGCAGCGCGGTAGGCCTGCACGAACGCGGCTTGGCGGACCAGTTCCAGCGCGTCGTCGCGGCTGATCGTGGCGGCACCCGCGTGCCTCGCCCGCGCCTCGCGCAGGCGCGTGCTGGCGGCCGCCAGATCGGCACTGAGCCAGGGATGGGTCTGTACCGCAGCCAGGTCGTCCAACGGCGCCACCCGCGCCTGGAACGCGGCCGCGTATGCGGCGCCAGCCACGGTGTCGCCGCCGTTCGGCGCCTGCGCACGGGCGTGGGCATACAGCAGGAACGGCGCCCAGCGCGGGGCGCGGGCCGCACGCTCGGAGGCGTCGAGCGCGGCCAGCAACGCGTCGATTTCCGTGACCGCCTGCGCCGGCTGGCCGGCGACGATCAGCAGGTGGATCCGCTGCGCGGGCGTGGGGGGCGCTGCTGTGGCGGATGGATGGAGCAATGCCTGCGCGAGTGGCGCCAGGCCGTCCTCCGGGTTGGCCGGGGCGTCGGCCGCAACCGGCCAGGCCAGCGGATCTGCGGTAGCGGCGGCGGCGGACAGGGCGGGCAGCGCGAGCAACAGCGCGCACAGCCAGGCGGAACTACGACGGGCGATGGCCACGGGGCGTCCTTGCTGATCGGGAGAATGGCGCTGCGCTGCCGCCATCCCCCGATCATACGGGCGCGCGGCTCAGCGCGCCCGGCTGGTGGACATCGAGTACGGCTGCTCGCCGCCCTGCGCCGGCCACGCAGTGTTCGGCGTGGCCTGCAGGGTGAAGCGCAGTTCGCCGCCGGCCATGATCTCGTCGTGGCGCAGGAAGGTGCGCTGCAGCGGTGCGCCGTTCAAGGTCACTGCGCCCACGTACCCGTGCGCCGGATCCAGGCCGTCGGCGATCACGGTGAAGGTGCGGCCGTTGGGCAGGTGCAGCGCCGCCTTCGGCAGGAACGGACGGCCGATGATGTACTCGCCGCTGCCCGGCGCCACCGGGTAGAAGCCCAGGGCGGTGAACACGTACCACGCCGACATCTGCCCGAGGTCGTCATTGCCGGCAAGCCCATCCGGGCGGTCGGCGTACTGGGTATCCATGATCTGCTTCAGACGGGCCTGGGTGCGCCAGGGCTGGCCCGCATGCGCGTACAGGTAGGCGACGTGATGGCTGGGTTCGTTGCCGTGCGCGTACCAGCCGATCAGCCCGGTGATGTCTTCCATGTGCTCGAAGATGGACGGGTCCACCTTGGCCTCGAAGACCTGGTCCAGCCGTGCAAGCAGCGCCTCGCTGCCGCCATGCGCGGCGGCCAGCCCGGCCACGTCCTGCGGCACATACCACGAGTACTGCCACGCATTGCCTTCGGTGTAGTCGGTGCCATAGCCGCTGGCGCTGGGGTCGAACGGCGTGCGGAAGCTGCCGTCGCGCTTGCGGGCGCGCATGAAACCGGTCTCCGGGTCGAAGGCGTTCCGCCAGTTGCCGGCACGCGCATCGAACGTGGCCTGCACATCCTTGCGGCCCATCGCCTGCGCCATGCGTGCGATGGTCCAGTCGTCGAAGGCGTACTCGAGGGTCTTGCTGGCGGCTTCGCCTTCCTCGTCGATCGGCACCCAGCCCAGTTCACGGTACTGCGCGATGCCGTCGTAGGGGCCGTAATTGGCCGTGGCCACCATCGCGGCCAGTGCCTTGTCGGCGTCGAAGCCGCGGATGCCCTTGATGTAGGCGTCGGCGATCACCGGTACGGCGTGGTAGCCGATCATGCACCAGGTTTCCTGGCCGTGGAACGCCCACACCGGCAACATGCCATAAGGGCTGTGCTGCTGGTGGGCCAACAGCGAGTTGACGACGTCGCTGTTGCGCTTCTCCGGCTGCACCAAGGTGAGCAGCGGATGCAGCGCCCGGTAGGTATCCCACAGCGAGAAGGTGGAGTAGTTCGTGTACCCCTCGGCGCGGTGCACGGCATTGTCGGCGCCGCGGTACTGCCCATCCACGTCCATGAACAGCGTCGGGCCAAGCAGGCTGTGATAGAGCGCGGTGTAGGCGCTGCGGCGGTCATGCTCGGGAGCCTCGATCTCGATGGCCGACAGCGCCTGGGTCCACTGCTGCTTTGCCTCGGCACGGACGCGGTCGAAATTCTGGTCGCGCGCTTCGGCATCGAGATTGGCCAGAGCGCCCTCTTCGCTCACGGACGAAATTGCCACGCTGACCACCAGCGGTGCATCGAGTTTGCCGAAATCGAAGGTGCCAACCAGCTGGCGGCCTTCGATCTGTGGGCGCTGGGTGGGGTCGTTGTGTCCCGGCGGCGGGAAGCCCTTGTAGGCGATGTCGGTTTCGGTGTTGTGCAGCGCGTGGCCGGTCAACGGGCGCGAGAAGCGCATGGCGAAGTAGAGCTGCCGGCCCGGTGCCCAGCCGCGGGTTTCGCGGAAGCCGGTCAGGGTGCCATCGGCGCGCAGACGCAGGCGCGACCACAGGATCTTGCCGGGGTAGTCGTACAGGCTGGTGCGCAGGTCGAGCAGCACGCGCGCCTGTGCGCCACGCGGATAGGTGTACCGGTGCACGCCGGTGCGCGCACTGGCGGTGAGCTCGGCGCGCACCTTGTAATCGTCCAGCGTGACCGCGTAGTAGCCGGGCTCGGCGGTCTCGTTGTCATGGTGGAAGCGCGAGGCATAGCCGCTGCGCGGCTTTTCCGGGTCGCCACGTTCCAGGCCGGGATCGCCGGTGAACGGCATCACCAGAACGTCGCCAAGGTCGGAGTGGCCGCTGCCGGAGAAGTGCGTATGCGAGAAGCCGACGATGCTGGTGTCGTCGTAGCGGTAGCCCGCGGCCCAGCCGTACGCCTTCTCGCGCGGCTGGATGCGCGTGTCGGGGCTCAACTGCACCATGCCGAAGGGCACCGTGGCGCCGGGATAGGTATGCCCTTCCCCGCCCGTGCCGATGAAGGGATCGACCGCCGCGTAGGCGCGTTCGCCGACGTTCGCCGGTGCCGCCCCTGCTGCACCGGCCACCAGCATCGCGCCGACCGCGAGCCCCCACCACCGCACCGTCCCCGTCTTTGTCATGGCGTCGAATTTAGATCGATTCAAGTTGAACGCGATCCTAGCACCGGCTGGCAGTGCCCGCATGCTGCAGTGCATGGGGCGCTGCCAGCGCCGGGATCACGCCGGTCGCGCATCCTCCGGCACGGTCGCCTCGGGCAACGTCGGCCGGGTTGCATCCACGGTTACCGGTGCATCGCTGCGCAACAGCGCACGGGCTTCGGCCTCGCTGGCCACGGCAGGCGGCGAGCCGCGCAGCGGCAGGCGCGCGGTCTCGTTGACGAACAGCATGGTGATGACGCCGATCACCGCTGCGCCCATCAGGTAGTACGCCGGCACCAGCGGATCGCCGCTGCGTTCCACCAGCCACGCCGTGACCAGTGGCGTGGTGCCACCGAACAGCGACACCGACACGTTGAACGCGATCGACAACGCGCTGTAGCGCACCGGGGTGTAGAACAGCGCCGGCAGCGTGGAGGGCATTGAACTGGTGAAGCACACCAGTGCCAGCCCCAGCAGCATCAGGCCGAGGAAGATCAGCCAGTCGTTGCCGCTGCCGACCAGTTTCAGGCACGGGATGGCCAGCGCGAACAGCGCGATGCAGGCGCCGATGATCATCGGGCGGCGGCCGAGCTTGTCACTGAACAACCCGCCCACCACGTTCAACGGCATCATCACCAGCATCACGATGATGATCAGCAGCAGGCCCTTGCTCTCGGCGTAGCCCATCGTGACGCTGAGGTAGCTGGGCATGTAGGTGAGCAGCATGTAATCGGTGACGTTGAACACCAGCACCAGCCCCACGCACTTGAGCAGCTGCGGCCAATGCACGCGGAACAGCGCGCCCAGCCCCGGGCGCTCGTGGTCGCGCTTCTCCGCCTCTTCCGCATAGGCGCGGAAGGCCGGGGTTTCCTCCAGCTTCATGCGCATGTACAGGCCCAGCAGGCCCAGCGGGCCGGCGACCAGGAAGGGAATGCGCCAGCCCCATTCGAGCATCTGCGTACTGGTCAGCGCCATGTGCAGCGCGGTCACGGTGCCGGCACCGGCGATGTAGCCGCCGAGCGTGCCGAATTCCAGCCAGCTGCCCATCAGGCCGCGATTGCGGTCGGTGGAGTATTCGGCGATGAACGTGGCCGCACCGCCATACTCGCCGCCGGTGGAGAAGCCCTGCACCAGCCGCGCCAGCAGCAGCAGCGCCGGCGCCCACAGCCCGATGCGGTCGTAGGAGGGAATCAGGCCGATGCTGAAGGTGCCAAGCGCCATCAGGATCATGGTGAATGCCAGCACTTTCTGCCGGCCGTACTTGTCGCCGAGGGGGCCGAACACCAACCCGCCGAGCGGGCGCACCAGGAAGGCGACAGTGAACGTGGCGAAGGTGGCGATCAGCTGTGCGGTGGGGTTGCTGGCGGGAAAGAACACCTGGCCCAGGGTGACGGCGATGTAGCCATAGACGCCAAAGTCGAACCACTCCATCGCATTGCCGAGCGCGGCCGCGCCCACCGCCTTCTTTAGCATCGGGCGGTCGACGACGGTGACTTCGTCGACCTGCATCTGGCGGCGGCGTTTGAACCAGCCGAAATGGGCGTGTGCGGCATGCAGGTCCTGCATCTGCTTTCTCCTGGAAGCATGGCCATCACCACGCCCGAGGTCCCGCGCACGGCACAGGAAAGAACCGCCTCCGGAAGAACGCGGCACGATGCGCGAAGAAGGGGTGGCAACAGGCGATCCCGGACGGCCGCGTGGAACTCCACGGCGCTGCAGGAAGGATGACCGAGAGACGGGCAATGGCCCGAGGCAATGATCAAGCGCGCCATGTTACTACAAACGGTCGCGACGGTCTTTACCGCTCCTTCACGCGCTGCACGAAACCGCTGATTTGCAGCGGTTTTTCAGCGGATCAGTCGCGCGCGACGTGCAGTTCCATCGCGCGCATCACGATGGGTTTGGCCCAGTCCGGCGTCTGCAGCAGCTCGATCACCGAGACCGGATAGTGCAGCCCGCTGCGGTCCAGCTGCAGCAGCGGAAGCGGCTCCACCCTGCCCTGCGCATCGGGTGGCGCGCTGTTGTCGTACACGTGCAGCGTGGCCAGGTGGGGCAGCAGTTCGAGCAGGTTCTCGCGTGCGGAATCGAACCGCGCACGGATCTTGTCGTGCGGGATATCGTGACCCCCTGCGCTGACCCGTGCCGCCACCCGCTCGATGTGCAGCGCCACGCTGTCCAGCCCGCAGAACCAGATCTCGACCTCGTGGGTCAGGCAGGCCTCGCGCAGCAGGCGCGGGATGGTATTGCCGCCGAGGGTAGTTTCGAAGGCGAAGTCGCTGCCGTTCGCCATCGCCTCGCGCAGGCGGCGCGCCCCTTCGTTCCAGGCCGCCGCATTGGCCGCGTCCAGCGCCCAGCCCTGGTCGACCAGGCAGCGGGTGAAGGTGTCCGGGTTGAACCAGGACAGCCCGTCTTCCTCAAGCCACGTGCCCAGCAGCGAGCTTTTGCCGGCGCCATTGACGCCGGCCAGCACCAGGATCCGCGCCATCGGTCAGAGCGACGGGCCGAGCGTGACCTTGCGGCCGCGGCGGATCGGCTGGCCCATCACCTTGCCCAGGCCCCCGTCGCGGCCCAGGCTGGCCAGGCGGGTGTCGAACTCCACCCGCAGCCGTTCCAGCTCACCGAGGCGCTCGTCGCCATCGGCGCCGGCCGCCTTCGCCAACAGTTCCTGATACGCCTTGATGTCCACGATCACCGCTTCGGGGTGGTTGTGGTTGGTGATCACCAGGGCCTGCTTCTCGCGCACGGTGCGCATCAGGCTCGGCCAGCCGCGGGTTTTCACCGATGAGGCGGTGGCCTTTTCCAGGCCGGGGACATCCAGGGGCAGGGTCATGGCAGGCTCCAGCAGGCGGGTCGTGAGGCCACTATACCCTTTTTGGCCAAATTGGGCCTAAATGCCCATTTGCCCCTGCTCGAGGGCGGCCTCCAGCGGGCGGAGATCGTCGCTGCTGCGGGGGCGCACCACCCGCGCCCGTTCCTGCCCGTCCTGCAGCAGGACCACCGTGGGCCAGAGTTTCACCCGGAAGGCGCGCCCCAGCGGGCGCCCCTTGCCGTCTTCAACCTTCACGTGGGCAAGCGCATGGCCGTCCACCAGGGTCTGCAGCACCGGCTGGGCCGCGATGCAGTGCCCGCACCACGGCGCCCCGAACTCCAGCAGCAGCCAGCCCTCGCTGGCCGCAATGCTGGCCGCCTCGGGCTCGACGGCCACCGCGTCGCGCGCGAATGCCATCGGCGCTTACCCCAGGGCGCGCTGGATGTCTTCCAGCGGCGCGTTGGTGAGGTCCTTGGCGATGTCCTGCAGCAGCCGCGCCTGGGTCTCCTTGTGCAGCTGTGGGCGGATCCGCCCGAGCGTCTGCGGGTCGGCGATCAGGATCAGGTGCGCGTAGCGGTTCTTCAGCGCATCCTCGTTCAACTGCGCGGCCAGCTGCTTGGCGAACGTGGCCTCGTTGAGCTGGGCGATGCTCATGTCCTGCGGCATCGAGCCGGAGGGGCCCTGCCCCGATACCCCGTGTTCACTGATGTCCTGCACCTTCAGTTCGTCCTGCTGCTTGAGTACCGGCGCGTGGCGGGTGCCCACGTTGGTGAACACGCGGGCCGAGCCGCCGTCAGCGACGATGATCAGGGTGCCTTCGGGGATGTTGGGGTTCATGGTTGACTCCTTCTGCGGGAAACGGGCCGCCGTAGCGCCCGTGTCCCACCGTAGGCAATGCCATGTAAGCGCCGTGCATACGGATGTGTGCATGCCGTGTGCAACGTGGCGCGCACCGGGTGGCTACGGTGTTGGCAGCGTCATGTCGAGATGCCGCGCAAAGAAGCGCGCCATCACCCGATAGGCCTGCTGGCTCTCGGGCAACCGGGCGTCCAGGTGGAAGGCGTGCCCCAGCCCGTCCCAGACGTGCAGGTCCGAGGTACGGCCCAGGTCGACCAGGCGCGAATGGGTGTACGCCACGTTGCTGAGCTCGGCCGCGCGCGTGGCGGTGATGAACAACGTTGGCGGGAACTGTGCGAGCACCGCATCGGAGAACACCGGCGATACCAGCGGATCACGGAAATCCACGTCGCCGTAGTACAGGTCCTCGGCAATCGGCAAGGTGCCGTCGGCGTGCGGCAGCAGCGCATCGTTGAGCGCGGCCGCCACATAGCGGGTATCGCCGCCGTAGCGCGCGTCGCCGCCGGCGCAGAACAGCCCCGCCGCCCCCGGCATCGGCAGCTTCTCCCTGGCGAACCAGGCCAGCGATTCGCCGGTCAGCACACCGCCGGCCGAGCAGCCGAACAGGCCGATATGGCGTGCCGGGAATCGCTCCAGCGCGGCGCGGTACACCGCCGCCACGTCTTCGCTGGCGGCCGGGAAGCGGTGTTCCGGCCCCATGCGATAGTCCACCGCCACCACGGTTGCACCGGTCATCGCGGCCAATGGGATCGCCTCCATCAGGCCCAGACCGTTGGCGCTGCCGAACACGAATGCGCCGCCATGCAGTTCGATCAGCAGGCGTTGCCGCGCCGGCGCGGTCGGCGCACTGCGCGGCTGCACGCGCACCACACGCACGCCGTTCCAGGTTTCCTGGTGCAGGGTGACCGGATACCGTTCCTGCAATGCGGCTACTTCGCCTGCCGCCCAGGCTTCGGTGCCCCGCCGCAGCTCCGGCAGCGCCTTGAGCAGGGTTGGGTTGTCCATCTTCGCGGTGGGGTCGCCGTGACTGATGGCGTTGACGACGCTGGCCGTGGCCTCGGCACTCAGATACGGCGACACCGGCAGATCGAACGCCTGCACGTGGCGGATGCCGGTGGCGCGCGTGGTGGGTGTCGGTTCGGCGGCGGCCACGAGGCCTGCGCACAGCAGGCCGACCATCAGGACGAAGCCGCGCGTCAGCAGTATGCGATTCATTTCAATACCCTTCTCAATATGTGTCGTGGCGGCGAGGCCCACTCCATCATGATGGGCGGTTGTGGCCGCGGCGCACCACGGCAGTGGGCCGGGACGTCTTTTGCCTTGCGACAATGTCTTCAAGAATCTCGCTCTCAACTTCGTTGCGAGCGCGCATCCTGATCGCTTCCAGCTCCTCGTCGGTAAGCTCGCGGCCGCGCATGACACTCGCCTCATCTCCAAGCTCCTCCGCTCGCACATCCACCCGTTGATCCAGGTCCGCCATCCGCTCTTTGTGCCGGGTTACATGGTTCAGAATCGCCTCGCGCGCCTCATCAACCTTGCGTTGGCGCTCGTCGTACAGCGCCTCCTCGTCCGTTTGTTCCTTGCTCAGGACGCTTCGAAGTGCTTCGCGAACCGCTGCTGCAGGCAACGCAGTCAATCCACCGGCCGCTGCCTGGATGATCAGGATCGACGACTTCAGATTGGAAGCGCTTGATCCCAGAAACCCCAGCAGCATCAAGCCAGACGCGGACGATGCGGCGGAGAGGTTGAGCAGCCAGTCCAGCAGATTCCCGTGCGCTTCAATCGCGGGTCGCTTCGCGATGAAGTTGGCCAGCGAATCCATCAGCTTGCCTGGCGGGGAAACACGGGTTCGATTCAGCGTCGCATAAGGCCATTCCCGCCGACGCGGGAAGAGGAAGTACGGCATCTCGTCGCGAGCGGCGTAGGCGTACTGGATTGGGACGCCTGACTGCTCCAGCCAGTCGTACTGAAGGAACTGCGCAACATTGAACTGGTGAAGAACCGGGTCAATGGGCGTGAGGTAGTCCAGCTCCTTGACCTCCAGCAGCAGGATCCGCGCACCGTCGAGCAGGCCAATGATGTCTCCCGGATACTTGCCACCCGTGAAGCCCTGTTGATTGGCGTAAGGCGCAAACACATCGGTGTGCACGGCATTGCGGTCACCGTAGACCTCCAGCGACGCGATGATGGCCGCCTGCACCAGACTTTCCTGCTTCATGCCTGCTCCGTTCCCTGGGTAGTGGCCGCAATCCTTCCATATCCGCTCCTGCCGCACCACCGCTGCGGTACGTAACGCAGCGAATACGGCGCAATCGCGCATCGATGTGGGGAATCTCCCGACAGTCGTGCCCTGCTTTGCCGTCATCGGCGCCGCATTTTCCGTCATTGGCGCGTATCGGCGTTTCGGCCACCGGCCTACTGTGGCCCCACGGTGCAACGACCTTCCGCCACGTGACGCTCCCCGGCACAGCGACAGACCGGTGGCGAATGATCGGCAGGACCCGGACGCCGTGATGTCCCGCCGTCTTGCCTACCCACAACTGCAGGAGATTCACATGGCATTCCCGACCGCCGTCAATGACCAGATCACCGATTCCGTCACCCAGGCCAATACCAAGGTCCTGGGCGATGCGCCGGCGATCGCGATGGGCAACCTGTATCAAGCCACCGCGCAGGCGCTGGCCAACGCTGCCCACAACGCCACCAACGCCCAGCAGCAGAGCTACGTGACCGCGCAGTCGGCGACCACGATGGGTGTGGCCACGCTGTATTCCATCGATACCGCTTCCACCGCCGTGGCCACCAAGGAAATCCTCAGCACCGGCGTTCGTGGCCTGGGCTGATCGCGCATCACTGACCGCTGCATAACAAGGAGCACTACATGGCATTCCCGACCGCCGTAAACAACCAGATCACCGACTCGGTCACCCAGGTCAACACCAAGGTGCTGGGCGACGCCCCGGCCATCGCGATGGGCAACCTGTACCAGGCCACCGCGCAGGCGCTGGCCAACGCGGCCCACAACGCGACCAACGCCCAGCAGCAGAGCTACGTGACCGCGCAGGCCGCCACCACGATGGGCGTGGCCACCCTGTATGCCGTGGACACCGCCACCACCGGCGTGGCCACCAAGCAGATCCTGGGCGCGTAACCCTCGCCTGACGCCAAGGAGTCGCGCACATGGCATTCCCGACCGCCGTCAACGACCAGATCACCGATTCGGTCTCGCAGGCCAACCTGCAGGTGCTGGGCACCGCCCCGGCCACTGCGATGGGCAACCTGTAC
The DNA here is from genome assembly GCF_046736075.1 of Stenotrophomonas sp. LGBM10. Lineage (GTDB taxonomy): Bacteria > Pseudomonadota > Gammaproteobacteria > Xanthomonadales > Xanthomonadaceae > Stenotrophomonas. The sequence continues at coordinate 81,359 of NZ_CP177163.1, forward strand.
CAGGCCACCGCGCAGGCGCTGGCCAACGCCGCGCACAACGCCACGCTGGCGCAGCAGCAGATGTACGTCACCGCGCAGGCGGCGACCACGATGGGCGTGTCGCTGCTCTACTCGCTCGATACCGGCGCTACCGGCGCCGCCACCCGGAAGATCCTCGGCTGATGTGACCCGCCGCTGGATCCTTCCATTCCGCAGTCGTCCCACAAGGAGCAACCACCATGGCATTTCCCACTGCCGTCAACAACCAGATCACCGATTCGGTTTCGCAGGTGAACACCAAGGTCCTCGGCGATTCGCCGGCGATCGCGATGGGCAACCTGTTCGTCGCCACCAGCCAGGCGTTGTCCAACGCCGCGCACAACGCGACCAACAACCAGCAGCAGTCCTACGTGACCATGCAGGCCTCGACCACGCAGGGGGTGTCCACCCTGTATGCGATCGATACCGCGTCCAACGGCGTGGCCACGCGGGAAATCCTGGGCCTGGGCTGATCCAGCGCGCAGGCGCGGGGGATCGCGCCTGACGTGCTGGGCCATCCCGGTCCGGAACGTACGGCATGGCCGACGTCCCCGCCATCGCCGCCCTGGTCGATATCACCGACGCAGGGTCGGCGATGGCCCTTGGCCAAGCCCCCGCATTCGCGATGGTGGCGACCTACCTGACGATGGCCGATTCGCTCGGCCTGGCCATGCAGAACGCCATCGCCAACCAGCAACGCGGACAGGTCATGGCCGGTGCCGCACTCGCACAGACCCTTGCCTTGATCATCCAGAAAGGAGCGACGTCGACATGAGCGACCCAGGAACCATGAACAGCCAGATCGTCGACACGGTCAGTGGCATCGTGACGCTCGCCGCCGGCCAGGCGCCCGGCCAGGCGCACGCCATGCTCGACATCGTACTGCTGGAAACACTCGGCAATGCGATGCACAACGCGGTCAACCGCCAGCAGAGCGCGAGCATGATCAGCGCCGCGGCGATTACTGCTGCCTGCGCCAAGATGATTTCCGCCCCCTTCCCGGTGCCGCCGCCCCCGCCGCCGCCCGTGCCGCCGCCGCCGCCGAATGTGGCCGCGCTGCCGGGCCCGCCACCCCTCCCGCCGCCGCCGGCCGCCGTGATCGCCGCCGCCACTGCGGAGGGCAAGGCCGCCATCGGCGCGCTCCAGGCACAGGCGATCGGCTCCAGCGCCAACGCGAGCACCGCGCAGGCGGACCTGCAGACTTTGCACGACCTCTCGGCTGCGGCCACACCGCCGGCCACACCGCCAGCCCCGCCGACGCCTCCGCCGGCACCTGCCGCGCCGGCGTCCGATCCGAACGACACCCCGTCTTCCTGACGCCAGCAAGGAACTCTCATGGACCCGACCAAGGTCAATGCCCAGGTCATCGACGTCATCAACCAGGTGCAGCTCGCCACCATGAGCCCACAGGTGGTGCTCACCAGTGGTGCCGGCAAGGCGTACCAGTCGGTGGCGCAGTCGGCCGCGATCGCCGTGCAGGATGCGGCCGATGCGCTGCGCAACGTCTCCACCATCGCCACCACGGCCGCCGGCGTGGCAATGGCCCAGTACCTGGCCACCGGCGAGGACAAGTACGCCAAGGCGCTGACCCAGGCGCAGTCGCTGATGCAGGGCGCCACCGATGATTTCGCCCGTGTCGGCACCGCCGCCGCGACCGTACTCAAAGACTTCCCGGCCGGCTGAGACCCAGGAGAACGCCCATGACCGTGACACTGGCCGGCCGCACCATTACCGGCGCCGCACAGCTCTCGCCACGCTGCCAGCAGGTGCTGCGCTTCATCGACGGCGGGCCCGAATGGCTGGCGTGGGCGCTTGCGCCGGCCGGCCGGCGCTATGCGTTTGCCGATGAAACGCTGCTGCTGGAGGCCGTCCAGAGCGGCCTGCACGCATCGCCGCTCACCCTGTTGTCCAGGCTGATGACACGGGTCAGCCCGGTCAAGCTGATGACCCTGGCGCCGAACGATCTGGACCTGCTGGCGCGCTACGAGGCCGGTGAGCACGACGACGTGCTCGACGCGCAGATCCACCGCATCCGCACCGACCACTATCTGGCCGACCTGGCCTACCTGTTCACCGGCACGCTGGGTCTGCGTGAGTTCGAGTTGGAAGCATCACCCCTGTTCCAGTGCATGGATTTCGGCGAGTCGCTGGCCGTGGCCGAGACGATCATGGCCTGCCCGACGCTGGGCATTCCGCTGGACGTGATCAAGGAGGCCGGCGCCTTCGCCGCGGCGCAGGCACGCACACCGGTGGAGTTCTGCGACTACCTGCGCCTGTATGCACGCTGCGCAGCGTCGGCGTCGACGCCGGAAGGGCGCGCGCAGGCGGCCACGGCAACGATGCAGGCGCTGCTGCCGGCGCTGCTGGGTGCGCTGGACTGCCCGCAGGTGGACGGCCTGCCCTCGCCGGCCGAGGTGGCGGCGAGCCTGGCGACGTGGCTGCAGGAGCGCGCGGTGGGCTTCGACCGCATCTCCCTGGCCGTGCAGCAGGTCGCCGCGAACACGCCCGGCGACCTCACCGATCCCCAGGTGGCCGCAGCGGCGGCAGCGGCGTATCTGGATCGTGCACGGGCCTTCCTGACCGCGCATCGCCCCACCCAGGGCCGCCTGGCACAGGACGGGCGCCGCTGCACGTTCCGGATCGACGCCGATGGTGTGCGCGCCGTGCTCCAGGTCGATCACGGCGTGGTGTCGCTGCAGTTCTTCGGTCCCGTGCCTGCCGTGGGCGTCGCGCCCGAAGCAACGCCGGCATGAGTGCCGGCGCGCCCCCCGCACACGCGGAACTGATGGCCAGCGCAACGGCGGCCGCGCAGGAGGCCGTGCAACAGGGTCGGCGCGCTGCGCTGGATAGCGCCGGCCGCGCGCTGGCCGATGCCGAACAGGCGCTGCGCGATGCGCTGGGCACCTTGCACGCCGCCGCGCCGGCCTCGCCGGCCCGTCCCTTTCGCCCCGCATCCCGTCCCCAAGGAGAACCGAACATGGTCGACGACACCCCTACCCCGGCGCCGGGTGCGCCAGACACGCCTGCGCCGCCGAGCGGCCCCGCACTGATGCAGGACACCCTGCAGATGGCCCAGGCCCTGGTGGACAAGGCAATGGCCGAGAGCGACGCCGCCGTGCAGCGGGCGATGCAGGGTCTGCCCGGCGCGACGGATGCAATGGCGCAGGCGATGGATGCCGCCACCCGCGCGATGCAGCAGGCCGACAGCGCCGCCGACGCCGCAATGGAGGCCGCCGTCCGCGAGGCCGACCAGGCGATGGGCGCGGCGTCGGACGATCCGGCGTCCTGAGCACAGCACCACCGCCCGATGGGCCGCACCGCCACCTGGAATCAACGCCATGATCAAGATCCCGTACAAGGCGCCCGAGCAGACGCCGCAGGACCAGCGCAAGGCCAGCGAACTGACCGGGCGCATGAAACAACTGGTGGCGACACTGTCCACAGCCGGCCGGGCGCCATCGGGCAAGTATGTGCTGCTCGGGGCCACCGACCGCAAGCGGCTCAAAGCCGACGGCTATCCGGCGCTGCTGGTGGACAACGTGGCCTTCTATACCGAACGTCTGCGCCTGCTGCGCGACGATGGTGCCGGCTTCGTCGAGCGCGACGAGGTGATGGTGGGCTTCACCTCGGCGGCCTTCGATCCGGACCTGTACGGCAGCCCGGCGATCAAGCAGGCGATCGTGGCCAGCCACGTGGGGCGCTGCGCATTCTGCGAAACGCTGATACAGCACACCGCGTATGGCGACGTCGAGCACTTCCGCCCGAAAGCCGCGTACACCAACTCACCCTCGCCGGCGATGATGCGTCCTGGCTACTGCCTGCTCGCCTACGATCCCAGCAACCTGATGTACAGCTGCACGCTGTGCAACAGCGCCTACAAGAAGAACGAGTTCCCGATCCTCGGCAAGCGGTCTCCACCGGCAACCATCGAGAACGAACGGCCGATATTGATCAACCCCTACACCGAGGATCCGCGCGACTTCATCCGCTTCAACCCGATGAACGGGCGCGCCTTTCCGTTCGACGTGGTCAAGGCCTTCTACAGCGCCACGCGCGGCTGGGGTCCGCCGCAGATCGAGCAGGAGCTGTGGGCCGATCCGACGCTGATCCCCGCGCAGACCAATGCGCAGGGGCAGTCGATCAGCCGCCCGCAGGTAGCCAAGGCCTTCGATGACTGGATGCTGACCTCGCGCGACCCGCAGCTGCAGCGCGGCATCCGCACCATCGGCATCATCGGCCTGAACCGCGCGCCGCTGGTCCGTGCGCGCGTGGACCACCTGCGCCAGCTGCGCGGGCTGTTCTGGACCGCACGCGGCACCGGTGTCGATGCGACCACCGCCCAGCAGCTGCTGAACACCCTGATGGCAGCCGCGCCAGGCTCGACGGTCCTCACGCCCCAGTATGTCTCGGCGACGATAGACGCGCTGCGCACGTGGAGCACGGTCGGTGCCGATGCCAACCCGTGGATCGAGGGCTACGACAGTGCGCTGCAGGCCTTCGTGGCTGCCCCGCCGGCGCCCGCCCCCACCCCCTTCAGCGACGCGCTCTGCTTTCTGGTGCACGAGAGCGAAATCCGCATGGCCGGTCGTCGCCGCATCGTGTACGTCTCCAGCAGCGACAAGACCTATGGCAACCCGCTGCCCGGTGGCTACTTCACCCTCTCGATCGACTGGGTGGAGGACATCGACAACACCGTCTACCGGATCAAGGGCGGCAAAGTGGTTGAGGAGATGAAGCTGCTCGATCTACTGACGCGGGTCAACGGCAATCCGGCGGCATACGCGATGTTCCGCAGTTCGGAGCTATGGATCACCGGCGACTATCCCCCTCTCACCGACTAGCCATACCAGGAATCCGACATGGATACGCTGATCTTGTTCGCTGCAACGCCGCCCCGCGCGGGTGGACCGCCGCCGCTGCGGGTCCAGGTACCGGAGCGCCTTCGTGCGCAGCTGTACAAGGCCGACCTGGAAGCGGTCGCGCTGGGGCTCGCTGCCTACGCCGCCCGGCATCCGCGCGTTGCCGATGCCCTAGCCGACGCCGCGTTGCTGGGATCCCTGGCGCTGCTGCTGGATGGCTATGTCACCGGCAGCGTCGTCGCCGATCTGAACGCCTTTGCCGCCAACAGCGCGCCCGGCCAGCCGATCACCGAGGATGCGACCTACCCGCGCTACATCTCCGCCTGCCTGCAGCACGCGGTCGATCCCTACGTGGCCAGCGCGGACTGGCCGCAGATCCTCGCCCCGGTCGGCGCACCGCCGTGGGAAGGCGTGCAGGCGTTCAACCGTCGCTACCCGATGACGCGGCGGATGGTGGAGACAACGGCCGCCAACTTCCAGCGCAACATCCTCCAATGCTGCGACCGCGTGCTGGAGGACTGGCCGGACCTGGAGGCCTTCTTCTTCGGTGGTACCGGGATGCAGGCGCTGACCGAGATCGGGGCCACGGGCAGCGACTTCCACAAGGGGGGCGGCCAGGTGCTGCTGCTGACGTTCCGTGATGCCGCTGCGCTCTCCCATCGGCTGGTCTACAAGCCCTCGGACGTCGAGCGCGACTTCCGCATTGTCGGCGACACCCACGCGCTGACGGCGGCGCTGAACGCCAACCAATTGCGTGCGGTGATCTGGAAGGGCGTCACCCAGACCAACCTGCTCAACAATGCCGCCGGCAGCCTCGCCGAAATGCTGACCGCGCAGGCGGCGGGCCAGTTCGCCTGTGTGGCCTCCACCTACCGCATCCTGCCTGTCTGGCCCGGCACGTCGCTGGTGGCGGTCAATGGCCAGCTGCCTGTCAGGCAGTCGTACGGCTACACCGAGTTCCTCTCCAGTGCGCAGGGTGACAACCGGTTCACGTCCGGCGCGCAGCGCGACACGTTCTACCGCTCGTTCGGGGGTCTGCTGGCGCTGTGCTGGCTGCTGCAGGTCACCGACATGCACCAGGAGAACCTGATCGTGCATGCGCACATGCCGTACCTGATCGATCTGGAGATGGCGCCGTCCGGCATCCAGGCCCTGCCCGGGGATACGAGCCTGTCCGGGGCATACCGTTCATTCGAGGTGCCGGTGCAACGTCGCCACATCACCTACTGGGGCACATCGAGGCTCGAGTACGAGCCGATGACGGACACCAAGGCGACGCAGAATGCCCTCTACGACACGACGGGCGTGTTGACCCAGCCCTCGCCGACCGACAAGAACGCGCTGCTGACCACGTTCCAGAATGCCGTGGGCCTGATCATCGCCAACCAGCCGGGATACAACGCATGGCTGCAGGCTGCCCAGCGGGTGGTCACGCGGATTCTGCTCACCGGTACCGATGAGCTGATGACCCAGTTGCGGCGGTACAACAGCTTCAACGAACCGGATCATGCGGCCCACTCCCCCGCCGAGATTGTCCTGGATTGTCAGCGTGCCGGCAGGATATCGATGCAGCGCTGGGCCACGGAGTTCTACACCACCGCCAACCCGCCGGCAGGGGCGCTCACCCGCGCGCAGTTGAACCTCGCCTACACCACTGTCCGACCGTCCTTTGCCATCTGGTTGGACCCCCAGACCGCCGCCGACTTCATCGCCGGCGACATCCCGACCAGCTACCAGCAGATGATCAGCGCCGACGCCATGAGTTCGATCGGCAAGGTGGTGACCGTGGACTACGGCGCGGCCGTCCAGGCGGCGATCCCCGTGAACCAGCAGACCCTGTCCAACCTGCTCGTCACGCTGTGGGGAACGCCTGCGCCGCTGCTGCCAGCCACCTACTTCACGGAGCCGGTGGTGCAGATGCAGCAGGCGTATCTGACCGCCATGCAGCAGAACAATGGCAATTTCGCCACCACCCGGATCAACGCCGCGGTTGCCGAGGTCTCCCGCTGGTAGGACGGTGCGTCACAGTACGCCTCGGCCCTGCCCACCGCGCCGGTACGCACGGGGGCAGGCGCCGACCTGGCGGCGGAAGCTGCGCTCGAAGTGGCTGAGGTCGCCAAAGCCCACACGCTGTGCGATCTCGGTGATGCGCAGGCGGGGCTGCTCGCACAGCAGCCGCTTGGCCTGCTCGATGCGCAGGCATTGCAGGAGCGGTTTGAACGAGGTGCCCAGCTCGGTGCGCAACAGGTAGCCGAGGTGCGACGGGCTGACGTGCACCTCGCGGGCAAGCAGCCCCAACGACAGCGGCTCGGCATGGTGTTCGCCGAGGAACAGCACGGCACGCCGCACGGCATCGTGCAGCGGGTACAACGCCGCCGCATCGCCCTGCAGTGCGATGCCGGCCCAATGGGCGGCCGGGCGCCCCGGGCGTTGCGTCACGAAACCGGCGACGGCATCTGCAGGGGGTGCAGGCAGCTCATTGCCGCGCAGTGGCTCCCCCTCGCCCAGCGCGGCCCGGCGAACCACCACCCGTTCCAGCTCGAAGAGGTTCTCCGGCCAGGTGTGCCTGCGCAGCGTGGCGAGCAGTTCGTCGGTGACGAGCGCCGCCGGATCGAAGCCATGCCGGGCGAGCAGCAGGTGCACCAGGCCATCCAGTTCGCCCAGCCGCTCGCGCAGGGGCGGCACATCGGCCACCAGAAAGTTCAGTTCGGCCAACAGGGTCTGGGAGAACCCTCCCTCCCGCACGCGCTGCGACAGGTCGCTGCTGCACGAGGCGATAACCCGGCACCGCCTGCCGGCAGGTCCCTGCAGGCGCTGGCTCTGCAGGCAATGGATGCGGTGCGGCAACTGCACCTGCACGGCCAGCGGCAGCGCGTCGACACCGTTGAGGAACAGGCTGCCGTCCTGTGCCTGTTCGAACCACTGCGCCGGCACACCGGACGGATCGGCGCACTGGATCTCCACGAAAGGCGCATCGTGGCAGGGCCCGGCCGCATGGATCGCCGCCGCCAGCTCGGCAGTGTCGGTACCGAATTCACCGTGCAGGATCACCGGCAGGCGGCTGCAGGCGGCCTTCTCCACGAAGGCATCAAGACGGTTGCGCGCCGCGCAGACGCCGACCAGCAGCAACGGTCGCGACAACCGGGACGCGGCCCACGCCTGCAGCTCATGGCGTTTGACTAGCAGCGCGCATCGATGGGCGAACAGCACGCAGAAGCGCAGGACCTCGGGGCCAGGCGCCGCGCCCGTCCAACCCAGCCGCAACTCGCCCAGCGGGACACCGGCATAGGCGATCGGGAAGCAGCGCTGCACGGTCGCGCCCGCCCGCAGGCGAGGCGACGGGGCACGCAGATGCACCGGCTGCGCGGCAGCAACAATCATGATTGCCTCCACCGCCCGCACGTGCAGCGCCAGCTCGCCGAGCAATGCCCGCATCTGCTCCTCGAGCGGCAGTCCGGCGCGATACGCGCGATGCACGGCCGCGGTGACCTCGTCCTCCATGTCGTCTCCTCCAGGCCGCAGGCGGCGTCGCAACCGAAGATGTACGCGAGCGGCAGACAGGGCGTACGACCGTGCGTTGCAACCTGCGGCTGGCCCTGCGACGCCATGTCGCAGGCGTGCACGACGGGCACTTGACCAATGTCAACGCGGTCCGCGTGGCGCTGCCGTATTCCTATGCAGGACACGACGTCACCGCGCCGGCCAACCGCCACGCGGCCCCATCGACACCCCAACAGGAATCCCGTCATGCACTACCGCCCCGACGCCGCCCAGCTGCTGCAGGCCCTCGACAACGTCATGGTGATTTCCACCACCGACCTGCAGGGCACCATCACCTATGCCAACGACCTGTTCTGCACGCTCACCGGCTTCACGCGCGAGGAGCTGATCGGGCAGCCGCACAGCATGGTCCGCCATCCCGACGTGCCCAAGGCCGTCTACAAGGACATGTGGGACACCATCAAGGCCGGCCGCACCTGGGCCGGCATCGTGCCGAACCTGGGCAAGGGCGGCGTGCTCTACGTGGTCGATACCACCGTGCAGCCGCTGTTCGATGCGGCCGGCAACATCACGGCCTACATCAGCATCCGCCGGGTGGTGAACGACCTCATGGCCGACTTCGAGGCCGTGGAGTTCAGCAAGGAGAAGTTCGACGACGCCTACGCCGCCGCATGAGCGCGATGGCGCCCGTCCAGCGCGTGCTGCTCGGCTATGGCTCCGAGTCGGGCACGGCGCATGCCCTCGCCCGGCGTCTGCAGACCCATCCGGCTCTGCATGGCCACGCGCCGCAGGTGCTGGCGCTCAATGACATCGACGTGGCGCAGCTTGGCCACGGCGATGTGCTGCTGGCGGTCGCCAGTTCGTTCGGCGACGGCGAGCCGCCGGCCAATGGTGAGCGCTTCTTCGAGGCGCTGCGCCATGCCTCGGGACTGCACGGCCTGCGCTATGCCGTGTTCGGGCTGGGCGACACCGGCTATCCGCGCTTCTGCGGTTTCACCAAGGCGCTCGACGCACTGCTCGCCGACCGCAGTGCCACCCCGCTGCTGCAGCGGGTCGATGCGGATGCCTGCTATCCCGCGTTCTTCGACCGGTGGGCACCGGCACTCGGCGATGCGCTGGCCGGCAATGGCACGGCGGCGCGGGATCTATGCCTGCAGGTCACGGCCTATGGCCAGGACAACGCGTTCAATGCCCCGATCGTGGCGCGCGAACGCCTCAACCAGAGCGATCCCGCCGCGTGGCACATCACGCTGGACCTGGCCGGCAGCGGTATCGCCTACCAGGCGGGCGACACGCTGCATGTGATCCCCGACAACGATCCCGTGCTGTTGCAGGCGCTGGCGGACTGGTACGGGGAACCCGAGGCGGCACGCCAACTGGCGGACCGCGAACTGCGGCTGCCCGGGCGCGCAGTCCTGCGCGAGATCGCCCGGCTGGGCGGCAGCGAGCCGCTCAAGCACCTGCTCAAGAGCAGCCAGCGCGCTGCCCTGGACGCCTACCTGCACGGCCACGACGTGCTGGACATCCTGGAGGACCACGCCCGTCCGGACACGCTCCCACTGCAGCGGCTGGTCGCGCTGCTGTCGCCGTGCCTGCCCCGTGCGTACTCGATCGCCTCGGCCGGTGGCCAGGCGCAGGTCGCGCTGTGCGTGCGCGAGGTGCGCTACACCCGGCGCGGACGCGAACGGCGTGGCGCCGCCACGGGAACACTGCTGCAGGGGGCCGGCACGGCACGGGTGTACTGCCGGGCCAATCCCGGCTTCCGCCTTCCCGGCGATCTGGCCTGCCCGGTGCTGCTGGTCGGTACCGGAACCGGCATCGCCCCGTTGATGGGCCTGATCCAGGAGATGGCTGCGGCTGACCAGCAGCGCGAGGTCTGGCTGGTGTTTGGCGAGAAGCACCGTGCGCACGACTTCCTGTATCGCGGGCAGTTGCTTGCGTGGCAGCAGAACGGGCGGCTGTCGCGGTTGTTGACCGCGTTCTCGCGCGACGGGCAGGCCAAGTACTACGTGCAGGATGCGCTCGGCGACCACGCCGCGCAGGTTCGCGCCCTGCTCGACCGCGGTGCCCACCTGTATCTGTGTGGCAACCGCCGGCATCTCGACACGGCGGTACGGGGCGCCATCGACGGGCTGGTGCCGGGCGCCGGGCCGCAGCAGGGATGGGAGGCGCTGGCAGCGCAGGGGCGACTGCACTGCGAACTGTACTGATCGCGCCGGATGGCCTGCCTTCAGCCGGCGTCGGCAGCAGCCACCAGCGCCGCCAGGCGCTCTGGCTGCAGCAGCAGGACCTCGCGCTGCTGGATCGCAATCAGGCCGTCGTCCTGCAGGCGCCGCAGCACGCGCGTGGTGGTTTCCGGCGCCATGCGCAGGTAGTTGGCGATATCGGTGCGCGCCATCATCAACGTGAAGCGCGTGGCCGAGAAGCCGCGCCGCGCGTAGCGCGCTGACAGGTCCAACAGGAAGGCGGCCAAGCGGGCATCGGTGCGTTGGTTGGCAGCGAGCAGTGCCGCTTTGCCGATCTCCGCACTCAGCAGGCTGAACAACCGCGCCTGCAGCCCCGGCATGCGGGTGGCCAGCAGGCTCATGCGCGGGAACGAGAACCGGCACAGGTACACGGTATCCAGCGCAACCGCATCGCAGGGATAACGGCCGTCGTGGATGGCGTTCAGCCCGATCACCTCGCCCGGCAGGCTGAAGCCCAGCACCTGTTCGTGGCCCTGGCTGTCGCTGACGGTGGTCTTGACCATGCCGGCACGGACCGCGGCAATGGCGTCGAAAGGCTCCCCGGCACGGAATACCGTGTCGCCGGCGTGGAACGGGCCGACGTGGTCCACCAGCACATGCAGCTCCGAGAGCGCGCTCTTGTCGTAGCCCTGCGACGCACAGGCATCGGAGAAGGCACAGGTGCTGCAGAACCGCAGGGCGTCGCCATCGTCGGCGGCGGCGGGGTTCGGGGGAGTCGGTGAAGACGGTGAAGACGACATGGCCAGAAGCGCGGCGACCGGGGGCACGGGAAAATCGAGGGCCGATGATACGCGATGCGCGGCAGGCCCCTGCGGCACAAGGCCGCACCCCGCCGCCCGGCCTGAACGCAGGGAACCGGCGCCCCCCGCCGATCGCGTGTAAAATTCGTGGTTTTTACGCGGAACCATGGCCAATACGCCGCACCGGACGCCTGTAGCGGGCCCGGCCTTCATCCGCCTGCTGTCCGGGCTCATGGACGGCGGGATCGCGCTGTCCAGCCCCGACCTGTCCGACCGCCTGAGCCAATGGGTGGACTGGACCCGGGCGGTGGCGTTGTCGCGCGCGCTCGATGGCCGCCTGCCCCCTGCTCCCGAGACCGGCCCGGCATTCAACGCCACCGAAGACGCGGACTGCGCGCGCGCCCGCGCCACGCTGGCGGCCTCGCTGCAGCAGGATGCCGAGCTGGAGCGTGCCGTGGCCGACGGTGCGGATTTCGCGGCGTTCGGCCAGCGCTACCAGGCCCAGCAGCGGGCGATGATGGCGGCGACGGGTCGCCTGCGCGGCCGGCTGCGCGACATGCTTGCCGCCGTATCGCCCGCGATGGCGCGGCTGGCCGAGATCGATGCGGTCATGGAACAGACCCTCAGCCCGCGCGAGAACGCGCTGCTGGCCGGCATCCCGACCCTGCTCGGCGCGCATTTCCAGCGTCTGCAGGACGCGGCCCAGCCGCCTGCGGACGCCACACCGGCGTCCACCCCACCCCACGTACCCGCCTGGCGCACCGCGTTCCGCATCGATATGCAGAACGTCGCGATGGCCGAGCTGGACGTTCGTTTCCAACCGATCGAAGGCCTGCTTGCAGCGCTTCGGCCCCGATAACTGGGACCCCATGTTCAAGAACAGCCTCTACGTTGTTGTCTTCCTCCTCGGTCTGATGGCGGTCTGCTGGATCGGCGCCGGTTATGTCGGCTCCAATCCGGTCGGCGCGGCGGTCGCCCTGTTGATCGGCGCGTGTTATCTCGCCGGCGGTGTGGAGTTGTATCGCTACCGGCAAGGCACGCGGGCGCTGGCGTCCGCCGTAGGTGACGTGTCATCCGCCAGCGACGGCCTTGCCGGCTGGCTGCAGCGCGTGCCGCCGGCGCTGCGCCATGCGGTCCGGCTGCGGGTGGAAGGCGAGCGCGTCGCGCTGCCTGCCCCCACACTCACCCCGTACCTGGTGGGTCTGCTGGTGCTGCTCGGCATGCTCGGCACGCTGCTGGGCATGATGGCGACCCTGCGCGGTACCGGCCTGGCGCTGGCCCATGCCACCGACCTGCAGGCGATCCGCGGGTCGCTGGGGGCACCGGTGGAAGGCCTGGCCGTTGCGTTCGGTACGTCCATTGCCGGTGTGGCGACGTCGGCCATGCTCGGCCTGCTCTCGGCCCTCTGCCGCCGCGAGCGGCTGCTGGCCGTGCAGGACCTGGATGGCCAGATCGCGACCACGCTGCATGTGCATTCGCAGGCGCACCAGCGCAGCAAGACCCTGCGCCTGCTGCAGGAGCAGGCGGGCGTACTGCCCACGCTGGTCGAGCGCCTGCAGGCAATGACGCACGCCATCGAGCAGAGCAGTACGGCGGCCAGCCAGCGGCTGCTCGCCAGCCAGGACGCCTTCCATGCCCGCATGGACGCTGACCATGCCCGCTTCGCCGAGGCGGTACAGGCAACGCTGCAGTCCGGCGTCACCGACAGCGCCCGCGCCATCGGCGGGGTGTTGCAGCCGCTGCTGGAAGGGACGCTCACCGGCATCGTGCGCGAGAACACCACGCTGCAGGGTGTGGTGGGCGACGCGGTGCAACGGCAGCTGGACAGCCTCAGCGCTGGTTTCGAGGCCAGCCGCACCGCTGCAGCGGACCAGTGGACCCATGCGCTGGGCGCGCAGCGCGAGGCCCAGGTGGCGCTGGCCGACGACCTGCGCAGTGCACTCGGCGGCTTCGCCGAGCACCACGATGCGCGGATCGGCACGCTGGTGGAGTCGGTGTCCGCCCGCCTGCAGGACACGGTGCAGCAGTGGGAACGCGGCGTGACCGCGCAGCAGCAGGCGCAGCAGGCGCTTGCCAGCGCACAGCAGGACGCCGACGCGGCCCTGGCCAGCGCCCTGCGTGCCGACCTCGCCGCGGCAGCCGCGCGCGATGACGCCCGCACGGTGGCGCTGCTCGATGCGGTGTCGGCGCGCCTGCAGGCCTCGGCAGACACGTGGCAGGCCGGGCTGGACGCGCAGTCGCAGAGCCAGACCGCCCTGACCACCCAGCTTGGCACCGCGCTGGCCCAGTTCGGCGAACGCCACGATCAACGCGCAGCCGGCCTGATCGACACGCTCGCGCAGCGTTTGGATGCGGGTGCTGCCAGCACGGCCGCTGCCTGGCAGGCGGCGCTGGCACGCCAGGACGGGGTCAACGCGGCACTGGTGGAACGCAACCAGCAGGCGCTGGCCGCCGCTGCGGACGCACTGGAGGCGCGCAGCGTGTCGCTGATCGACGCGATGCAGCAGTCGCACACCGGCCTGCAGGCGGCACTGGAGTCGCGCGACGCGCAGCGCCTGTCCACCTGGGCGGCGGCTTTCGAGACGCTGTCGGCCACGCTGGGCGAGCGCTGGGAGCGCACGGGCGATCACGTCGCGCAGCGCCAGCAGGCGATCTGCGACACCCTGGCTGCCACCGCCGCAACCATCACCGCGCAGGCGCAGGCACACGCCAGCGACACCATCAGCGAGATTTCGCGCCTGGTCCAGGCCGCGTCGGAAGCCCCGAAGGCCGCAGCGGAGGTCGTGGCGGAACTGCGTCAGAAGCTTTCCGACAGCATGGTCCGCGACACCGCCATGCTCGAAGAGCGCGGTCACCTGCTGGCCACGCTGGAAACGCTGCTGGACGCGGTCAACCATGCGTCCACCGAACAACGTGGCGCGGTCGATGCTCTGGTCAGCACTTCCGCCGAGCTGATGGAACGCGTGGGCAGTCGTTTCACCGACCACATCGCTGCCGAGACCGGCAAGCTCGACGCGGTGGCTGCGCAGGTCACGGGCAGTGCCGTGGACGTGGCCAGCCTGGCCGACGCGTTCGGTGCGGCGATGCACACCTTCGGCAGTTCCAGCCAGGGTCTGGGCGAACGCCTGGAGCAGATCGCCGGCGCGCTGGAGACCACGCTGTCGCGCAGCGACGACCAGTTGGCCTACTACGTGGCGCAGGCGCGTGAAGTGATCGATCTCAGCGTGCTCTCGCAGAAGCAGATCATCGAGGAGCTGCAGGCCCTCGCCGGCCGTGGTGCCGCTGCGGAAGCGGAATCCGCATGAGCGGGGAGATCGAGTCCGACGGCGAGTCCGGCGCGCCGATCTGGGCCGCCTTCGGCGACCTGATGTCGGTGCTGCTCGGTGCGTTCGTGCTGATCCTGGTCGGCGTGGTGGTGCTGCAGGTGGAAACATCCGACCGGCTGGACCAGGAAGTCAAACAGCGCCAGGCCGAGGCCCAGCGTCGCCAGACCCTGGAGCAGGCACTGGCCGTGCCGCTGGCGGCCGGCCGCGTCACGCTCGTGGATGGCCGCATCGGCATCCGCGGCAGCGTGTTGTTCGCGCTGAACTCTGACCAGCTGCAGCCGGAAGGCCGCGAACTGCTGCAGAGCCTGGCTGGCCCGCTGGCCGGCTACCTCGCCTCGCGCGAGGAGATTCTGATGGTCAGCGGCTTCACCGACGACCGCCAAGTACGCGAAGGCAACCGCCAGTTCGCCGACAACTGGGCGCTGTCGGCCGAACGTGCGTTGACCGTGACCCGCGCGTTGATTGCCGAGGGCGTGCCGGCCAATGCGGTGTTCGCGGCGGCCTTCGGTGCCGAGCAGCCGGTCGGCTCCAATGCCGACGAAGAAGGCCGCGCACGCAATCGCCGGGTGGAGATCGCCCCGATGCCCCGCCCCTCGGCACCGCGCGATGCGCACTGAGCGGATCGAGCCACGTGCACAGCTGGCCGCGTGGCTGGCGCAGCCCGCACCCGGCCACACGCTGTGGCGGCTGCACGCGATGCAGTCGCTGGCAGAACGTGCGCAGGACCATGACGGTACGGCACGCACGCAGCTGGAACAGACGCTGGCAGCCCACGTTGCCGCCTATGCAGCCGCGCTGCCCTCAGCGTCGCCAACCGCCCCTGCCGCCGGCGCGCGGCCGGGTCACGCCGCCCTGCACGACCTGCGCGTCTCGCTGCGGGCGCAGGCCGAGCGCGCACCGGACGACAGCAGCGGGGCCCGCGATCCCTCTTCGCCGACGGCCGCGTTCCCGGCGATGCCGGCCGTGGCCGAGTTCCAGGCAGTGTGGAGTGCCGTGCGCACGCGCAGCCAGGTCCGGCAGTCGCTGGCGCAGGGGCCGGGCGACGGCGGCCCGCTGAACTCGGCCGTGCTCGTGCACCGCGCCATGACCCGCATGGGCGAGCTGGCCCCCGGCTATCTGCGCCACTTCATGGCCTACGTCGATGCGCTGGCCTGGATGGAACACCTGCAGCAGGGCGGCCTGCTGGGCAGCAGGGATGCGCCCAAGCCCTCCCCCGGCAAGCCGCGCAAACCTCGTACGCGCAAGCCGGGGTGATCGTGCACTGGACCCAACCGTAGCAGACCCGGGCAGTGAATCATGGGCGATAATCAGTAGCCACTCGCTACCTCTCACGCTGGAGGGTCCACAGGATGATCTTCTTCTCCCGTCACGCTTGCGACGTCACTCAATGCTGCAGGGGTGTTTCTTGAACCGCGCGAACTTCAGTCGCGCCACGCGTCTTGAGCTACGGGACCGCACGGGTGGGCACTGTGCACGGCCCGAATGCCGGCGTCCGACCTTGCTCCCACGACCGCTCGGTGGCGTGATGGATATTGGCCACGCGGCGCATGCCGTAGCTGCGGCCAGCGGTGGACCGCGATCTGATCCTCAACTGACGCGCGATCAGGTCAGCGCCTATGACAACGGCGTGTGGCTTTGCCCGACCTGTGCGACGCTCGTCGACAAACTGCCTGATGACTACCCCGTGCGCCTGCTGCTCCAGTGGCAACGAGACGCGGAGGCCCGTTGTCAGTTCGAAGCACAGTACGGTGAACAATTCGACGTGCGCGTCGATCCCGGCACAGTGACGCGCAAGACGCGTGCATTCCTGCAGCGCGTCATGGAGCTGCGCTTGCCCGGAGGACCAGTGCCCTATCCTGCCTTCCTGGATGCATCACTCATCCACCGCATTGAGAGGCTGATCCGTGATTGTCATGCAATGACATTCGACCACTCTCTGCATGCGCAGCTGGAGGTCGCCCATGCCATACAGGTTGAACTTCTGGGGTGGCTCTCGGAGCTGCTGAAACTACTGCGCGATCCGAATCTGTTCTGGCAGACCAACGATGGCAACCTTCACCGCCGTGGCTGGTACAGCCAACAACGAACCCCGTGGGGCGGAGATGTGACGACGGACCGCCTGAACGTCTGCGTTCTCCGCGTCCACGAGCTTGCTCAAGACCTCGAGGGTTTCGCCTCGGGAGGGCGCATGCGCGGCGTGTGGTGAACCCCAGGATCGACCGCATATCACGGCGACTTTGATCATCATGCGCAATGGGCATGACGCGGATGCGCGGGAGCGCGGCCGGGGTTCCTAGAATGCGGAACGCCCCCGGGCGCCCTTTCCCTGCCGTGGACATCCTCGATGCGTCCTGCTTTGTTGCTCGGTCTGATCGGCCTGGCGAGCCTGCTGCCTGCCTGCACCCCGTCCGTTCCTCCCGCCGCGCCTGCGTCGGCCGCGACTGCCCCGGCGGCGACCGCCATCGACTGGCGCCACGGCGACGTGGACGATGCCTTTGCCGAAGCGCGCGAGAGCGGCAAGCCGGTGCTGCTGTACTGGGGCGCGGTGTGGTGCCCGCCGTGCAACCGGCTCAAGGCCACGCTGTTCAAGGATCGCGACTTCATCGCGCTTACCACCCAGTTCATCCCGGTCTACCTGGACGGCGATGAGGCCGGTGCGCAGGCCTGGGGTGAGCAGTTCGGCGTGCGCGGCTACCCGACGCTGATCGTGCTCGATCCACAACGTCGCGAGATCACCCGGCTTGCCGGTGGCAACGACAGCGCCGAGCTGACCCGCGCCCTGCGCCTGGCCTCCACCCGTCGCACGGCGGTGGCCGAGGTGCTGCAGACGGCACTGACCACGCCGGATCGGCTGCAGCCCGACGACTGGCGGGTGCTGGGCGACTATGGCTGGGAAGTGGATGCCAACCGCCTGGCCGGCGAGCGTGCGCCGGCCACAGTCCTCGCCCAGCTCGCGGCAGCGGCGCCCGAGCCGGTCCTGCAGCGCCGCTTCACCCTCCTCGCCCTTGCCACGGGCACGCCCGGAAAGGATGCCGCCCCAGCCAGCGCCGTCGAGCGCACACGCATCTCCTCGCTGCTGGACGCGGTGCTGGCCGCACCGTCGGAGGTGCGCGCCAACCGCGACCTGCTCGGCTACCAGGGCCCGGCGTTGATCCAGCGCGCCAGCGCCACCCCGGACGAGGCGGTCCGTGCCGGCGCGCGACTGCTCGCTGCGCTGGACGCCGCCGATGCGGCCCAGGGCGATCCGGCCGACGCGCGCCTGTCGGCCGCGATCACCGAACTGGCGTTGTACCGCCAGCAGCATCCGGACACGCCGGTCCCCGACGCCCTGCAGCAGAAGGCGCGGCAGCGCGTGGCCGCGGCGGACAAAGCGGCCACCACCGAGCACGAACGCCAGGCCACCATCAGCACCGCGGCCTACCTGCTGCGCCAGGCGGGCGATGACGCAGGGGCGGAAAAGGTGCTGCTCGCCGAACTCGACCGCAGCGGCAGCGCCTACTACTACATGCCCGAACTGGCCGAGCTGGCCGAAGCGCGCGGTGATCGCCAGGCGGCACTGGGCTGGCTGCGCAAGGCCTATGACGCCGCGCAGGGTCCGGCCACCCGGGTGCAGTGGGGCGTGCTGTATGTCGAGGGCCTGTTGCGGCTGACGCCGGCAGACACAGCCACCATCGAACAGGCGACCGCCGCAGTGATCGCCGACCTGGACACCCAGCCGGCCGGGTATCACCAGCGCACCCGCCAGCGTTTCGAACGCCTCGGCGCGTCGTTGCAGGCGTGGAGCAAGGCGCATCAGGGCGGCGCCACGCTGCAGCGGCTGCAGGCGCGGATGCAGGGCGCCTGTGCGCAGGCAGCGCCCTCGGGCGAGTCCAGCAGCGCCTGCGAGCGCTGGCTGCAGGGGTGAGCGCTTACCCGCGCAGGGTCGCCCCGCCGTCGACGTACAGGTCGCTCATCGCGATGTGGCCGGCCTGGTCGGAGAGCAGGAACATCACCGCCTGGGCGATGTCGTCCGGCGTGGCCAGCTTGCGCAGCGGAATGCCGGCCTTGTACGCACCGGGATTGCCGTCGATCACCGCCTGCGCGCCGCTGTCGTCGGCCCACATGCCGGTCTGCATCGGCGTGAGCGTGGAGCCCGGCGCAACGATGTTGCAGCGGATGCCGAGCGGCGCCAGTTCCAGGCCCAGGCAGCGGGTGAACATGGTGGCGGCGGCCTTCGACGCTGCGTAGGCGGCCATGCCGTGGCGCGGCACGCCTGCCGCGTTCGAACTGACTGTCACGATGGCGCCGCGTCCGCGCGGCCCCATCACCCGTGCCAACGCACGACCGAGGTGAAACACGCCGTCGGTATTGACCGCGAACACACGCCGCCACTGCGCGTCATCGGTATCGGCGACGGTCCCCACCTGCAGCACGCCGGCGACGTTGACGCCGAAGCCGATCGGCCCGAGGGTGGTTTCGGCCCACGCCACCAGCGCCTCGACGGCGTCGGCGTCGGCGACATCCAGCACCCGCGCATGCAGGCGGTCGCCCGCTGCGGGCAGCAGGGCCGCATCGCGGTCGGTGGCGACCACGGTGCAGCCGCTGTCGTGCAGCAGCTTCACCAGTGCCGCGCCGATGCCGCCTGCGGCGCCGGTAACCACGGCGATGGTGCCGTCAAATCCTGTCAGGTGCATTCGGGTGTGTCCTGTGGGGTGTCCCCCTGCTGCAGGCGGGCCGACAGCGCCGGCGACAACTGCGCCACCGCATCGCGGCCGGTTAGTTCGGCATGCAGAAAGGGCAGTTCGAGGGTCTCGACGATGGCGGCGTGTGGTGTCCACAGGCCGGACTGCAGGTGCGGGCGATGCGCGTGGTCCAGCCCTGCGCGGACGTGCAGCAGCGTACCGTCGTAGCGGGCGTGATGATGGGCGCGGATCAGCTGGTTGGTGCCGGTCACGGCGCGCACCACCCCGTCGAGCACCGTGCCGGGCAGGTTGCCGAGCGCGCTGTCGCCACGGCGCAGGAACGCCAGAATGCGCGCGCGGCTGTCCAGCTCGGGATGCGCGTCCGGGTCATGGCCGGCGATGGCCAGCAGCGCACGCAGCGCTGCCACCGGATCGGGCTCGGGCTCCGCGCGCCAGCATTCGCTGGGGTAGGCGTCGAGCAGCGCCAGCACCCCGACCGCCCTGCCCTGCGCCTGCAGTGCAACCGCCATCGCCTGGGCAAGAATGCCGCCCACCGACCAGCCCAGCAGATGCACAGGGCCCTCGGGAGCCTGCGCCTGGACCTGCGCCACGTACGACGCGGCCAACGCCTCGATGCTGGCCGGCAGCGGCTGCGCCGGATCCAGTGCGGGCGACTGCAGGCCGAACACATCCCGCGCCGGGTCCAGCGAGCGCGCCAGCGCACGGTAGTTCCAGGCGATGCCGCCGGCAGGATGAACCACAAACAGCGGTGCGCGGCCAGCCGTGCCGGTGGCCAACCGGATCATCGGTGCCAGGCCGTGGTCGGCGGCCTGTGGCGGCGCGTCGATCCGTGCCGCCAGCCCGGCCACGGTCGGCGTGGCGAACACCGCGCCAAGACCCAGCTCGCAACGCCAGCGCGCCTGGATGGCCAGCAGCAGGTGCACCGCACTGAGCGAATCCCCGCCAAGGGCGAAGAAATCGGCATCGATGCCGATCGGCTCGTCGCGCCGCAGTACCTGCGCGAACAGCGCCACCAGTGCGTGCTCGGTCGGGGTGCGCGGTGGCAGCCCGCGACTGTCCGGGCCGGCCGGCGCCGGCAGTGCCGCACGGTCGAGCTTGCCATTGGCCGTCACCGGCCACTGCGCCATCTGCACGATCGCCGCAGGCAGCATGTAGTCCGGCAGCAGGCTCGCCACGTGCGTACGCAACGCGGTGGCGTCCAGGTCCACCCCGCCCACGTAGGCCACCAGGCGCCGCTCGCCCGGCCGGTCTTCGCGCAGCAGGACGTCGGCGCGTTCGACGCCCGGTGCGCTGCACAGCGCGGCCTGGATTTCACCCAGTTCGATGCGCAGCCCGCGCAGCTTGATCTGGTTGTCGGTGCGGCCCAGGTACTCGACCGCGCCGTCCTCGCGCCAGCGCGCCAGGTCGCCCGTGCGGTAGATGCGCTCGCCGGGCAGGAAGGGGTCGGCCAGGAAGCGCTCGGCCGTGAGATCGTCGCGGCCAAGATAGCCGCGCGCGAGCTGCACGCCGCCCAGATACAGCTCGCCGGCCACGCCTGCAGGCAGCGGCCGCAGGCGCGCATCAAGCACGTACAGGCGGGTGTTCCATACCGGGAAACCGATCGGCACCGGGCGTGCGGTATCGGTCGGCGCGGCGGGCCACCAACTCACATCCACCGCTGCTTCGGTGGGGCCGTACAGATTGTGCAGCTCCGCATCGAGCGTCGCGTGGAAACGGTCGCGCAGCTCGGCGTCGAGCGCCTCGCCACTGGTGAACACCCGGCGCAGGGCCACGCCCTGTACCGCCGGGGTGGCCAGCCAGGCTGCAAGCATCGACGGCACGAAATGCAGCGTGGTGATCGCGTGGGTCCGCACAAGGTCGGCCAGCCGCACCGGATCGCGGTGCGCGTCGGGCGGCGCCACCACCAGCGTCGCACCGCACAGCACGGGCAGGAAGAATTCCCAGACCGACACGTCGAAGGTGGCCGGGGTCTTCTGCAGGATGCGGTCGTCCGCGCCGAAGCCGTAGTGCTCGCGCATCCACAGCAGGCGATTGACGATGGCACGGTGCTCGATCACCACGCCCTTGGGCTCGCCGGTGGAGCCGGAGGTATAGATCACGTAGGCCGCATCTGCCGGTCCGGCCAGCGGCGCCAGGGCGGCGCCTGGCTCCCGCGCCCATTGCGCGGGCGCAACCACTGCCGCGCCGTCGAGGCGACCGGCTGCCTCAGGCGCGGCCAGCACGCAGATCGGCGCGGCCGAGCGCAGGATGCGCGCGAGACGCTCCGGCGGGTGGTCCAGGTCCAGTGGCAGGTACGCGGCGCCCGCCCGCACTACCGCCACCAGCGCCACCACCAGATCCACCGACCGTGGCAAGGCGATCGCCACGTAGGTACCGGGGCCGGCACCGAGGGCGCGCAACTGCAGCGCCAGTGCCCGGCTGCGCTGCTCCAGCGCGGCATGGCTGAGCGAGGTGGCACCGAACACGACGGCTGGCGCCGCGGGCTGCATCGCCATGCCTGCCTCAAGCAGCGCGGCCAGGGTGGTGTCGGGCAGCGGATGCGCGGTGGCATTGGTGTCAACCACGGCCCAATGCGCTTCCTCCGGCGTGGTCAGCGCAATGTCGTCCAGCGCGCCGCCTACCGCCAGGACGTCCAGCGCGCTCGACACGAAATGCAGCAGGCGGGTGGCATGGGCCTCCCCCTGCCCCCGGCTGTACAGCGCCGGATTGGCCTCGATTTCCAGCGTCAGCAGGGAACTGCCGTCGCCGCGGAAACCCAGGGTCAGGTCATCCACGGGCCCGGTGCCCAGCACCTGCAGCCGGGTCTGGAGCCCGGCCAGCGGCAGCGGCCGGTAGAACGGCTGCAGGTTCACCAGCGGGCCGTACAGACGATGCTGCGCACCGACCCGCCCGAGGTCGCGGCGCAGCTGTTCACCGCGATAGCGGCCGTGTCGCCGTGCGCGGGTGAGATCGCGCGCGATGCCGGTGATGAAGGTCGCCACGCTATCGGCGCCGCCGCCAACCCGCAGCGGCAGCACGTTCATCACCATCGCCGGCACGCGCGCGGAGGCGCTGCCAAGACGCCCCATGAACGGGACGCCGACCACGGCCTCTTCCACGCCGGCCATGCGCCGGCAGTACGCCGCCACCAGGGCGGTCAGCAGGTCCGGCCACGGCACGCCGGTCTGCACGGACGCCGTCTGCACCCGTGAGAACCAGGCCGGTTCAACCGCGCGCTCGACGCGCAACGCGTCGGCCGCCGCCGCGGCACTGCGTCCGCCCAGGCCCTCGGCCGGCGGCGCTGCCTGCAGATACTGGTGCCAGTAGGCCGCGTCATCGCGACGGCGCTGGCTGTCGCGGTAGCCGATATCCTCCTCGAGTACCGCGCGCAGCGGCGCCAGCGAGGTCGGTGCCGCGGCCGCGGCGGCTGGCGCAACGGCCTGCGCAGCGGCGTACAACGCAGCAACCCGTTCACAGAACAGCGCCATGCCGTAGCCGTCGGTGGCGAGGTGGTGAACGCGCAGGTACCACGCGTGGCGCGTCGGGCCCAGCCGATACAGCCGCTGCACCGCCAGCCGGTCCCGTCGGGGGTCCACCGCGCGCAGGCGGTCGTCGTCCATGCCCTCGCGCGCGGCCTGTTCGGGATCGGCGTGCGTCGACACGTCCACGCGCTCCAGGCGCGGGCGCTGTGCCGTATCCGCCCACTGCTCCGGCATGCCACTGTCCGCCTCGGCGATGCGCAGCGCGAGCGCATCCGTCTCGGCAACGGCGGTGGCGACGGCTGCAGTAAAGGCAGCCTCGTCCAGCGCACCGTCGATCCACACCACGTGGGCGGTGTTGAACGCTGACGGCGCGGCGGCCAGCGCCTGGGCGTACCACAGCCCGGTCTGCGCTTCGGTCAGCGCGTGCCGCAACGGTGCGTGCGGGGCATTCATGCCGTCGCAGAACCCTGCAGGCGCTGCACCACGGCCCACCACGCGCGCAGCGTGGTGTGTTCGGCGAGGTGGCTGAACTCCAGCGCGATGCCGGTGTTGCTCCATGCCAGGACCAAGCCAAGCACGCGCATCGAATCCAGCCCGAGGTCGATCAGGTGATCGTCGTCGCCCACAGCGTCGGGCGCCTCATGCAGCATGCCGGCGATATCCGCGCGCATGCGTTCCAGCGTCAGCGGCGAAGGCGCGCTCATGCGAGCACCTCCAGCACCTGCGCCGTGGTCATCGGCACGCCACAGGTGCGCGCGATCCAGCGCATCGCCATGTCGTGGTCCTCGCGCGAGAAATCGGCCACCGCGTCGGCGGCGATAAAGGCCTCGATATCGTGCTGGAAGGCCTCCAGCACGGTGGCGGTGCAGCCGATATGCGCGTAGACCCCGGTGACCAGCAGCTGGTCACGGCCCCGCGCACGCATCAGCGTCTGCAGGTTGCTACGCTGGAAGGCGCTGTAGCGGTGTTTGACCAGCACGTGGTCCGCGGCGGTCGGCGCGACCGCGTCGAGGATGGTCTCGTGCGCGGCGGTGGCGGACATGCCCGGCCCCCACAGATCGGCCTGCAGGCCCCGGTCGCGTCGATCCTGCTGCCCGCGCTGGGCGGTGTAGAACACCGGAATGCCGCGTGCGCGGCACTGCGCCAACAGACGCGCGATATTGGCTACCGCGGGTGCCAGTGGCGACGCGTCCGGCGCGAATGCCGCCAGGAAGTACTGCTGCATGTCGTGCACCAGCAGCGCCAGGCGCGCGGGGTCCGGCCGCCAGGGGCCGCGTGCGGCCGGCAGTTCGTCGGCCTGCGGCAAGGGATATGCGTGAATCGTCGGCAGCGCCATCAGGGCGATACTCCATCGGGTTGCAGGAAGCGCGCGCGCAACTGGGCGCGCAGTTCGCGGCGGCTGATCTTGCCCACCGCAGTGGTGTCGAATGCGTCCACGAACACGATCTGGTCCGGCACCTTGAACGCCGCCAGGCCGCGCCCGCGCACCCAGGCTTTGAGTGCCGGGCCCGTCAGTGGCGCACCGCGTGCGATCACGAAGGCACAACTGCGCTCGCCGAGATGTGCGTCAGGGAGCGACACCACGGCTGCGTCGAAGACACCGGCGTGGGCAAGCAGGTGATCCTCGATCTCTTCGGCCGACACCTTCTCACCGGCGCGGTTGATGTGGTCGCTGGCCCTGCCCTGCACCACCAGGTAGCCCCCCTCCAGCCGCTGCACGCGATCACCGGTGCGGTAGAAGCCATCCTCGGTGAAGCTGCGTGCGTTGGCGACCGGATCGTTGTGATACGCACGGATCGTGTACGGGCCGCGGGTCAGCAGATCGCCGGTTTCGCCGTCGGCAACCGGGCGGCCCTGCTCGTCCACCACCAGCACCTCGTCGTCAGGACTGATCGGCCGGCCCTGGGTGCCAAGCACGCGGTCGTCGGGATCGTGCAGGCGCGTGTAGTTGACCAGCCCTTCGGCCATGCCGAACACCTGCTGCAGTTGGCACCCGAGGCCGGCAACCACGCGCCGCGCGGCCTCCGGCACCAGCTTGGCGCCGCCCACCTGCACCACCTGCAGGCTGGACAGATCATGCGCGGTGGTCTGTGCCGCCTGCGCCCACAGCAGCGCCAGCGGCGGTACCAGGCCAACACAGGTGACCGCCTCGCGCGCGATCAGCGGGAATGCCGCGTCCGGTCCCGCGCCGGCGCTGAGCACCACGCGCGCACCCGCGTACAGCGCGCCGAAGAAACCGGGCGAACTCATCGGAAAATTGTGCGCCGCCGGCAGCGCGACCAGGTACACACTGTCCTGGTCGATGCCGCAGATGGCGTTGCTGGCGCGGAACGAATAGATGTAGTCGTCGTGGGTGCGCGGGATCAGCTTCGGCAGGCCGGTACTGCCGCCGGAGATCTGCAGGAATGCCACGGACTGCGGGTCGGGGTCGCCCGGCAACGGCGCCGGATCGCCGTGGAGACCATCCAGCGCGACGAAGCCGTCGGCCTCGCCGGCAATCACCACATGGCGTACCGAGGGCACCTGGGCCTGCACCTCGCGTGCGAGGGTGCGATGGTCAAAGCCATCGCGCACGGCCGCCGTGATGAAGCCGCTGGCCTCGGCCTTGCGGGCCAGATGCGCCACCTCGCCGATGCGGTGCGCCGGCAGCGCGTACACCGGCACCAGGCCGGCACGGAACAGCGCGCAGACCACACTGACGAACGCCGGCTCGTTGCCAAGCTGCACCAGCACGCGATCGCCAGGCTGCAGGCCCAGCCCGAGCAGCCCGGCGCCGATGCGTTCTGCCTCCTGCCACAGCTGCGCATAGGTCAGGCGGGTTTCGCCGCCAACCACGGCAATCCGGTCGGGATGCTGCCGGGCACGGTCGCGCAGGAAACCCGGGAATGTTTCACCGCGCCAGTAGCCGGCGGCCCGGTAGCGGGCCACCAGCGCCGGCGGCCAGGTCTGGCGCAGCGGCACGCGGGTGGGAAGGGATGCAGCGGTCATCGCAGGCTCCGAATCCATCATGTCGTGGGTGCGTCGCTGGCGCCGAGGGCGGTCAGCAGCGCGGTGAACTTGGCGGCGGTCTCGGCCAGCTCGGCGGCGGGGTCCGAACCGGCCACCACGCCGGCACCGGCATACAGCCGCACCTGCGTGCCCTGTACCCGCGCGCAGCGGATGGCGACATACCAGTCGCCATCGCCCTGCGCATCGGTCCAGCCAACCGCACCGGCATAGAACCCGCGCGGTACCGGCTCCAGCGAGCGGATCGTATCCAGCGCCAGGCGCTGCGGCGTTCCACAGACCGCCGGCGTGGGGTGCAGGCGCGCGACGAGCGTGGCCACCGTCGTGGCAGGGTCTTTCAGCCGCGCCTGGATGCGCGTGCCGAGGTGCCACATGCTGGCCGTGGCATGCAGCGAGGGCTGCGCGGCCGCCTCCACGTGCTCGCACAGCGGGGCCAGTGCGGCGACGATGGCCTCGACCACATGCCGGTGTTCGTCCTGGTCCTTGGTTGATGCCAGCAGCGCCTCCGCCGCACGCGCGTCCTCATCCGGATCGACGCAGCGGCGCGCGGACCCGGCGAGCGGATGCGAGTACACCAGGGGCCCGCGTCGGGAAACCAGCAGCTCGGGGGTGGCACCGACCAGCCAGGCCGGCGCGTGCCCGGCATCGGGCAACGGCACGACGTAGGTCGCCACGTTCGGGTCATGACCCAGGCGTGCCGCCAGCGCGAGCGGCGCAACCGGCTGGATGCTCGCCACGCGCAGGCTGCGCGCCAGCACGACCTTGTGCAGCGTGGCACCGGGGCTGCGCAGTACCGTGACGGCATCCGCGACCGCCTGCACATAGGTGGCCGCACTGGGCTCGGCCCGCAGGTCCGCCACCGTAGCCGGCGCGGCAACGGGCGCCGTGGGCAGCGTGTCCGTGATGGTGTCGGGCTGGAACAGCGCATCGTCCGCATCCGGGTCGAACGGCAGTGCGCCTACCAGCAGCGCGGGGCCGGGCCGTGCGGTGGCGAAGAAGCGCGCGACGCGCTCTGCAAGCGTCGCCGTGGTGCCGGCCGGCAACCGGGCGCGGCAGCCCTGCGCGGCAAGGCTGCGCCGGGGGGCACGCAACAGGAACTGCGGTGCGTCGTGCGCGGCAGCGTCGGTGTCGGCCCTGTTGTCGGGCGCGGGACCGGCGGTGAGTGCTTCGCTCACGCTGCACCTCCACGCCCGTGCAGCGTGGCGGCCGTCGCCAGCAGCAGGAGCAGGACGCCGACCAGCAGATACGGCGCGCTGGGCGACCACCGGTACATCAGCGTGCCCACCATCGGGCCGATCACCATGCCCAGCCCCTGCACCGCCGCCACCGTGCCGGCCGCCGCCCCCTGCTCATCGGCCTGCACCGCGTCTGCGGCAAGCGCCTGGAAGTTGGGGAACACGAACCCCATGCCGAACGCCGCGACACCGTACGCCAGCAGCAGCTGCCACGATGCGGCAACCGCCGCGACCGCCGCGAAGCCGACCGCGGCGATCAGCGCACCGAGGGCAATCCAGCGCCGGGGCGGAATGCGCGACAGTTTCATCACCAGCACCTGCGCCAGGATCAGGCCCACGCCCACTGCCGTCAGCGCCAACCCGGCCACGCGCGCGCCATCGGCCGGTGACAGGTGCAGGCGATCGATCGCAAAGAAGCCCACCGTCACCTGGGCAATGGTTACCGAAATCATCGCGGCAAACACGGCCAGCACCGGCAGGCGCAGGCGCGCGTCGCTCCAGGCCAGGCGCGGACGCAGGCCACCCTGACGCGGCGCGGCGGGTGCGTGCGCCGGCAGCCGCCAGGCGATCACCACCAACGCAAGCACCGGCAGCAGCGCGGCGATGTACAACGTCAGCGACAGATGCTGGTACGCGATCCAGCCGGCGGCGGCAGGACCCACCACCATGCCCAGTGCGTTCGCCGACCCCAGCTTGGCCATCGCGCCGGCACGCTGGCCCGGCGCGGCCTCATCGGCCACCAGCGCGGCGGCGGTGGGCGGCACGGCAGCGTAGAACAGGCCCACCAGCGCCCGCGTTCCCACCAGCGCCAGCACCGACACCCACAGGGCCGGCGGCGACTGCAGCGCCCTGTCGACGAAGATCGCCATCACCACGTAGATCGCCGCGTAGGCGGCCAGCGCGATCAGCAGCACGCGCTTGCGGCCAATGCGGTCGCTGAGCATGCCCCAGCGCCGTGCCGACACCATCCACAGCACGCCGGCGGCGGTCACGGAAAGGCCGGCGTGCCATTCGGCAAGCCCGAGCAGGCGCACCACCGGGCCGATCACGGCCACGAAGGACATCATGGCCATCGTGCCGACGAGGGCGGCGAATACCAGGGCGGGGAGACCAGAAACCTTCGGTGCTGCGTGCATGGGGACCACTGCCAATCAGAATGGGTGGCGCGCGCGGACCTGCCCGCGTGCGTTGATTGATCGGCTTCATCGATTCGAAAACGATGTGGCTATCGAATCAAATGATAACAGTTCGCATTCGCGAAATGGCGGCGACGGTAGCCGGCGTTCAGTCATCAATCCCCGCACACAGGCACCGGACTAAGCTCGGCGCATCCTTCCTGGTACCTCCTGATGGCTACACCCCGCCCCGCCGCGTCACCGCCGGACTTCATCGCAACGACGCCGCACACCTTCGCACTGCAGGTGATCAGTCTCACTGGCGAACTGTGGTCCGGCGACGTGCGCGAAGTGCGCCTGCCCGGCAGCGAAGGCGAGTTCGGCGTGATGGCGCAGCACACACCTCTGTTGAGCACGCTGCGCGAAGGCATGCTGTCGATCCACCCGGTGGCCGAGCCCCATCCGATGCACATCTACGTATCTGGCGGCTATGTGGAAGTCCAGCCGGGCCGGGTGATCGTGCTGGCCGACCTCGCCCTGCGCAGCGACGACCTCGACGCCGCGCGCGCGCAGACCGCACGCGATGCGGCGGCCTCGCCGATGGCGAGCGCATTCACCGACATGGCGTATGCGCGGCTGCACGCGCAACTGGTGCACGACCGCACCGTGATGCTGGAACCGCGTCGCTGGAGGTAGGTAACGGCGCCCCCCCCGCGCTGCGGCATTTGGTCACCTCTCATCGTGCGCCAGCCCAACATATGATGTTGACGATGAGGCAGACCCACACTATGTTGTGTTCATCGGCTCCCCGCTTCCGCCAGGCCCGGTGTTCCGTCACGTCCCTGCTCCGCGCACGACGTGACCCCGCGAACGACGTCTGGAAGCACGCCCCAGGTCACCGGCCCTTGCCGGCATCGACCCCCTGCCCACGCAGGCCCCCGCCTCCATGACGCCCGACCGGCCACCGCGATGCGCGCATCGCGCCACGACAACCGCGTTCTGCATGGAATTCCGATGAGCAACGACGACACCGCCACCACCGCCACCACCGCCGACATCACTGCATCGCCTGCCCCTGCCCTGGCCGCTGACGACACCCCGTTGTGGATCACCAAGGAAGGCGGAAACCGCCGCATGCCCTTCGACCGTCAGCGTCTGGAACGGACCCTGCAGGCGGTGCACGCCGAGTTCCCGCAGCTGGATCTGGCCGGGTACCTGCACGGCGTGCTGGCCCTGATCGCGCGCCGGCAGCAGCTGAGCGCCGACGAGATGGTGGACCTGCTGATCCGCGAAGCGGAATCGCGCGTGGATCTCACCGCGCCGGAGTGGGAGCATTTCGCCGCGCGGCTGTACCTGCGCCGGTTGTACAAGCGCGCCAGCAAGAACCGGTTCTACGACGCCACCCTCAAATACGGCTCCTACGTGGGCCTGCAGGAAAGCCTGGCCGACCGCAACGTGTACTCCATCGACATCCTCAAGGCGTACTCCAAAGAGGAACTGGAAGAAGCGGGCCGGATGATCGAGCCGGACCGCGACATGCTGTTCGCCTACAACGGGCTGTACCTGCTGGCGACGCGCTACCTGGCCACCGACCACTCGCGTGCGGTGTACGAGCTGCCGCAGGAGCGCTGGCTGACCATCGCGCTGTACCTGATGCAGCACGAGCACCTCAGCGGCGACCGCAGCCGGCGCCGCCGCATGCTGCTGGTGCGCGAGGCGTACTGGGCGCTGTCGCACCTGTACATGACCGTGGCCACCCCGACCCTGGCCAATGCCGGCAAGGTGGG
Organism: Stenotrophomonas sp. LGBM10; assembly: GCF_046736075.1. Lineage (GTDB taxonomy): Bacteria > Pseudomonadota > Gammaproteobacteria > Xanthomonadales > Xanthomonadaceae > Stenotrophomonas. The sequence goes on from NZ_CP177163.1 coordinate 111,335, forward strand.
CGGCCAGTTGTCCTCGTGCTTCATCGACACCGTCGACGACAGCCTGCAGGGCATCTACGACTCCAATACCGACGTGGCGCGGGTCTCCAAGCATGGCGGTGGCGTGGGCGCCTACCTCGGCTACGTGCGCTCGGCCGGCGCGTCCATCCGCGGCGTCGCCAACTCCTCCGGCGGCGTGGTGCCGTGGATCAAACAGCTCAACAACACCGCCGTCAGCGTGGACCAGCTGGGCCAGCGCAAAGGCGCCATCGCGGTCTACCTGGATGTATGGCATCGCGATATCGAGAACTTCCTGGACCTGCGCCTGAACAATGGCGACCAGCGCCTGCGTGCGCACGACGTGTTCACCTCGGTCTGCCTGCCGGACCTGTTCATGGAGGCGGTCGAGCGGCGCGGCGACTGGTATCTGTTCGATCCGCACGAGGTCAAGCGGATCAAGGGCTGGTACCTGCAGGACTTCCATGACGAGCAGCGCGGCCAGGGCAGCTTCCGCGACCGCTACGCCGAGGTGGTGGCCGACGAGCGCATCGGCCGGCGCACGATCAAGGCGATCGACCTGTTCAAGCGGATCATGGTGAGCCAGCTGGAGACCGGCAACCCGTTCATGTTCTACCGGGACGAAGTGAACCGGATGAACCCCAACAAGCATGCCGGCAAGGTGTACTCCAGCAACCTGTGCACCGAAATCCTGCAGAACATGAGCCCGACCCGGCTGATCCAGGAAATGATCAGCGGCGACCAGATCGTCACCACGCGCCAGGCCGGTGATTTCGTGGTGTGCAACCTGTCCTCGATCAACCTCGGCCGCGCGGTGACCGCCGCGCCGGACCTGTTGTCCAGTGACGTGCTGGAGCGGCTGGTGCCGATCCAGGTGCGCATGCTCGACAACGTCATCGACCTCAACCAGTTGCCGGTGCCGCAGGCCACCATCACCAACCGCAAGTACCGCGCGATCGGGCTGGGCACCTTCGGCTGGCACCATCTGCTGGCCCAGCAACACATCGCGTGGGATGCACGCCAGGCCGAAGACTACGCCGACACCCTGTACGAGCGCATCAACTACCTGGCCATCCAGGCCAGCATGCGCCTGGCCGAGGAAAAAGGACGCTACAGCGCCTTCCTCGGCAGCGACTGGCACAACGGCGAGTACTTCCGCGCCCGTGGCTACGACAGCCCGGCCTGGCAGGAACTGGCCGCCCAGGTGGGCGTGCATGGCCTGCGCAATGGCTGGCTGATGGCGGTGGCCCCCAATATGAGCACCGCGCAGATCGCCGGCTCCAGCGCCTCGATCGACCCGGTCTACGGCGCGTTCTACTACGAAGAGAAGAAGGACTTCCGGCGCCCGGTGGCGGCGCCGGGCCTGTCGCTGGACACCTACCCTTACTACGAGAAAGGCGCCTACCGGCTCGACCAGTTCGCCAGCATCCGGCAGAACGCGCGTCGGCAGCGCCATGTGGACCAGTCAATCAGCTTCAACCTGTACGTGCCCAGCACCATCCGCGCCAGCACCCTGCTCGCGCTGCACATGAGCGCGTGGCGCGAAGGCCTCAAGACGACGTACTACGTGCGCTCGAACGATATCGATATCGACGAATGCGAATGGTGCGGGAGCTAGTGCATCGCCTTCGCGCTGCGCGGCCCTGATCCGCCGCGCAGATCAGGGGTCCCGTCGCACCGGTACCCACTCCCCGCCGCTTCGCGGCCGCCCCCTGCCGCAGGGGGATCAACTCCGGACACCTCATGGCAACGCCGCTCGAACGCATCAAGATCCTCGAACCACGCCATCCCAACCGCTCCACCGGGATCATCAACGGCCGCACCAGCGGCATCCTCAACTGGAACGACATCCCCTACCCGTCCTTCTACCGGGCCTACAAGGAGCTGTCGACCAACTTCTGGATTCCCGACGAAGTGGACATGAAGGGTGACGCCCGCCAGTACGGCGAGCTGTCGGCCCGCGAGAAGAATGCGTACGACTCGATCATCGGCCTGCTGGCCACGCTGGATTCGCCGCAGACCCGCTTCATCTACAACGTGGCCGAGTACATCACCGACCCGGCCGCGCACGCCAACGCGGCGATCATCGGCCAGCAGGAGGTGATCCACAACGAGAGCTACAGCTATGTGCTGGCCTCCATTGCCGGGTTGGCGGACCAGAACCGGGTGTTCGAGCTGGCGCGGACCCATCCGACGATCCTGGCGCGCAACGCGCCGATCATGCAGTCCTACGACGACTTCATGCGCGAGAAGACCGCCGAGACGCTGATCCGCTCGCTGATCCAGTCGTCGATCCTGGAGGGCATCAATTTCTATTCCGGGTTCGCGTTCTTCTACAACCTGGTGCGGCAGAACCGCATGACCGGCACCGGCAAGATCATCAGCTTCATCAACCGTGACGAGCTGGCGCACACCAAGTTCATCAGCGAGCTGATCCGCGCCATCGTCGGCGAGAACCAGCAGCTGCAGGGCGAGCAGCTCACCGCCTACGTGCACGACGCGTTCGAGCACGCCATCGCGCTGGAAACACGCTGGACCGGCGAAGTGCTGGACGGTATCGACGGCATCGACGTGGACGAAATGATCCGCTACGTGAAGTACCGCGCCAACAAGATGGCCGGGATGCTCGGCATCGAGAAGCTGTACAGCGATACCAACGTCAACGTGATGCCGTGGATCAAGGCCTACGCCGACAATTTCACCGAGACCAAGACGGACTTCTTCGAGATGCGCAATGCCAGCTACAAGAAGACCAATTCGGACAACGGTTTCGACGACCTGTAGGCCGCGCCCGTGCTCCTTCTGCTGGCCTATGCGTCCCTGAGCGGCAACACCCGCGAGGTCGCGCGCATGGTTGCAGCGCGGATGTGCGCGCGAGGGCATGCGGTGCGCTGCCTGGATGTGGATGGCGCCACCGCGGACGACCTCGCCCAGCCACGCGATGCGCTGCTGCTGGGCTGCTGGACCGACAATGCCGGCCGTACCCCGGCCGAGATGAAGGCGTTCGTGGCCGCGTTGCGCGACGGCCCCGGGATGCCGCCGCCGGCACGGGTGGCGGTGTTTGGTACCGGCGAGACCCAATGGGGCCAGGAGTATTACTGCGGCGCGGCGCATCGGCTGGCGCGGTTCTTAGGTTCCCCGCACGCGGTTCTGGAGATCGAGCAGATGCCGCACGGCGATGCCGACACCCGCACCATCCACCACTGGGCCGATCACGTATCGGCCGCCATCGAGGCCTCGCCCCCATGCTGACCCTGCACGCCACCACGCCGGATGATTACCACGCCGCGCTGCGCGCGCACCCGACCGTGCTGGTCGATTTCCACAAGGACAACTGCCCGGGCTGCCGGATGCTGGAGCTGTCGCTGGCCGCGTTCGCGGCCACACCACAGGCCGAGGGCGTGGTGCTGCTGAAGGTGAAGCTGGAAACGCTCGGCGACGCCTTCTTCCGCAGCCTGGGCCTGCGCCAGACGCCAACGCTGCAACTGGTCCGTGACGGTCACGACGTAGCACGGCTGCCGGGCTTCCAGTCGCCGCAGCAGATCCATGCCGCCCTGGCAGACGCGTAGAGCCGGCATGTAGAGCCGATATGTAGAGCCGACTTCTAGTCGGCTGCGCGCGCAGCGCGCGGTGTATCGGCACCGGAACGGAAAGCAGCCGGGCAGAGCCCGGCTCTACGGGACTGCGCGCGCAGCGCGCGGGGTTATCGGCACCGGAACGGAAAGCAGCCCTCCGTAGAGCCGACTTCTAGTCGGCTGCGCGCGCAGCGCGCGGTGTATCGGCACCGGAACGGAAAGCAGCCGCGTAGAGCCGACTTCTAGTCGGCTGCGCGCGCAGCGTGCGGTGTATCGGCACTGGAACGGAAAGCAGCCGGGCAGAGCCCGGCTCTACGGGGCTGCGCGCGGTTGCCCCGGCATCGGCATGCCGCCGCGCTTATCGGGTGCGGGCTGCCAGCAGGCCGCGGCGCTTGAACCACCACTCCAGCGGCAGGGTCACCAGCGGCGGGATGGCTGCGAGCAGGGCGAGTGCCGCCGCCCACCAGGGCCAGCGCAGCTTCACGGCCGCCAGCACGGTGACGACAACGTAGGCCATGAACGCGAACCCGTGCAGCGGGCCGAACAGGCGCACGCCAACCGGGCTCGGATCGGCTGCCTGGTACTTGAAATACATGCCGATCAACAGGCCGGCCCAGGTCAGGGCTTCGATGAAGGCTACGGTGGCGAACACACGGCCCATCGGGTGCATCGGAGGTTTGGCGTTCACATCACACTCGGCGTCGCAGTCATCGGAACCGGCCATGATAGCGGCTTGCTGCGAATGCGAACCAATTGCGGGCGTGCGACACGCTGCCGCACGCCCGCAGCGCTCACACGAACATGCCGCCGGAGGCCTCCACGCGCTGTGCGTTGATCCATCCGGTGCTGGGCGACAGCAGCATCGCGGCCACCGGTCCGATGTCGTCGGGCTGGCCGGCGCGGCCCAGGGCGGTGATCGACGCCACCATCGCGTTGGTCTGCGCGTTGTCGCGCACGTGGCCACCGCCGAAATCGGTCTCGATCGCACCCGGTGCCAGCGTGTTCGCGCTGATGCCGCGTTCGCCCAGTTCCTTGGCCAGGTAACGGGTAAACACCTCCACCCCGCCCTTCATCATCGCGTAGGCCGAGCTGCCCGGCAGCGAGAAGCGCGCAAGCCCGCTGGAGACATTGAGGATGCGGCCACCGTCGGCGATCAACGGCAGCAGCGCCTGGGTCAGGAAGTACGGCCCCTTCAGATGCACCGCCACCAGGTGGTCGAACTGGTCCGGGGTGGTGTCGGCGATGGGCGCGTACAGTCCTTCGCCCGCATTGTTGAGCAGGCCCTGCAGATGGGTGGCGCCCCAACCCTGCAGGATGTCGCGCACGCGCGCGGCGACGTCGCCAAAGCCGGCGCTGTCGGCCATGTCCAGCGGCAGCGCCGCCGCACGGCGGCCGCGTGCCTGGATCTCGGCCACCACCTGCTCGGCGGCCTCGGCCTGGCTGCGGTAGGTCAGGATGACATCGGCGCCGTCGGCGGCCAGGGCCAGTGCGGCGTTGCGCCCGAGGCCACGGCTGCCGCCGGTCACCAGCACGATACGGGTCTGAAGGCTCATTTCACTCTCCTGCGTGGGTAGGAATGCAGCGTATTGGTGTTGCCGGACTGGATAAATCGCGCGATCCTGATTTGACTGTCCAAGCAGAGCGAACAATCCGTGGATCGACTCGACCAGCTCCGCAGCTTCCTGCGGGTCGCCGAACTGGGCTCGTTCACCGGCGCGGCCGACACACTCGGCCTGCCCAAGGCATCGGTATCCCTGGCGGTCCAGCGGCTGGAGGCCGAGGTTGGCGTGCAGTTGCTGCACCGGACCACCCGCCGCGTCCAGCTCACCGCCGACGGCGCGCAGTTCCAGCAGCGCGCCCGCGACCTGCTCGATGACATGGAAGAGCTGCAGGCCATGTTCCGCCGCGATACCGGCCAGTTGAAGGGCCGGCTGCGGGTGGACATGTCCAGCGGCCTGGCACGGCTGCTGGTGATTCCGCACCTGCCGGCGTTCCTGGCCCGGCATCCCGGTATCGAGATCGAACTGAGCGGCACCGACCGCCGCGTGGACCTGGTCCGCGAAGGCTTCGACTGCGTGGTCCGGGTCGGCCCGCTGGACGACAACACGCTGGTGGCCCGGCCGCTGGGATGGATGCACATCGTCAACTGCGCCAGCCCAGCCTACCTGGCCGCGCGCGGCGTGCCGCATGAACTGGCGGACCTCTCCGGTCACGCCCTGATCCACTATGTCGGCACGCTGGGGCAGCGCTCGCCCGGCTTTGAGTACCACGATGGGCAGCGCTACCAGAGCTTGCCGATGCTCGGCGCGGTAACGGTCAACAGCGGTGAGGGCTACACCGCGGCGGCGCTGGCCGGGCTGGGCATCATCCAGGTGCCCCGGCTCGGCGCCCGCCACGCGCTGGCGACGGGCGAGCTGGTGGAAGTCCTCCCGCAGTGCGTGGCCGAACCCATGCCGGTGACCCTGCTGTACGCCCAGCGGCGCCATCTGCCGCGCCGCGTCGCCGCGTTCATGGACTGGATGACGGCGCTGGTGCAGCCCGCATTGGCGCACGATGCACCCGCATCCGATGCGTGATTGCGCACGCGGATGCACGCTTATGCACGTTTAGCGCCTGAAATGCGCTAACATCCGCACATACCGCAGGCGATTCCTGCCTGAAGGTGCCTGTTTGCCCTGCGCAAGCCACCCCGCCGCCCTGCCCGAGTGCCCGACCATGCTCCCCGACGCCCTGCCTGGCGAACGCCAACAGACCATCCTTCGCCTGCTCCGTGAGCAGGGCCGCGTGTTTTCCGCCCAGCTCGCCACCCGGCTGGCCGTGTCCGAAGACTCGATCCGGCGCGACCTGCGCGATCTGGCCAGCCAGGGCCTGTGCCGCAAGGTCTATGGCGGCGCACTTCCCGCCACCCCGGACTTTCCGCCGCTGGCCGCCCGCCATGAACAGCGCCGCGAGCAGAAGCTGGCGCTGGCCCGGGTCGCCGCATCGCAGGTGCTGCCGGGCGAGCTGGTGCTGCTCGATGCCGGTTCCACCAACAGTGCCATCGCCGCCTGCCTGCCCCAGCAACAGGGCCTGCGCGTGGTCACCAACGCGCCGGACATCGCCGTGGCGCTGATCGCACGCGGCGGCATCGAGGTCACCCTGATCGGTGGCCGCGTGGACCCGCGCATCGGTGCCACGGTGGGTGCACAGGCGCTGGAAGCCATCGCCGCGGTGCGGGTGGACGTCTGCTTCATCGGCACCTGCGCGGTCGACGCCGACGCCGGCATCTGGGCGGTGGATGGCGAAGAGGCCGCGCTCAAGCGTGCCCTCCTGTCGGCCAGCAGCCGCTGCGTGGTCGTGGCCACCAACGACAAGCTCGGTGCCCAGGCCGCGCACCGCATCGGCGGCGTGGAGCAGATCGACCTGCTGGTCCTGGAGGCCGACGCCCCCCCGGCCCAGATGGACGCGTTCGCCCGTCGCGGCGTGGACATCCTGCGCGCCAGCCACGACTGAACCGTCGTGTCGATTCCCGTTCTCCCGCCTGTCGGAACCCCCATGCCTGTGCCTACCCCGCGTACCGAACAACACGCCACCCGTGCTGCCTTCTTCCTGCCTGGCTTCGCCACGGCCGCCTGGGCGCCGCTGGTGCCATTCGCCAAGGCCCGCACCGGGCTGGATGACGCCAGCCTGGGCGTGGTGCTGCTCTGTCTCGGTGCCGGTTCGCTGCTGTCGATGCCGCTGGCGGGGGTGTTCGCCGCCCGCCACGGCTGCCGCGCGGTGATGGTCGCCACCCTGCTGCTGGTGATCGCCAGCCTGCCACTGCTGGCGATCGCACCATCGCCGTGGACGCTGGGCCTGGCCCTGTTCGTGTTTGGCGCGGGTGTGGGCGCGTGCGACTGCACGATGAACATCCAGGCGGTGATGGTCGAGCGCGACAGCGGCCGGCCGATGATGTCCGGCTTCCACGCGTTCTACAGCATCGGCGGCGCGGTGGGCGCGGCCGCGATGACCACTCTGCTCGCCCTGCACCTGCCGCCGTGGCTGGTCTGCCTGCTGGCGGCGGCAACGATGGCCGCGCTGCTGGCGGTGGCGGTGCCGTTCTGGCGGCGCGACAAGGCCCCGACCGGCGCACCCGTGTTCGCGGTGCCGCACGGCGTGGTGCTGGGCATCGGCGTGCTGTGCTTCGTTGCCTTCCTTGCCGAAGGCGCGATGCTGGACTGGAGCGCGGTGTTCCTGCACGAGGTGCAGCAGGTGGAACCGGCGCGTGCCGGGCTGGGCTTCATGACCTTCGCCATCGCCATGACCGTCACCCGCCTGGTGGGTGATGGCGTGGTGGCGCGCCTGGGCCGCCACCGCGCGATCGTGCTCGGCAGCCTGGTGGCGGCAGGAGGATTCGCGCTGGCCACCTTCGCCACTGCGATGCCCGCGGCACTGTGCGGCTACGCCCTGATCGGGCTGGGCTGCGCCAATATCGTGCCCGCGTTGTTCTCGATGGCCGGCAACCAAAAGGTAATGCCCGAAAGCCTGGCCATTCCCGCGATCACCACGCTGGGGTACGCCGGCGTGCTGGCCGGTCCGGCCCTGATCGGCTTCGTGGCCCACGCCAGCAGCCTGGTGGTGGCGTTCTGCGCGGTGGCCGCCGCGCTGCTGCTGATCGGGCTGGCGTCGCGCTGGGTGCGCGCCTGAGGATGGGGTCGCGCCGAGCGGCCTGAACGGTCGGCGCGATGCGCATGATTCGCATTTGGAGTAGCATCCGCCGGCTTTTCGCCCCGCCTCCCGGATTCGTCGTACCCATGCCGATCGCCCCGCTGCCCCCGCGTACCTCCGTCATCGCCACGGCGTTGATCGCCGCATTCGCCGCCCTGCCTGCCAGCGCCGCCGCGCAGAGCGCACCGCCCACCCCGACCGAACTGGACACGGTCAAGGTGACCGGCAACTGGCTGGACAACCCCACCGAAGCCACCCTGCTCGACCATCCCGGCGCACGCAGCATCGTCGAGGCCCAGCGCATCGCCGAAAGTGGATCGACCAGCGTGCGCGACGTGCTGCGCCAGATCCCCGGCGTGCAGGTGCAGGACAGCAACGGCACCGGCGGCAGCGACGTGTCACTCAACGTCGGCGTGCGTGGCCTGACCTCGCGGCTGTCGCCGCGTTCCTACGTGCTGATGGACGGCGTGCCGATGTCCTACGCGCCGTACGGCCAGCCGCAGCTGTCGCTGGCGCCGGTGGCACTGGGCAACCTGGAATCGGTGGACGTGGTGCGCGGCGCCGGCTCGGTCCGTTACGGGCCGCAGAACGTGGGCGGCATCATCAATTTCGTCACCCGCGCCATTCCCACCGGTTTTGCAGGCACGCTCGGCGTCAGTTCGGAAATGTACGGCCGCAGCGGCAACACCAAGACCGTGCCGAGCCTGTTCCTGGGCGGCACCACCGACGGTGGCCTGGGCATGGCGCTGCTGTACTCGGGTACCCACGGCAACGGCTGGCGGTCGAGCAACGATGCGACCGACATCGACGATGTGATCCTCAAGAGCGCCTACCACCTGGGCAACGCCGGCGACCTGGCACTGTCGCTGCACCACTTTGAAGGCAGCGGGCGCATGCCCGGTGGCCTGACCACCGCCGAGTATGCCGACGACCCGTTCCAGTCCACGCGCCCCTATGACGTGTTCAGCGGCCGCCGCAGCGACGGCTCGCTCAAGTACAGCTACAGCGATGGCCGCAACAACGTGGAGGTGCTCGGGTACTACGTGGATTCCTTCCGCGGCAGCTACATCGAGCAGGACGGCAGCGGCGCCAGCGCCGGCCAGCGCCGTCTCACCGCCGCGCCGCGCAGCTACCACTATCTCGGTGTGGAACCGCGCTATTCGCGGCTGTTCACCACCGGCACGGTGGTGCAGGAAGTCAGCGTGGGCTACCGCTACCTGAAGGAGGCCAGCAGCGAGGTGGCCTCCCGGACCGGCTACTACCGTCCCGGCGCCGCCGTGGCCGGGTTCGACCTGCCGCTGCTGCCGTACCAGACCAGCCGCGGCGGCACCACCGCCAACGCCTTCTATATCGACGACCGCATCGACGTCGGCGCGTGGACGATCACCCCGGGCGTGCGCGTGGAAGACATCCGCACGTTCAACCACATCACCAACCTGGCCACCAACGGCAGTGTCACCAGCACGCTGGCACCCGGCATCGATTCGCGCGAGACCCTGCCCACGCTGTCGGTGCTGTACCGCCTCAACGCGGCGTGGTCGCTGTTCGCCAACGGCGGCAAGTCGTTCGGCCCGCAGCAGTACAGCCAGCTGGCCTCCACCACCGAAGGCCTGCACCCGGAATCGGCCACCACCTACGAGCTGGGCACGCACTTCAATGGCAACGCGCTGAGCGGCGAGTTCACCCTGTTCAACGTGGACTTCGACAAGGAACTGCAGCTGGCCCGCTCCATCGTGGGCGAAGGCATGTGGACCGACCTCGGCGCCACCCGCCATCGCGGCGCCGAATCGGCGCTGCGCTACGACATGGTCCACCTCAGCGACGCGCTGGCCGGCCTGCAACTGTCCATGACCTACACCTGGACCGAGGCGACCGCCCGTGCCGGTGCGTTTGCCGGCCGCGACCTGCCGCTCTACTCGCGCAACGTGGGCTCGTTCGGCGCGCGCTACGCGGTTGACCGCTGGACCTTCAACGCCGACGTGTTCGCCCAGTCCGGCCAGCGCTCGCCCGGCACCCCGGCGGTGGGCGCACCGTATGTCACCGAGGAAGACGCCACCGGCCGCCTCGGCGACATCCCCGGCTATGCCACCGTGGCGGTGCGCGCCGGCTACGACTTCGGCCCCGAACTGCACGACCTGAAACTGGCGGTCGGCGTCAAGAACCTGCTCGACCGCCGCTACTACACGCGGTCCACCGACAACAACGGCGGCAAGTTCGTCGGCCAGCCGCGCACCGTGTACCTGCAGGGCACGCTGGCGTTCTGAGTGGCCTGCACTGCGCGGCGGGAACACCGCGCAGTGCAGCACGGGCGTGGCCGCCGCTGGCGGTACCATCGGACCACTGCCTACCGGATGTGCACCATGACGGTTCTGTCCTTCGATCCCCGCCCGCGCCGCGCGGCCTTCCGTGCGCTGCACGAGCGTGGCTGCTTCGTGCTGCCCAACCCGTGGGACGTGGGCAGCGCACGCTACCTGCACGGCCTGGGCTTCCCGGCCTTGGCCAGCACCAGTTCCGGTGTCGCGTGGAGCCAGGGGAAGGCCGATGGCCAGCTGTCACTGGACGCTACCCTGGACCATCTGCACACGCTGGCGGCGGCAACGCCATTGCCGGTGAACGCAGACTTCGGCGACGGCTTCGGCAGCCTCGATGAGGTCGGTGGCAACGTGGCACGCGCCATCGCCACCGGCGTGGCCGGCATCTCCATCGAGGACGCCGGTCCGGATCCGGCACATCCGCTGCGCACGCTGGACGATGCGGTGGCGCGGGTACGCGCCGCGCGCGATGCGATCGACGCGTCCGGTGAAGACGTGCTGCTGGTCGGCCGCGCCGAGAACTTCTTCGTCGGCCGCCCCGATCTGGACGATGCCATCACCCGCCTGCGCGCCTATGCCGCCGCCGGCGCGCACTGCCTGTACGCCCCCGGCATCACCACCCGCGCGCAGATCGACGCGGTGGTGGCCGCAGTCGCGCCGCGACCGGTCAATCTGCTGGTGGGCAGCGCGCTGCCTTTCACCCTGCAGGACATTGCCGGCATGGGCGTGCGGCGGGTCAGCGTGGGCGGTGCGATGGCGCGCACGGCCTGGGGCGGGATGATGCGCGCATCGCAGCTGCTGAAGGACGAAGGCCGCTTCGACGGTTTCGCCGATGCGGCCTCCGGGGCGGCGTTGAACCAGTTGTTCCGCTGATCGGCTCAGTGGCTGGACAGCACCACCACCGCGCCGGTGACCAGTGCGATCCCCACCCAGCCGATCGGGCGCAGGCGGTTGCCGAACAGCACGCGGCCGCACAGCGCGGTACCGATCACGCCGATCGCGCCCCACATCGCGTAGGCGGTGGCCAGGTCCAGCGTTTTGACCGCCTGGCCAAGCAGCGCGAACGCCACCCAGACCAGCGCGATGGCGCCGATGCCCCAGCCGGGCTTACGGAAGCCGTCGGACTTGGCCACCATCATGTTGGCGGCGATGTCGATCAACGCCGAGCACAGCACGAACAGAAAGGCGGTGAGGTTCATGACCCGTGCTCCTCGCCCAGCGTGACGCAGACAATGCCGACGGCCGCCATCGCCAGGCCGGCCGCCTGCTGCGGCGACACGCTGTCCTTGAACACCAGGATGCCCACCAGGGTCAGCAGGGTCAGGCCAAGGCCTTCCCATACCGCATAGGCGACACCGACGGCGATACCGCGCACCGACAGCGCCAGGAAGTAGTAGGACACGGCCAGTGCAGCCGCCATGACGGCATACCCGAGGTAACCCCCATGACGGGCGGCATCGGCCATGAACGAGGTGCCGACCACTTCGGCCACGATTGCCACGAGCAGACAGGCCCAGGCGATCAGGCCGCCACGGGCACGGGATGAGGAATGCACCTGTGTGTGCATGGAAAACTCCTTGATTGCAGCCGGCGCGCACCCGTGCAAGGCGGGGCGCCGGACATCGGCCACGCGGGCGGATGCGGTGGAACGGGCGATGGCGCCCGGATGAGGTCGCCATTATCATCGCCTTTTCCATCAGGCCAAAGATGGAACCCATCGGAAAAGGCGATATATAGATGCGCTACAGCCCCGAGTCCCTGCATGCCTTCGTCGAAGCGGCCGCGCTGGGGTCGTTCTCCGCCGCCGCCCGCCGCCTGAAGAAGACCCAGTCCACGATCAGCACGGCGATCGCAACGCTGGAGGCGGACCTCGGCCTGACCCTGTTCGACCGCAGCGGCCGCTACCCGGTGCTGACCGACGACGGGCGCAAGGTGCTCGGTCACGTACAGGAAGTCCTCGCCGCCGCCGACCGCCTGGAACAGCTCAGCATCCGCCTGGCCGACGTGGTGGAACCGCGCCTGAGCCTGGTGTTCTCCGACATCTACCAGATCGATCCGGACCACCACCTGCTGCAGCGCTTTGAACACCGCTTCCCGGACATCGAGCTGGAATGGCTGGATGCCGAGGGCGACGATGTCCTGGACGTGGTGCAGCGGGGTCGTGCCCACCTGGGCGTGTTGCCGCAGCAGGCCAGCTACCCCTCCGACCTGGCGGTGCGCGCCGTGCCGCTCCGCGCCGAGATGGCCGTATTCGTCGCCCGCGACCATCCCCTGGCGCAGCGCGCCGCGATCGATGAGGCGCACCTGGCCGGGCATCGGCAGATCTGCCTGAGCGGCAACGAACGGCGCAGCGGTCACGCGCGTGGCCGCACCTGGGCCGCGTCGGATTACCTGATGGTGCTGGAAATGGCCGAAGACGGCTTCGGCTGGGCCGAGCTGCCGCGCGCACTGGTGGCCCGCTACGGGCGCGGCCAGCTCTGCGAGCTCGCCCTGCCCGGCTGGCCGCGGCTGGTGGCCTGCGATGCGGTGTGGTCCAAGGGCGCGCCGTTGGGGCCGGCAGCCCTGTGGCTGCTGGACCAGTTCCGGGCCGCGCAGGAGGCGTGACCGGGCATGTAGGCGCTTGGAGCGGAGGGGGTGTAGTGCCGGCCGCTGGCCGGCTCTTCATGGCCCCATTCGGGAACACGGGGAGCCGGCCAGCGGCCGGCACTACTTCATGGCTTCGATCCGGAATGCGGGGAGCCGGCCAGCGGCCGGCACTACGGCTGGGGTTCGGCGGAGCCGGCCAGCGGCCGGCACTACCTGCCTTCAGTGGGTCAGCGCGTAATCGATCGCCGCGCAGATCGCTGCCACCTGGGCATCGTTGCACTGCTGCGGGGTGGCGCGCGGGCTGTCCGGGTAAACCTCGGTGGTGGTGGTGTAGCGGGCGCCGCTGACGCTGGCGCACAGGCCCAGCTTTTCCAGGGGGTACTCGATCACGCCCGGGGCCACGACCGGCGAGCCGATGATCTCGCCCTTGTCGTCGGCCGGGGCGATATGGGTCACCTGCTCCACCGCGGCATTCACCGCCGTCTGGAACGCCGGCTGCGGGTTCTCGCTGTCATCGACCAGATAGAAACCATCGGGAATCAGGCCCGGCTCGAACGGCTTGCCGTCGCGTGCAGCCAGCGCCGGGCGGAACTCGGTTTCATCGCTGTCGGTGGTTTCGTGCAGATCGATGTGCATCACGATGCTGCCGCGCAACGGCGCGACCAGGGCGGTCAATGCTGCCGATTCGGCGGCCGGGCTGTTGGCCACGAAGGAGCGGTTCGGGTCGATCGCATCGGCATTCCAGCGCTGGATGCGCTCGTAGCCCCACGGGCTCACACAGGGCACGACCAGCAGATTGGCGCGGCCGGCGTAACCGGCGGCACGCGTCTGCAGAAACTGCAGCGCGCCCTGCACGCCGCTGGTTTCGTACCCATGAATGCCGCCGGTAACCAGCATGGTGGGCAACGCCGGGTTCCAGTCGCGGCTGCGGACGGCAAACAGCGGGTACTGGTCCGGGGCGTAATCGAGCGTGCCGTACTGGCTGACATCGAACGCGCCACGCAGGGCCTCCACCGCCGGCAGCACGTCATCGGCATAGCGCCGCTGCGGCACCTGGCGCGCGCGCCACTGCGCCTTCTCCGCTGCGCCCCACGGCTGGCCGGGGGTACCGATCGGGTAGAAGGTGGCGTCGTTCATGGCGTGCTCGTGTCCGGTGGCTGGAAAGCGGGGATTTTATCATCGCCGCCGCACCCGCCCTCAGGCGTGGGCGAGCCAGCCGCGGAAACCCAGCCCCTGGTAGAACGGTTCGACCCGGGCGAAGCCGGCGTCGCGCAGCATCGCTTCATCCTGCGCCGGCGACAGCACGTGCAGATGGTCGGCCACCGCCGCGCGCCCGTTGGCGGCCTGCGTGGGCGCGATGCCCGACGACACCGCGAAGGCGGCATACCGGGCCAGCCAGCGTTCGCGCGCCTCGGCCGCCTGATCGAAACTCATGTGCGCCAGCACCAGCGGTGCACCCGGCCGCAGCCGCTGGTGCAGCGCCTGCAACGTGGCCATGCGCGCCGGCGCCGCCACGAAATGCAGCGTCAGCAGGCAGGCGGCGGCGTCGAAAGGCCCCTGCGGCGCGCTGTCGATGTAACCGTGGTGGAGCGTGGCGCGCCCGGCCAGATCGCCGAGCGTCTGCGCTGCCAGGGCAAGCATCGGGGCCGACGGGTCCACCCCATCAAAGCGCCAGCCCGGGTGCGCCGTGGCGAAGGCGCGCAGTTCCAGCCCGCCGCCTGCGCCGAGCACCAGTACGCGGGCCTGCGCTGGCGCGGATTCGGCCAGCAGCTGTGTGCACATCCGTTGCAGGTCGGCGAATCCCGGTACCAGCCGTGGCGGGCCTTCCGCATAACGCGTCACGGCGGCGGGGTCTGCATAGGCATCCATCAGCACACGTCCGAATAATGTAACAATAGACGTTACATTACAGGCCTGAACCGACGCCTGTCATCCCCCGGTGTACTGCGCGTCGCTGACTTTCTCCAGCCATGTGACCGGCGAACCGTCCACCGATTCGGCAATGGCGATGTGCGTCATGGCGACATCCGCCTGCGCGCCGTGCCAGTGCTTGACGCCCGGTGGGATCCAGACGATGTCGCCGGGCCGGATCGCCTGCGCGGGCTTGCCCCACTCCTGCACGTGGCCCGCGCCGTGGGTAACGATCAGGGTCTGGCCGAGGGGATGGGTATGCCAGGCCGTACGCGCGCCGGGCTCGAAGGTCACAGTGGCACCGCCGACACGGGCGGGGGCGTCGGCCTGGAACGGCGCATCGATCCGTACGGTGCCGGTGAAGTAGTCCGCCGGCCCGGCGACGGACGCCGCGCTGCCGGCGTTGGCGATCCGGATCGGCGCCGTCTCGGCGGGCAGCGATGCGGCCATCATGGTCAGCGACAAGGCAGAGGTGAACATGGACATGGGCGTCTCCTGTGGCGGTCGGTTCACTGTAGGCAGTGCCGGGACCGCGGACCAGCCGGCCAGCGCCGCATGGACCCAGTACCGATGCTCATCAATCGCACGCCGGCATTGCGCGCCCTCGCCCCCGGCGCCCATGATTGGTTTCGATCAATTGCCCTTCGCCATCCACCGGACTCATCAATGGCCCGCGAGAACCTCAACGACCTGCAGGGGTTTGTCACCGTTGCCCGCGAGCGCAGTTTCACCCGCGCCGCGGCCCAGCTCGGGGTCTCGCAGTCGGCCCTGAGCCATACCGTGCGCGGGCTGGAGGAACGGTTGGGGGTGCGCCTGCTGACCCGCACCACCCGCAGCGTTTCGATGACCGAAGCCGGCGAGCGCCTGTATGACACGGTGGCCCCGCGCATGCAGGACATCGAGGCCGAACTGGTCGCCATCGCCGAATACCGCGACCACCCGGCCGGCACCATCCGCATCACCACCGCCGAACACGCGGCCAACACCCTGGTCTGGCCACGGCTGAGCGCGGTGCTGCCACGCTACCCCGACCTGAAGCTCGAGCTGACCGTCGACTACGGGCTGGCCGACATCGTCGCCCAGCGCTACGACATCGGCATCCGCCTCGGCGGCAAGGTGGCCCGCGACATGATCGCCGTGCCGATCAGCGGGCCGCAGCGGATGGCGATCGTGGCCAGCCCGGCCTACTTCACCCGGCATGTCGCGCCGGTCACACCGGGCGACCTTGCCGCGCACGACTGCATCGGCCTGCGCCTGCCCACCCACGGCGGCCTGATGGTGTGGGACCTGCACAAGGACGGCGAGGACGTGAACGTGCGCGTGGCCGGCCAATGGACCTTCAACGGCAGCAGCGCGATCCTGCGCGCCGCGCTGGTGGGCGCGGGGCTGGCCTACCTGCCCGAGGACATGGTGATCGAGCACCTCGCCGCCGGGCGCCTGCAGCGGGTGATGCCGGACTGGTGCGATGTGTTCGACGGCTACTACGCGTATTACCCGAGCCGCCGTCAGTCCTCGAGCGCGATGCGGGTGGTGATCGACGCGCTGCGCCAGCGCTAGCGCCCGACCAGTTGCTGGCGCGCGGCGTTGTAGCGGTCGCCGACGATGGTCACCGCGTCCAGCGCCGTCTGGATGTCGGCGAGATCGCCACTGTCCAGCTGCAGGGCCAGCGCGCCAAGATTTTCCTGCAGCCGCTCGGGCCGGGTGGTGCCGGGAATCGGCACGATCCACGGCTTGCGCGACAGCAGCCAGGCCAGGGCGATCTGCGCGGGCGTGGCCTGGTGGTCGATGGCGATGGCGGTGATGCGGTCGACCAGCGCCTGGTTGGCGGCCCGTGCCTCGGCAGCGAAGCGCGGCACCGAGTTGCGGAAGTCATCGGCGGCGAAGGCGGTATCGGCCTGGATCGCGCCGGTCAGAAAGCCCTTGCCCAAGGGACTGAACGGGACGAAGCCGATGCCCAGTTCCTCCAGCACGGGCAACACGCTGGTCTCCGGCTCGCGCCACCACAGCGAGTACTCGCTCTGCAGGGCCGTCACCGGCTGCACCGCATGGGCGCGCCGCACGGTCTCGGCGCCCGCTTCGGACAGTCCGAAATGACCCACCTTGCCCTCGGCGATCAGATCCTTGACGGTACCGGCGACGTCTTCGATCGGCACCTGCGGATCGACCCGGTGCTGGTAGAAAAGATCGATGCGCTCGGTCTTCAGCCGCGCCAGTGAGGCCTCGGCGACGGCCCGGATGCGCGCCGGCCGGCTGTCCAGCCCGGCGTCCGCGTGGCCCTCGCGGAAGCCGAACTTGGTCGCGATCACCACGCGATCGCGGTACGGCGCCAGGGCCTCACCGAGCAGGCGCTCGTTGGTGAACGGCCCATAGACTTCGGCGGTATCGAAGAACGTGACGCCCTGCTCCACGGCCGCGTGGAGCAGGCGCACCGCAGCGTCGTGACCGGTGGCGGGGCCATAGCCATAGCTCAGGCCCATGCAGCCCAGGCCGAGCGCGGAAACGGTGAGGCCACTACGGCCCAGAGTACGGGTGATCATGCAGGGCTCCTGCGTGCGCCAGTGGCGCCGGATGGGGGAGCGGTCACGTTACGCGCGCGCCGGCCCCCGATTGCAGGGGCTGGCGCGCATGCGGTCATGAACCGGCGTCATCAACACCCGTTCGCGCACCGGCTCACGGCCGCAACAGCACCTTGCCGCTGCGGCCCGGTTCGAGGCTGGCGCGCGCCGCCGCCGCGACGTCCTCCAACCCGTACACGCCCTGCACGGGAAGGCTCAGGCCACCGCTGGCGGCCAGCTGCAGCAGTTCGCCCACCAGCCGCCGCTTTTCGTCCGGTGCCATCGCCTGGCTTGCCTTGCTGCCCCAGAAGCCTTTGACCGTGGCCTGCTTGAAGATCACGTCGCCGGAGTTGAGCTGCATCGGCTCACCGCTCATCGACCCGAACGACACCAGCGTGCCGCCGTCGCCCAGCAGGGTCATGAGCTCGCTGCTGGCCCGGCCGCCCACCGAGTCGACCGCCGCGGCGATGGACTGCTCTCCGACCAGCGCCTGCAGCTGTGCCATCCAGTCCGAGCGTGCGGTGGATACCGTGTTCCCGATACCGAGCGCCGCCATGTCGGCCACGCCGTCGTCGCGCCGCACCAGGTTCACGCAGTGCACGCCGCGCGCCTTGGCCAGCATCGCCAGCGCCTTGCCCACCGCGCCGTTGGCGGCGTTCTGCAGTATCCACTGGCCCGGACGCACCTGCAGGAACTCCAGCAGCATCAGCGCACTGAGCGGCATCGCGATCAACTGCGCGGCAACCGCGTCGCTGATCGCATCGGGCATCGGAATCACCATCCGTGCCGGGGCGATGAAGGCCTCTGCCCAAGTGCCGTGCACCGAGGCCGCACTCACCCGCTGCCCGACCTGCAGGCCGTCCACGCCGGCGCCGAGGGCATCGATGACCCCGGTCGCCTCGCTGCCGCCAATGGCCGGCAGCGGCGGCTTGTAGCCGTAGCGACCGCGTACGGTCCACAGGTCGTGGTTGTGGATGGGGGCCAGCACGGTGCGGATGCGTACCTCGCCAGCCGCCGGTTCGGGCAGGCGCGTCTGCGCGCAGCGAAGCACGTCGGCCGGTTCGCCGAAGCGGTCATGCAGCGCCGCCCGCATCAGCGGCTCCCGGCGCGCTGCGGCGCGTCCTGGCAGGTGGAGAACGAAGGAACAGGCATCAGGATCGTCATGGGGGATCTCCTGGAGGAAGGAAAGGTGGCGCTGCGCTCAGCGCCGGTGGCGGTGCGCCGCGGCCACGGCCGGCACCGGATGGCGCCAGGCACGCGCGCGCAGCAGCAGGGTCTGCAGCACCAGCAGCGCGCCAGCCGCCAGGGCCAGCACGGCGATGCTGTCGGCACCCGGCAGCGTCCAGCCGGACTGCTTGATGTGCACCCCCACCAGCGCCCAGACCACGGCGGCCGGGTAGGCGAAATGGCCGCGCAGGCGGTGGTTGGCCCACCACGCCAGCAACGTGGCCAGCACCAGCAGCACCACGCTCCAGCCGAACATGTTCTGCGTGGGCAGCCACTGGTACGCCACGATCACCTGCGCGGTATTGAGGAACGCCGCCATGCTCAGCCAGCCGGCGTGCAGGGCCAGGGGATAGGCCGCCCACGCGCGCTGCGCGCCGCTGGCCTGGGCCGGCGAGGCGCGGAAGGCGGCCACCAGCAGGCAGATCAACGCGGCCCAGATGATCGCCAGGGCGGGCAGGAACCATTGGTTGGAGAACACCGGCATCCATGCGGCGGTGAGCGCGAACCCGCACGCCGCCCAGCCACGCACGCCGTCCAGGTCGGGCTTGCGGCGACGCAGCTGCCACAGGCCGAACACCACGTCCCAGAGGAAAATCAGGCCCCAGATCGCAAAGGCGTAGCCGGCCGCGACCAGCAACGTGGGATACCGGTCGGAGATGGCGCCATTGGTCGGGCCGAACATACCGGACTGCGAGAACCACGACACCACCGGCATGGCCACTGCGGCCAACAACACAATCCAGCGCATGCATCACCTACCCAACGAAAGAGCGCTGACGATACGCGTTCAGCGGTTAAGAAGGTGGCATGGCGCACGGCGCGGCCCCGCCCCGGTCGTGGCCGGATCACGCTGCGATACGGCCCGATATTGCAATCACTTACTAACATAGCCCTTGCTATATTGAGGCATGGACCGCCCTCGCCTCCCCACCACTGCCGATCCCGCCTGGCCCACCGCGGCCGGGCACAGCCCAAGCCTGGGCGACATGAACGCCAGCGTTGCAGTGCCCAGTGGCGGCCACTGGTGGTTCCGGCTGCTGGCCTTCCTTGGCCCGGGCTACATGGTGTCGGTCGGCTACATGGACCCGGGCAACTGGGCCACCGACATCGCCGGTGGCGCGCAGTTCGGCTACCTGCTGCTGTCGGTGATCCTGCTGTCCAACCTGATGGCGATCGTGCTGCAGGGGCTGTCGGCGCGGCTCGGCATCGCCACCGGACGCGACCTGGCGCAGGCCTGCCGCGACCACTACTCCCGGCCGGTGAACCTGGGCCTGTGGCTGCTGTGCGAGATCGCGATCATTGCCTGCGACCTGGCCGAGGTGATCGGTACCGCGATCGCGCTGAAGCTGCTGTTCGGCATTCCGCTGCTGGCCGGCGCGATCATCACCGCGGTGGACGTGGTGCTGGTGCTGCTGTTGATGCATCGCGGCTTCCGTGCCCTGGAAGCCTTCGTGATCGCGCTGCTGCTGGTGATCTTCGGCTGCTTTGCGATCCAGATCGCGCTGGCCGCGCCGCCGCTGCAGGCCGTGCTGGCCGGCTTCATCCCGCACGCCGAGGTGGTGACCAACCCGCAGGCCCTGTACCTGGCGATCGGCATCATCGGCGCCACGGTGATGCCGCACAACCTGTATCTGCACTCCTCCATCGTGCAGACCCGCGCGTATCCGCGTACCGACCCGGGCCGCCGCAGCGCGCTGCGCTGGGCGGTGGCCGACAGCACCCTGGCGCTGATGCTGGCCTTGTTCATCAATGCCTCGATCCTGATCCTGGCGGCCGCCGTGTTCCATGCACACGGACGCACCGACGTGCAGGAGATCGAGCAGGCCTACGAACTGCTGGCCCCGATGCTGGGCGTGGGCCTGGCGTCCACGCTGTTCGCCGTCGCGCTGCTCGCCTCGGGCATCAACTCCACGGTGACCGCCACGCTGGCCGGCCAGATCGTGATGGAAGGTTTTCTGCGGCTGCGCATCGCGCCGTGGGCGCGCCGCCTGATCACCCGCGGCATCGCCATCGTGCCGGTGGTGGTGGTGACCGCCATCTACGGCGAACAGGGCACCGCGCGGCTGCTGGTGCTCAGCCAGGTGCTGCTGTCGATGCAGCTGCCGTTCGCGGTGATCCCGCTGGTGCGTTTCGTGTCGGACAAGGCCAAGATGGGCGCCCTGGTCGCGCCGCGCTGGCTGATCGCGCTGTCCTGGCTGATCGCTGCGGTGATCGTGGTGCTCAACGTCAAGCTGCTGGTGGACACGCTGGCCGGCTGACGCGGCGATCAGAACGCCCGCTCCAGCTTCAGGCTGACCAGGGTGCGGTCGTAGCCGTACAGCCACCCTACGCTGCTGTCGACCTGGTTGTAACGCAGGGTCAGGCTGGGCACCAGGCCGGCCACGGCGAAGCGCTCGGCCTTGAGCACACCGATCCAGCCCTGCTCGTCATCGCGACGCGTGGCCGCCAGCAGGGGGCTGTACGCGTCGTAATCGCGGTGACGCAGTGCGGTGAACACGGTGGCACTCACGCCGTTCCATTGGCGCACCGCCCCCAGGCGCACCCCGTACTGGCGATAGCCGTTGGACGCCTCGCGCGCGTCGCTGTCGAGCAGATCGACACCGCCGAACACGGTCCAGCGCGCACCCAGCCCCTGGTACCAGGTGGCATACACCGCGGCGCTGCGGCCGTCGTACTGCTCGGCATAGGCGGTCCGCCGGTAACGCGGGACCTTCCAGTCCGCCTCCAGCTTCAGCAGCTGCCGGGGCGATACCGTCCAGCTCCACTCGCCATGCAGGCCGGCCGCACCGAACAGTGCGCTGTTGCCCAACGCCTGGTAGTCGAACGACGGCGCCAGCGCCGCGCTGTGGCGACCGCTGCGCCAGCTGTAGCCGGCCTGCACGGCAAGATTGAATTCGTTGTAGGCCGCATGGTCGTCGAAGGCCTGCCCGTAGACCAGGCCACGTGCATACGCACCATGATGGCCGCGCAGCGCCCAGCGCCGCTCCAGGCTCGCATCGTAGTCCAGCCCGTTCGCGGCGATCGCCGCCGGCAGCTGCCGTTCGATGAAGCACGTGCCGCTGCCGTCCGCCAGCAGGCAGGTACGGCTGGCCGAGGTGCGGTTGATGTTGTCGCTCCAGGTGGGTCCTGCGGCCACCGCCCCCGTCCAGGTGGCGCGGTCGCGCAGCGCCTGGCGATAGCGCTGCACGCTGCGGCGCACGCCGTCCGTTCGCGGATCGTCGCCATCCAGGTCGGTTTCGATGGCTGCAAACCGTGTCGCGGCTTCGCGATCCTGCTGATCCTCGAACAGCACGCGCGCCAGTTCCAGCCGTGCCGGCAGGAAGCCGGGCTGCGCGGCAAGCAGCGCCCGGTAGGCGTCCGCGGCGGCCGCATAACGGCCGGCCACGCGTGCCAGCGCGCCCTGCGCGTAGTACACCAGCAGCGGATCGCGGTCCTCCAGCGTCAGGTATTCCGCCAGGAAACGCTGCGCTGCGGCCCACTGCTGGTGCTGCAGCGCCAGATACAGCGCCTGCCCGACATCATTGGCAGTGCGCTGCACGGTATAGGTCTGGCCGTCGATGGTGACGACCGGTCGCGCGCCCTGCCCGTCCTCGGCCAGCAGCTGCTGCTCGCGCGCATGGCTGCGCAGCTGCGCGCCCTGTTCGAGCACGCGGCGCATGTCGTCGCGCTCCTGCGCATGCAGCGGCAGCGCCAGTCCCAGCACACAGACACAGCCCGCCCACCGGCGGGTCGAAGCAACAAGGGGCATCACGGAATCCAGCAGAGAGTGTGGCAAGGACTGGCGATTGGCGGCTTGTCCTTGCCCGGTCCATCAATGACCACGCCGGTGGATCACACCGGAGCGGTCATCAGTTCTTGGTGCCGCCGAAGGCGGTGTCGTACTGGCTGTTGCCGGCGAAGGTCGCGATGCCGGCCAGCGACGCCGCGTTGGCGCCGAAGAACTGGCCCTGCGTGGTGCCGGCGGCCCCATTGGCGAACGCCGCGCCGGCGAAGCTGGCACTGCCCGCATTGATGGAGGCGTTCACACCGACCACCAGCCCGGTGCCGTTGAGTACACCGGTCAGGGTGCCGGCGCCGAAGTCGGCATTGAACGTGCCCTGCAGCAGGTTGCTGCCGCTGAACTGGTTCAAGCCGGCCACCGCATAGCTGGCCGTGCCGGCCGGCAGCGTGGTGCCGGTGCGGTCGCCCACGTAATAGACCTGGCGGTTGCTGAAGCTGCTGGCGCCATCCCTGGACCATTCGCCGAACCAGACATCGCCGCTGCCGACCTTGACGAAGCTGAAGTAGCCCATGCCGCTGTGGCTGCCCGGCGTCCCGGTGATCGGCACGTTGAGGGTCTGCACGGTGACGCCGTTGATCGGGGTCTTGCCGCTGTAGGCGCTGAGCCCGGCGAAGTCGACTTTCAGGCCACCGGACACGGTGGACACGCCGATGCCGGCCTTGTCGCGGCTGTGCGGACCCGCCTGCACCTGGGAGGCGCCCACGCTGATGTTGAACTCGGCGCTGGTGGACGGGCTGTTGGCACCGACGATGTCGGCGGCCTGGGCATTGCCGGCCAGCACGGTCAGGCTGGCCACGGCCAGCAGGGAGAGGGAGATGCGGATGTTCATGACAGTACCTTTGAGAGAGATTCGTAAGGGATGCTGATACTTCCGGTCGGGCAGCTTTCACGGGCGCATGGCGGGCCTCCTTGGCGATCGGGGGTGGGACATCAGAACCGCGCCGTGAAGCCCAGCTTCAACGTGCGGCCGGGCGCGGCCATCGCCGAGCGCGTGGCCGGATCGACGTAGTAGCGGTTGGTCAGGTTGCTGCCGACCAGGTCCAGCGTGGCGTTCGCCGCCAGCTTCCAGGACACATAGGCATCAACGGTGGTGATGCTGCCCCAGGTGAACGGCACGTTGATCCACAGCAGGTTCGCCCGCGTTTCCTTCTGCGCGCGATAGGCATCCAGGTCCGGGTTGTCGTGCCCGCGGTAGTGCACCACGCGGCCGCCCACGTCGAGCCGGTCGGCGAACAGGCGGGCACCCAGCGACGCGTTGATCGACAGCCGCGGCACGGCCTGGGTGATCAGGTAGCCGCCGAGGAAGCCGTCCTGTACGCAGTCGGGCACCTGCCCGCGCACCCGGTCCAGCATCACTGCCGAACTCTCGTCGCAGACCTCGTTCTCCAGGGTGCGGGTGGCACCGAGGTCGCCGAAGAAGCGGCCGTTGTCGTAGCGCGCCTGCAGCTCCAGGCCGCGCAGGGTCTGCTTGTCGATGTTGTTGAACAGGAACAGGTTGTCGCGCTCGATCACATCGCGCGTCTTGTGCACGTAGTAGCCGAGCTTGACGTCGGCGGTCGCGGCCCCGCCGAACAGCCCGGACAGGTTGTGCACGTAGGCCACTTCCATGTTGTGGGCATGCTCGGGCTTCAGCGGGTACAGCGGGTTGAAGCTGCTGGAGAAGGCGATGGTGCTCTCGAACATGCTCGGGAACCGTTTGGCTTCGGCATAGCGCAGGTAGACGCGGCTGGTATCGCTGAGCTGCAGCGTGGCCGAGAAGGTCGGCAGCCAGGCGTGATCGCGACGGCGCGGATTGCCGCCACTGACGGCGGTGAGGCTGCCGGTCTGCACCGCGCACAGGTCGGTGCCGTTGGCGTGGTACGGCTGGATGCCGGGCAATGCGGCGATCTCGCCATTGAGGCAGGGATTGTCGGCGCGGTGGTAGTTGCCCGCTGCGTCGGGTGTCCACGCACGGCTCTGCTCCACCGTGCGCGTATTGCCGATGGTGGCACGCAGCGCGGCAATGCTCTGGTCCACCACCGACCCCATGCCGATGCTCTGCCAGAACGCGCGCGAGGATTCCCAGCGGTCGATGTCGGCCTGCACATCGGCGGCGGTGATCGGTACCGCCACGCGGTAGCGCACCTCCCAGTTGCTGGCCGATGCCGTCTGCAGTTCCGGGTGCGCGTCGAGGAAGTCGTCGAAGGCCCAGTAACTGCTGTAGCGCATGCCGGCGTTGAGGGTCAGCGCCGGCACCGGCCGCCACTCCATGTCGAGGTAACCCTCCCACTCGTGGCGACGCCCGGCGCGCGGGTACATCCGCCAGCCGTCGGACGCACCAAAGTAGGCATCCTCCGAGCGCAGCGTTTCGTGCTGGAGGTTGCCGCCCACGGTCAATGCCAGGCTGTCGGCGAGGGCGAAGCGGTTGCTCAGCGTGGCCCCGTTGCGCGTACTGCGCGCGTTGGCCAGCGCGGTGTTCTTCAGGATCGGGCTCCAGGCCGGATTCCACTGCGGGTTGCCCTGGGCATAGTTGGGAAAGCCGCCCGCGCTGTAGGTGTCGCTGACCGTGTCGGTGCGCCACAGATTGGCGTACACGTCCAGCCAGCGGCTGCCCGCCGGCTGGTACTTGTATTCCAGGTTCCAGGATTCGGCATCGACCCGGCTCAGCGGCCACTGCACCGCCCCGCTGCTGCTGTCGATCCGCGAGGGCATCACTTCACCATAGTGCGACAGCGTATCGCGGTAGGTCAGCCGCAGCAGCTGGTCGTCGCCGGGGTGCCAGGTCGCTTTGAGCAGCCAGGATTCCTGCTCGCTGGAGGTGTTGGGCACTTCGTCACCGGGCTTGAACGCCAGCGCCAGCGTGCGGATGTAGTCCTCGGCCAGGGTGCGGTCGCCATCCTGCTGGTAGTACCCGGCGCCGCGGGTGCCGGAAAAGTAGTTGCCCCGATCGCGGTAGGCGTAGGCCGCCAGCACATCCACCTGCTCGTTGCGCGCGCCCAGTGCCAGCCGGTAGGCGTAATCCTCGCCGGCGAACACGTTGTTGCCGCCCCGCGATTTCAGGTCCACGCGCAGGGTTCTGTCGGTGTAGGGCGAGGCCGGCGAGGCCTGCGGGAAGCCCTCCACGGTGCGGTAGTCCTCGCCGGTGTGCAGCCGCGGGAGGCGGGGCGCGACCGCATTGCTGCTGCCCTCCAGCTTGAACTCGCCGCCGACGCGCTCGCCTTCCTCCAGCACATCGTCCACGTCCAGGGTCTTGATCACCATCGCCCCGCCAATGCCGGTGTGCACGTCGCGCACCAGGCCGGGGCCCTTGATCACCTGGATGCCGCCGATCAGGTTGGGATCGATGTAGTTGCGGTTGCCTACGCCGTTGTAGCCACGCCATACGGTCAGCGCCTGCTCGGTGCCGTCGATGGTCACCGGCACCCGCCCCGGCCCCTGGATGCCGCGGATGTTGATGTCCAGCGCGCCGCTGTTGCGCGCGTCGCCGCTGAACACCCCGACCAGGTCCTTGACCAGGTCCGCCGGGTTGGCGCCCTTGTAGCGTTCGACCTGCTCACGCCCGGAATAGACCGTGGAACGGTCCAGCTCGAACACGTCATCCTTGCCGCGCAGGTCGCGGGCGCGGCCGGTGCTTTCGATGGGGCTGGCCCCGACCCGCAGCGTGTCGGTGACGATCACATCGGCGGCGGCCGGTGCGGCCGCCTCGATCGCCCAGCTCCCCGGGGCGATCGGTCGCGCCACCAGACCGGTGCCACGCAGCAGCGCCTGCAGCCCCTGCTCCGGCGTCAGCCTGCCCTGCACCGGCATGGACCGCAGTCCCTCGGCCACCGCGCTGCGGAACACCACCTGCACGCCGGCCTCGCGTCCGAACCGGCGCAGCGCCGGATCCAGCGGCTGGGCCGGGATATCGAAGGGGGTCGCGACACTGCTGCCGTCGCGCGGTTGCGCGTTGGCCGCCGGCGCAGCCGTGGCCAGGGCGGCGGCGATCCCCGCCGCAAGCGTCGCAGTGAAGAACCGGCGGCGCCGGGAGGGCGAAGCAGACAGCATTGAACAGGACTCCTCAAGGATGACGTTGCCGCCGATGCATCGGGCATCGAGGGCGCGGGTGGCTTGAGGAGAAACCGTGTTCCGCTCTGGCTATGTCACTAAAGACAACCGTGCGGGCCATCTGCCCACACCAATCGCATCGGAGGCGCATGCACGCGGCGGCTGGCCGCCACACACCCTGATCGTCATGCCGGCGCTCACCACACCACCATTGCCCCACCCGGCAGGCGGCGCACCTGCAGGCCGCTTTGCCCTGCGATGGCCTGGATGGCCTGGTCCGGCTGATCGACATGGAACACTGCCGAGATGGGGGTGGCGGCACCTGCCTGGCCCACTACCCACACCGGCGCGCTGCGGTAGCGCGCCATCCGTGCAATGGCCTGATCGGCAGGCGTACGATCCAGCAGCACATCGCCACGGCGCCACGGCGCGATGTCCTCCAGGGCGACCGCGCCAGGCTCGCCCACCGGCTCGCCGCGCGCGTCGAAGGCCAGCCGCTGGCCGGCCCGCAGGCGGCCGAGCACACCGCTGCCGGCGCTGACCTCCACTTCGCCCTCGCTGACAGCGGTGACGATGGCGCCGGGCTGCATGTCCACCGCAAACGCGGTGCCGATGTCCAGCACTTCACCCTCACCGGCATGCACCACGAACGGCAGCGGTGCATGCACCACATCAAACCAGGCGCGCCCCTGCAGCAGCACGACCGTGCGCTGTGCCGCGTCGAAGCGCACCGCCAGCGCGGAGTCGGCATCCAGCACCACGGTACTGCCATCGGGCAGCCGCGCCGTGCGCGGCTGGCTGCCGCTCTGCAGGTCGCTGCGCAGTTCCAGCAACAGCGGCGGGCCGAGCCCGACCGCCAGGGCAAGCACCGCGGCCACCGCCAACAGGCGGCTCCGCCAGCGCCGACGGTGCAGCCGCTGGTGCGCCTGCGGCAGCGGCTCGATCAGGCCGGGCAAGGCGGCAAGTACGTCCGGCCCGGCCGCATCGACCTGCCGCCAGAACGCACGCTGCCGCTCGAACGCCACGCGGTGACGCGGATCGGCCTGCAGCCAGGCCTCGAGCCGTCGCTGCGCAGCGGCGTCGAAGGCCTCGTCCTGCTGCCGCAGCGTCCAGCGCAGCGCCTGGCGCAGCTGACGGGGCGTCGGGGGGGCGGTATCGCTCATGCTATCGACCTGCTGTGCCGCCGCGCGGCACCCTTGGGAGTACAGACAAACCAGGGCGCGATCTGCCCACGGCAGCAACCGGCCGCGTTCATGCGCCGTGGTACCGCTGGATCAGCAGGGCCGCACGCAGCACGTGCTTGCCCACCAGGCTCTTGGAAATGCCCATGCGCGCGGCGATTTCGCGTTCGGACAGCCCCATGTAGCGGTTGAGCACGAAGGCGCGGCGGACCGGTTCCGGCAGTGCCAGGATGGTCTGGGTGATCTCGCGCAGCTGCGCCTGCGCCAGCGCCGTGCGCTCGCCATCGGTCCCTTCGCCGGCCCCCTCGCGCGCCGCCTCGGCCAGTGCGCGGCGTTCACGGGTGTCGGCCTGGCGGCGGTTGAGCGCGTGGTGGTACGCCATCCGATAGAGGTAGCCGCGCGGATCGTCGATCGGCGGCTCACCCGGCACGGCACTGGCCTTCAGGTAGAGGTTCTGCAGGGTGTCTTCGGTGCTTGGCGGGTCCAGGTAACGACCCAGAAACCGGGACAGAGCAGGCCGTTCTCGAATCAGCAGTTCGACCAGGACAACAGCATTGGGGGGCATGCGCAAACCAGCGCGGAACCGGGAATGATGGGCGTGATGGCGACGGTCCGAGCGCCCTAGTGTAGGCACAAACCCTGAATGCCGATAGCGTCAGCCCGGGCGCGACGCACTGCGCATCAACGCGCGGAAGCGCGGACAGGCCAGGTGGCTCGGTGCGCGGCAGCGCGCCGCATGGCGCAGGCCGTCGCGCACCCGGGTCAGGGTCTGGATGCGGCGATCGAGTGCATCGGCCCTGGCGCTCAGCTGCGCCCGGTCGAAGCCGTTCGCCCCCACACTGCCCAGCAGCGTGCCGATCTCCTGCAGTGTCATGCCTGCCGCGCGCCCCAGGGCGATCAGCGCCAGCTGCTCCAGCACCCCCGCGCCGAACACCCGGCGCAGCCCGCGCCGCCCGATCGGCTGGATCAACCCGACGCTCTCGTAATGCCGCAACGCCGACGCGGCCAGCCCCGAGCGGCGCGCGACCTCGGCAATATCCAGCTCCTGCATCGCTTGACCTCATGTGCACTTGAAGTGGCACAGTGCGGGCTCTCTCCCCTGCTGGCAAGTCCGAAGCGAGTCCGCCATGACCGACACCCCCCAACATGCGCTGTGGAATGGCCCGGCCGGCCAGGCATGGGTACAGGCGCAGCGCCTGCTTGATGCGATGTTCGCGCCGCTGGCCACGGTGCTCGCTGCGGCGGTTCCGGCGGGTGCGGCCTGGCAGGTGCTCGACGTAGGCTGTGGCACGGGTGCGGTGAGCCTGGCCATTGCCGACCGCCTGGGCACCGCAGGTCACTGCACGGGCGTGGACATCTCCGCGCCGATGATCGACGCCGCACGCGCCAGAGCGGATGCCGCCGACGTGGCAGCGACCTTCCTGGTGGCCGACGCGCAGCGCCATGCGTTTCCGTCGGGCCGCTTCGACCGCATCGTCTCGCGCTTCGGCGTGATGTTCTTCGACCATCCGCAGCAGGCCTTCGCCGCGCTGCGCGACGCCACCCGGGCGCATGGCACCCTGCACGCCATCGCCTGGCGCGGCGCCGCCGAGAACCCCTTCATGACGACCGCCGAACGCGCCGCCGCGCCGCTGCTCGCCCTGCCACCACGCACGCCAGGGGGACCGGGACAGTTCGCCTTCGCCGAACGCGATGCGGTTGCGGCCCTGCTGGTGGCGAGCGGCTGGAGCGACATCCGGATCGAGCCGCTGGATGTTGCGTGCCAGATCACCCGTGACGACCTGACCCGCTACGTCGCCCTGCTGGGGCCGGTGGGCCAGGCGCTGCGCGGGCCGGATGTGGACGCCGCGCTGCGCGCACGCGTCCTGGCGGCGATGGACGTGGCCTTCGCGCCCTTCATCGACGGCGATACCGTGACGTTCACCGCGGCCTGCTGGGCGCTGCACGCCCGCGCCCCCTGATTGAGCGCCAATGCTGCGGCGAAAGGATCAGCGCTGCCGGGTCATCAACACGCCGGTCAGCACCATCGCCGCGAGGGCGATGCCCGCCGCCGCCACGAACGCATACGCCGCACCGCCGGCATAAGCCTGGCGTGCAAGCACGCCCATGCCATCGGCTGCGATCGACAACTCCCCCACCACCACCCGCTCCAGCAGCGCCGGCGACACCGCGTGGCCGGCCTCGGCCAGGCGCTGCGCCGCGCTGGCACGCACCTGGCTCGACAGCACCGCGCCCAGGCTGGCGAAGCCAATCAGGATGCCCGAGAACCGCGCGGTGGTGCTGATGCCGGAGGCCATCCCGGCCCGCTCCGCCGGCATCACGCTCATGATCGCCTTCTGCGTTTCGCCATTGAGCAGCCCGCCACCGCTCCCCAGCACTGCCATCGCCAGCAGCAGGCCGAGGTCACTGTGGCGCCACAGCGCCACTGCGATACCCAGGTTGCCGACCACGGCCACGCCCAGCCCAAGCGCCAACAGGGTGCCGGACGACCACCGCCGGCCGAGGCGGCGCCCCAGGAACGGCAACAGCAGCATCGCCACTGCGAACGGCAGCATGTGCAGCGCGGCCTGCAGCACGCTGTCACCGCGTGCGTTCTGCAGCAGCAGCGGCAACAGCGAGGCCATGACCTGCACCGATGCGGCATACGCGAACATCGCGATCACCGCGCCGGCCACGGCCGGGTGCCGGAACAGGCGAAGATCGAGCATGGGGTGCGCACGGGCACGCTCCACCGCCGCGAACGCGGCCGCCAGTACGCCGGCCGCAAGCAGCCACGGCAGGACCGCGCTGCTGGTCCAGCCCTCGACCGGGCCACGGATCAATCCCCAGGTCCACGCCAGCATCGCGCCGGCGAACAACAGGACGCCCGGCACGTCGATCGGCCGCCGGTGCGGATCACGCGAGTCGGGGATGTGGCGTGCGCTTGCTGCCGCCAGCAGCAGGCACTGCGGAAGATTCAGATGGAAGGCCCAGCGCCAGCCCAGCCAGGTCGCGATGGCGCCGCCGATCAGCGGTGCCAGCACCATCGTCAGGCCCATGATCGCCCCCCAGATCGCCCATGCCCGCGCCCGCGACGGGGCGTCCTGGTGCGCATGGCCGATCAGTGACAGCGCCGGTGCCAGCATGAATGCCGCTGCCGCCCCCTGCCCTGCCCGCGCCAGATACAGCACCGGCGCGCTCGCAGCCAACCCGCAGGCCACCGAGGTGGCCGCGAACAAGAGCAACCCGGTCACGTACAGCCGGCGACGGCCGACGCGGTCGGCCAGCGTCCCGGCTGGCAGCAGCAGGGAGGCGAAGCACAGCACGTAGGCACTGACCACCCATTCGATGTCGGCGAAGCTGGCCGACAGGTCGCGCGCGATGGTCGGCAGGACCACGCCCACCACGTTGGTGTCCAGCACGGTCAGCGCGCACCCGGCCGACGCCAGCAGCAGCACCCGGTCCGGGCGCGGACTCATGCGCCCGGCACCGCCAGGCGCGCGCGCAGCCGCGTCTCGATCTCCTGATCGTCCAGTGCGTAGCCGTAGACATCCTGCAACCCGCCGTCGGCACCGATCAGGAACCAGGAGGCGGTGTGCTCGAAGGTCGCGGTGTCGCCTTCGCCCACGCGCCGATAGGTGACGCCCAGGCTTTCCGCCACTGCGCGGGTACCGGCCTCGTCACCGGACAGACCGATGAACGCCGGATCGAAGGCCGCCAGGTAGTCGCGAAGATGGTCGGGCGTATCGCGCGCCGGATCGACCGTCACGAATACCACCTGCAGGCGGTCGCCAAGCGGACCGAGCCGCCGCTTGAACTGCACGGCCTTGTACAGACTCAGCGGGCATACCTCGGGGCAATGGGTGAAACCGAAGAACAGCAGCGTCGGCCGCCCGCGGAGCGCGGCGATGGACAGGGTCCGGCCGTCGCTGCTGTGCAGCGCGACCGACTCCAGCGCGGCCTGGCCCATGACCGGGGCATCGGCCGCCTGGCAGGCCACCAGGCCCAGGCTCGCGGCGAGCAGCGCCGCCCGCAGGTACCTCACCGCGCGCCCGCCGCTGCGGCGACATCGCGCACCACGAACTCCACGGGCAGCGTGCCCGCCCGTTCGAACTGGAGGCGGACCTGCACCACCTGCCCGTCCTGCAGCGGTCGCTTGGGGGTCATCAGCATCAGGTGATAGCCGCCGGGCTGCAGCGCCACCGAAGTGCCCGACGGCAGTGGCAGACCGTCCGGCAGCGCGTGCATGCGCATCACCTCGCCGTCCATGCGCATGGCGTGGATCTGCACCTGCGCGAAGCCCTTGCTGCTTGCCGCCAGCAGCCGGTCATCCGCACCGGCGTTGTGCAGTTGTATGTAGCCTGCCGCGACCTGCGCCGCCGGCGGCGGCAGGCGGATCCAGGCCGCGTCATGGGCGATGGGGGGCGCGGCGGCCGGCGCGGCCACCGCCGCCCCGGCCATCCACACCGTACCCGCGCCCGCCAGAACAGCCGCGAGCGCCAGGCCGGATACGCGCGTCATTGCATCGGCATCATGTTGAGGGTGGCGTTGTGCATCACCCACAGCGAGCCGGCCACCACGATGGCGATCAGGAACGCCGTGCACAGGAAGATGCCCGTGTTCTCGCGCTGACTGCGGCCCGCACCGATGTGCAGGAACAGCACCAGCTGCGCAACCAGCTGCACCACGCACAGCACCACGATCGCGGTGAGCCGCAGCGGCTGCGGCACCAGGTCGGTCATGACCACGCCGAACGAGGCGCCGGTCAGCACCAGGCACAGCAGCAGGCCGGCAATGTAGCCCTTCAGGGTGGCGTGGCCACCACCGTGATCGGCATCGGCAGCAGAGTGGCTCATACGAACTCCCGCAGGTAGACGAAGGTGAACACGCAGATCCAGATCAGATCCAGGAAGTGCCAGAACAGGCTCAGGCAGGCCAGCCGGCGGCGCACGATGCCGTCCAGGCCGAACTTCAGCACCTGGTGGATCATGATCGCCAGCCACAGCAGGCCGAAGGTGACGTGCAGGCCGTGCGTGGCCACCAGGGTGAAGTACGCCGACAGGTAGGCGCTCACGTCCGGGGTTGCGCCCTCATGGATCAATTCGGCGAACTCGTACAGTTCCATGCCGATGAACACCGCGCCGAGCAGGCCGGTTACGGCCAGCCAGCCGACCACCTGGTTGCGTCGCCCTGCCTGCATGCCGAGCATCGCCAGGCCGAAGGTGAAGCTGCTGAGCAGCAGCACCACCGTTTCGGACAGCACGAAGCCCAGCTTGAACAGCTCCTTGCCGCTGGGGCCATCGGCGGTCCCGTTGAGCAGCACGCCGAACGTCGCGAACAGCACCGCGAAGATCAGGCAGTCACCCATCAGGTACATCCAGAACCCGACGACGGTCTTGCTGCCGTCGTCATGGTGCTCATGCGCGTCGTGATGCCCACCGGCGGTGAGCGCGTTGTGCAGCGGGGCTGCGGTCCGGGTATCGCCGCTCATGCCTTGGCTCCTTCCATCTGCGCGAAGTGCGCCTCTTCGATGCGCTTCACCTCGGCGGCGGGCACGTAATAGTCCACATCACGGTCATAGGAACGCATCACGAAGGTGGCGATCACACCGATCAGGCCGATGCCGGCGATCACCCACATGTGCCAGACCAGCGCGAAGCAGAGCACCAGGCTGAACACCGAGATCACCACGCCGGACGCGGTGTTGCGCGGCATGTGGATGTCCTCGTAGCGGTCCTGCCGCTGCCAGGCGCGGCCGTTCGCCTTGTCGTCCCAATGCTGCTCCAACGAGGTGATCACCGGCAGCGTGGCGAAGTTGTAGAACGGCGGCGGCGAAGAGGTGGCCCATTCCAGGCTGCGTGCGTTCCACGGATCGCCGGTCAGGTCCTGGTTGGCCTTGCGGTCGCGCACACTGACGTAGAACTGGATGAACATCGCGGCGATGCCGGCGGCGATCACCAGCGCACCGATGGCGGCAACGATCAGCCACGGCTGGTAGCCTTCGACTGCATAGTGGTTCATGCGCCGGGTCATGCCCTTGAAGCCGAGCACGTACAGCGGCATGAAGGCCAGGTAGAAGCCCACCAGCCAGCACCAGAAGGAGATCTTGCCCCAGCGCTCGTTGAGGGTGAAGCCGAAGGCCTTCGGGAACCAGAAGCTGATGCCGGCCAGGCAGCCGAACACCACGCCACCGATGATCACGTTGTGGAAGTGTGCGATCAGGAACAGGCTGTTGTGCAGCACGAAGTCCGCGCCCGGGATGGCCAGCATCACGCCGGTCATGCCGCCGAGTGCGAAGGTGACCATGAAGCCGATCGTCCACATCGTGGAAGAGTGGTAGCGGATCCGCCCCCGGTACATGGTGAACAGCCAGTTGAACAGCTTCACGCCGGTGGGAATGGAGATGATCGAGGTCATGATGCCGAAGAAGGCATTGACGTTCGCGCCCGAGCCCATCGTGAAGAAGTGGTGCAGCCACACGAAGAACGACAGGATGCCGATCGACGAAGTCGCATAGACCATCGACCGGTAGCCGAACAGCGGCTTGCCGGAGAACGTGGCGATGATCTCGGAGAACGCGCCGAAGCACGGCAGGATCAGCACGTAGACTTCCGGATGGCCCCAGATCCAGATCAGGTTGACGTACATCATGGCGTTGCCGCCGGCATCATTGGTGAAGAAATGCATGCCGAAGTAGCGGTCCATCGTCAGCAGCGCCAGGGTCGCGGTCAGCACCGGGAAGATCGCCACGATCAGGATGTTGGTGATCAGCGCGGTCCAGGTGAACACCGGCATCTTCATCAGGTCCATGCCCGGCGCACGCATCTTGAGGATGGTGACAATGAAGTTCAGGCCGGTCAGCGTGGTGCCGATGCCCGATACCTGCAACGACCAGATGTAGTAGTCCACGCCCACCGTGGGGCTGTACTCGATCCCCGACAGCGGCGGATAGGCCACCCAGCCGGTGGCGGCGAAGTCGCCGACGAACATCGACGCCATCACCAGCACCGCGCCCACCGCCGACAGCCAGAAGCTCAGCGAGTTGACGAACGGGAACGCCACGTCGCGCGCGCCGATCTGCAGCGGCACCACCACGTTCATCAGGCCCACGATGAGCGGCGTGGCCACGAAGAAGATCATGATCACGCCGTGCGCGGTGAAGATCTGGTCGTAGTGTTCCGGTGGCAGGTAGCCGGCCGCATCGTTGGCGGCGATTGCCTGCTGGGCGCGCATCATCAGGGCGTCGGCAAAGCCGCGCACCAGCATGACCAGCGCCAGGATGATGTACATCACGCCGATCTTCTTGTGGTCCACCGAGGTGATCCACTCGGTCCAAATGTAGCCCCACTTCTTGTAATACGTGATGGCCGCGATGATCGCCGCGCCCAGCAGCAGCGAGCCCGCCAGCGCCGACATGATGATCGGGTCGTGGTAGGGAATCGCTTCCAGGTTCAACTTTCCAAGCACAATCAGTTCTCCGCGGTACGGCTGGCAGGCGCGGCCAGGCTCACGAGTTGGGATGTGGCGCCGGGCGCTTCGCCCGGCAGGCAGATTTCGTCATCGGGCATGCCGCCATAGCGGCGCACCACGCTGGAGAACAGGCCGGCATCGACGCTGGCGAAGCGCTGCATCGGCGCGCCGTGGGTCGGTGCCTCCAGGGCGGCCAGGCGGGTCGCGCCAAGGTGGTCGCGGGTGCCTCGGGCCTGCACCAGCCACTGCTCGAAGTCCGCCTCGGTGACCACGCGCGCATCGAACTTCATGTCCGAGAAGCCCGAGCCGCTGTAGGCCGACGACATGCCGGCGTACGTGCCCGGGGTGTGGCCGATCAGGTGCAGACGGGTCTGCATGCCCGCCATCGTGTAGACCATGCTGCCGAGCTGCGGCACGAAGAAGGCATTCATCATCGACTCGGAGGTCAGCTTGAAGGCCACCGGCGTGTCCACCGGCATCACCAGCTCATT
The DNA here is from genome assembly GCF_046736075.1 of Stenotrophomonas sp. LGBM10. Classification (GTDB taxonomy): domain Bacteria; phylum Pseudomonadota; class Gammaproteobacteria; order Xanthomonadales; family Xanthomonadaceae; genus Stenotrophomonas. The sequence goes on from NZ_CP177163.1 coordinate 147,112, forward strand.
GACCGTGGCCACGTTGTGGTCGGGGTAGATGAACAGCCACTTCCAGTTCAGTGCCACCACTTCCACGCGCAGCGGTGCCTTGTCCGAGGCGATTGGCCGGTACGGGTCCAGCGCATGCGTGCTGCGCCAGATCAACACGCCCAGCACCACCACGATCAGGCACGGGATCGTCCACACCACCACTTCGATTGCGGTGGAGTGCGACCAGTCGGGCGCGTAGGTGGCCTTGGTGTTGGATTCGCGGTAGCGCCACGCGAAGTACAGCGTGAGCAGGATCACCGGCACCACCACCAGCAGCATCAGGCCGGTACAGACCAGGATCAGCTGCATCTCCTGTTCGGCGATGCTGCCCATCGGATTGAACAGCTCCAGGTTCTTGCAACCCGAGAGCAGCGGCAGCAGGGCTGCCAGGCCGAACCATCGTCCGGCATTGCGGCGACCGGACCACGGGGTCCGGCGAGCGGTGTGTGTAGCTGGGTTCATGCGTGACGGCCCTTCCAACGCGGTACCCGGGCCGGGGCGGCCCGTAACAGGAAAGTGGCGGACGCCCCCCTGCATGACCGATATGCATGGGGGGTGCCCGCCGCAGCCGCGTACGTTAGGCAACGACATGATCCATACATGATGCGACACACTGTCGCAGGCAGCGGCGCGGTCGCGGGTAAGATGCGGCGATGAACGTCCCTACCGCCGATTGGCACCGCCTCATCGCCGACGGCCACGGGCCGGTGTACCTGCGCATCGTGCAGGCGCTGGAGCGCGCGGTCTGGTCCGGCGCGCTTCGCCCCGGCCAACGCCTGCCGGCGCAGCGCAGCCTGGCCGGCGAGCTAGGCGTGGACCTGACCACCATTACCCGGGCCTTCAACGAGGCGCGCAAGCGCGGGCTGATCGACGCGCGCGGCCCGTTGGGCTCGTACGTGGCACCGCCGCAGGTCGAGCTGGCGCAACTGGTGGACCTGAGCATGAACCTGCCGCCGAGCCCCGGCGGTGGCCAGGTGGCGGACGTGCTGCGGCGCGGACTGTCGTCGGTGCTGACCCGCAGCGATGCCGGCAACCTGATGACGTACCACATCGGCGGTGGCAGCGCGGCCGACCAGCTGGCCGCGGCACAGTGGCTGAAACCGATCCTGGGCCGCACCGAACCGGCGCGGCTGGTGGTGACCGAGGGTGCGCAGGCCGCGTTGTCGGCGCTGCTGCTGGCCCTCACCGACGCCGGCGATACCGTACTGTGCGAGCCGCTGGTGTACCCGGGGCTGCTGCACGCCGCACGGGTGCTGCAGCGCCGGCTGCAGGTGGTCGACTGCGACGAGCACGGAATGCGGCCCGATGCGCTGCGCCGGCTGGCCCGCACCACCGGGGCACGCGTGGTCTACCTCAACCCGACCGCGCAGAACCCCACCGCGCACACGCTGCCCGAGGCGCGCCGGCGTGCGCTGGCCGAGGTGCTGCGCACCCAGGATCTGCGCCTGATCGAGGATGATCCCTACTGGCTGCTGGCCGAGGATGCGCCCGCGCCGCTCGCGCTGCATGCGCCCGAGCACACCTGTTACATCTCCACCCTGTCCAAGTGCCTCAGCCCCGGGTTGCACACCGGCTTCGTGCACCTGCCCGACGGCGTCGCCCGCCAGGCGGTGCTGGACGCATTGCGTGCGGTCAACCTGATGGCGCCGCCCTTGATGAACGCGCTGGTGACCCAGTTGATCCTGGACGGATCGGCGCAGGCGATGCTGAAACTGGTCCAGGACGAGGCCGCCGAGCGACGCTACCTGGCCCGATCAGCGCTGTCGCCCCAATTCCTGCAGGCGTGCGCCGGCGTCCACGCGTGGTGCCGGCTGCCCGCCCACTGGACCGATGTCAGCCTGACCCACGCCGCACGCCTGCAGGGGCTGGGCATCGCCCCGTCGTCTGCCTTCACCCCCGCAGGCGTGGCGATCACCGATGCGGTGCGGATCTCGCTGGGCGCCGCCGCCAGCCGGCAGGAGCTGCACCGTGCGCTGCGCCAGCTCGACCAACTGATGCACCTGCCGGCCGGCCAGGAGGCGGCATGGACGGTCTGAGCGCGCGCGCATCGCCGCGCGGGGTAGCATGTGCGCCCACGCAGCGACGGCAGGCCCGTCATCCTGCCCCCGCACCGCCGCCGATCGCCACGCCATGACCACCCCCAACCACCGCGTCCAGGGCCTCGACAACGATGAGGTGGCCCCCGACTGGCCTGCCATCGATGCGGCCGAGATCGCCTGGCTGCGCACGCGCTTCCCCGCGCTGCAGGGCGATGCCGAGGTGGCGTGGCACAGCCCACGCCCCTTGTCCGCTGCGGCCATCGTCGGCAGCGGCGACGCTGCGGTGTTCGTCAAGCGCCACCACGCCAGCGTGCGCAGCGCCAGCACGCTGCAGGAGGAGCACCGCTTCATCGACCACCTTGCCGCAGAGGGCATTCCCGTGGCCGCGCTGCTGCGCGACCGGGAGGGCGCCACGGCGGTCGAACACGCGGGCTGGACGTACGAGCTGCACCGTGTGGGCCACGGCGAGGACCGGTACCGCGATGCGCCCTCCTGGACGCCGCTGACCGACGTGGCGCAGGCCCGGGAAGCCGGCAGAACGCTGGCGATGCTGCACCTGGCATCGGCCGGTCATGCCGCTGCCCAGCGCGGCACCCATGTGCTGGTCGCCCGCGACGACCTGATCCGGGCCGCCGACCCGGTTGCAGCGCTCACCGTGCAGCTGCGCGAACGCCCTGCCCTGGCCAGCTACCTGGCCGGCACCGCGTGGCAGGCCGATCTGCAGCGCGATCTGCTGCCCTGGCATGCGCGGCTGGGCGGGCGCCTGCAGGACGAGCCGCGCATCTGGGCGCACAACGACTGGCATGTCTCCAACCTGCTGTGGCACCACGACGCTGCCGGCGACCGGGTCAGCACGGTGCTCGACTTCGGCCTCGCCTCGCCGACCAGCGCCCTGTTCGACCTCGCCACGGCAATCGAGCGCAATGCCATCGCCTGGCTGGCGCTGGACGGCCCGATGCCGGTACGCACCGATATCGCGCTGGCGCTGGTGGCCGGCTACCGGGCGGTGCTGCCGCTGTCGGCGGCGCGCATTCACCTGCTGGCCGACCTGCTGCCGCTGGTCCATCTGGATTTCGCCCTGTCCGAAGTGGAGTATTTCCACGGTGTTACCCGGTCCACCGCGAACGCGGACGTGGCCTACCACACCTTCCTGCTGGGCCACGCGCAGTGGTTCGGCACGCCCCACGGCACCGCCCTGCTGGATGCGCTGCACGCGGCGGCCTGACCCCGCGCTCGCAAAAGCGCGCCATTTGGTGTGAAATAGCCGCTGAAGCGGGGGTGCCTGGCGAAACCAGGCTGAGAGAGTCCCTTGGAACCTGATCCGGTTTGCACCGGCGTAGGGAGCTTTGAGCAGTGGGCACAGCGGCCGGATGGGTCGATGCGCGCGCGCCGTCGCTTCGTCTCCTTTTGCTGGCTGATGACGAATCGAATGAACCGCTGCTATCCCCCTGCGTTGCTGACCGTCGCGCTTTGCGCCGCCCTGCCGCTGTACGCGGCCGAATCCGCCCCCGATACCGCCGACCGCTCGCCGACCGAGCTGGCCGCAGTGCGCGTGCAGGCACGCCAGCCGGCGGCCGATACCGCGCAGTCCACCAGCTTCGGCGCGGGCGACTGGAAGAGCACCCCGGCCTCGGTGACGCGGCTGGACCGCACGCAGATCGAGCGCCGCCAGCTGCGGACCCTCTCCGAAGTGGCCACCCAGGACGCGTCGCTGGGCGACAGCTACGCGCCGGTTGGCTACTACCAGAACATCGCCATCCGCGGCTTTGCGCTGGATACCGCCACCGGGTACCGGTTCAACGGCCTGCCCATCGCCGGCGAACAGCGGCTGGCACTGGAAAACGTGCAGGCCGTCGAGATTCTCAAGGGCGAAGCCGGCCTTGCCGCGGGCGTGATGTCGCCGGGCGGCATCATCAACTACGTCGGCAAGCGTGCCGCCGACGTGCGCACGGCAACGCTGGGCACCGATGCCGAAGGCTCGCGCTATGCCGCCGTGGACGTGGGCCAGTGGCTGACGCCGCGCTTCGGGGTGCGGGTCAATGCCGCCTGGGAGGACACCGCCTCGTACATCGACCACGCCGACGGCCGCCGCAACTTCTATTCGGTGGCGGCCGACTGGCTGATCGGCGAGCGCGGCAAACTCGAGGTGGACGCCAACTACCAGACCAGCGCGCAGCGTTCGGCCTCCGGCTACCAGCTGCTCGGCGCCACCGCGCTGCCGCGCGGCGTGGACCGCTCGCGCATGCTCGGCTACCAGGCCTGGCAGCAGCCGGTCGGTATCGACAGTACCAACATCACCGCGCTGCACACCTACGATTTCAGCCCGGACTGGCAGTCGCGCATCTCGGTCAGCCACAGCCGCACCGTGATCGACGACAACGTCGCCTTTGCCTACGGCTGCTACTACGCCGCGTCCTGCGCCGATGGCAGCGTGCCGGGCAATTACTTTGGCCCCGATGGTGCCTATGACATCTACGACTACCGCAGCCCGGACGACACCCGTCGCAACCAGGCCGCGCGCGCCGAACTGCGCGGCAGCCTGCAGACCGGCGGTGTGGATCACGCGCTGACCCTCGGCGCGGAGACCTTCCGCCGCACGGTGGACAAGCGCCGCAACGTCAACGAATACGTGGGCACGGCCAACATCGACGACGCGCAGGTGCCGCAGTTCGCACCGTCGCCGCTGCAGCCGGGCCCGTCCGCACGGCGCCTGGACAGCCGCCAGAACGCGGTGTTCGCGCTGGACAGGATGCGCTTCGGCGACGACTGGGAATGGCTGGCCGGCGGACGCTTCGTGCGCCTGGACGAGCGCGCCTACAGCAAGGCCGGCGTGCCCGAACGCCACAGCCGGCTGTCGCGCTTCCTGCCGCAGACCGCACTGGTGTGGAAGGCCACCGACGAGGTCAGTGCGTATGCCAGCTATGTGCGCGGCATCGCCCTGGGCCAGGAAGCCCCGTTCTGGACCAGCAATGACGGCACCTTCCTGGCACCGATGCTGTCGCGCCAGGTCGAAGTGGGCGTCAAGTTCGCCTCGACCGATGCGCTGACCCTCGGCGCGGCCCTGTTCCGCACCACCCAGCCCTACCAGTACGCCAGGCCCGACCAGAGCGACGCAGGGTTCACCTTCGTCCAGGAAGGCCAGCAGGTCCACACCGGCCTGGAACTCACCGCGCAGGGGCACCTGACCGAGCGGCTTGAACTGAATGCCAGCGCCAGCGCGCTGCAGGCGCGCGCGCGCGACACCGGCACCGCCGCCCACGAAGGGCATCAGCTGGTCAACGTGCCCAAGGTGCGCGCCACCGTGCATCTGGACTATCAGGTGCCGTTCGTCGCAGGCCTCGGCGTGACCGGTGGCTGGCGCTATGCCGCAGCGAACGTGGCAACCGTGAACGGCGCGGTCCGCGCGCCGGCCTACCACGTGTTCGACGTCGGCGTGCGCTATCGCCACCTGCTGCGCGAGCGGCCGGTGACCTGGAACCTCACGGTCGACAACGTCACTGATCGCTTCTATTGGCGTGACACCGGCAGCACCGCCGGCGACTACTACCTGTTCGCCGGCGCGCCGCGTCAGGCGCGCCTGTCGGTGACGTTCGGGCTATGAATGCCGCCGTGCTCGAGTGGACCGCCGCGATCGTGAGCATGGCCGGCGTGGCCCTGATGGGGCGACGCTGGATGATCGCCTGGCCGGTGGGCCTGCTGTCCGTCGTCCTGTATGCGCTGGTGTTCATCGAGGCCCGGCTGTATTCGGACACGTTGCTGCAGGTGGCCTTCGGCGCGTTCCTGGTCTACGGCTGGATCAGCTGGCGGCGCCATGCGGAGGAAGACGGTGCGATTGTGATCGTGCCGCTGCGACGCCGCGACGCGCTGCGCGATCTGGGCATCGGTGTGGCCTTCGGCATCGCGCTGGGTGCGGCGATGCACACCTTCACCGATGCCGCCCTGCCCTGGCTGGACGCGCTGCTGGCAGCGCTGAGCCTGGTGGCGCAGTGGTGGCAGGCGCGGCGGCACGTGGCCACGTGGTGGCTGTGGATCCTGGTGGACGTGGTGTACGTGGGCATGTACCTGGTCAAGTCGCTGCACGTCACTGCCGCGCTTTACCTGGTCTTCGTCGGCCTGGCGGTGATGGGCCTGCGCGCCTGGTCCGCGGCCGGCGCCCCCGCACCGTCTCTGGCGGCGCGACACCGCTGAGCGCTGGCCGGCGCCGCCGTGCCGGCCGGCCCGGCCAGGCGTCCCCACAGGGACGCCTCCGCCGCGAGCGAGGGCAGAATCACCAGGAGGTGATGCTGGGCGTGCATGTGCGGTCTGCCCGGTCAGGCGCGCGCGGCATCGGGCCGCGCGGTGTGCGGGTAGCCTGCCGCGAGCAGGGCCGCCAGCAGCACGCTTTCATCGCGCTCGGACTGGACCTGCACCGAGCGCATCGACGGATCGGTTTCGATGCGGGCCTGCGGGTCGGCATCGAGCAGCGCGCGGGTCACGGAATGGGCGCAGCCGCCGCAGGTCATGTTGGGAATATGGAACTGGAACATCGTGTCTGCCTGTTGAGTGAGGGTGTCCGATCACTCTCCGGCTTGACAGCATGGCAAGGTCAAGGACTTTTTCGTGCACCACGCCGACGCGACGGAACCGGTGCGTCCACGCCGAACAACGGCGCGCCACGCGCCGTGGGCGTTGCTGCCGGCATCGCATCCGCAGCCGGTTCGGCGAGGTCGGCGATGATCGGGCAGTCCGGCCGGTCGTTGCCGTGGCAGTGTTCGGCGAGGTGCTCGAGCGTGCCGGCCATCGCCTGCAGCTCGTCGATGCGCGCCCTCAAACCGGCCACGTGGGCCAGCGCCATCGCCTTCACATCGGCGCTGGCGCGGGTACGGTCGCGCCACAGCACCAGCAGGTCGGCGATCTGTTCGACCGAAAACCCGAGGTCGCGCGCCCGCCGGATGAAGCGCAGGCTGTGCGCATCCTGCGGGCTGTAGTGGCGATACCCGGCCTCCGAGCGCAGCGCCTTGGGAATCAGGCCGATCTGCTCGTAATACCGGATCATCTTCGCCGAGACGCCGGAGAACTGCGCCGCTTCACCGATGTTCATCGTTTCACCCTCCTGGACACCGTTCAGAGGGTACCGGTTCGCGCCGGTACATAGGGCGCCTGGAACCGCTTCAGGCGCAGCGCGTTGCCGAGGACGAACACGCTGGACAGCGCCATCGCTGCCGCCGCGAAGATCGGCGACAGCAGGGTGCCGGTGAACGGATACAGCGCACCGGCTGCCACCGGAATCAACAGCGCGTTGTAGGCGAACGCCCAGAACAGGTTCTGCTTGATGTTGCGGATGGTCGCCGTGCTGATCGCGATGGCATTGGCCACGCCGCGCAGGTCGCCGGAGATCAGCACCACGTCGGCCGCCTCGATGGCCACATCGGTGCCGGAACCGATCGCGATCCCGACATCGGCCTCGGCCAGCGCCGGGGCATCGTTGATGCCGTCGCCGACGAACGCCACGCGCTGGCCGTGGGCACGCAGCTGATGCAGGGCGGCCACTTTGCCGTCGGGCAGCACCTCGGCCACCACGTCGTCGATGCCGAGTTGGCGGGCGATGGCGGCAGCGGTGGCGGCGTTGTCACCGGTGATCATCGCCACCTTGAGCCCGATCGCGTGCAGGGCGCGGATCGCCTCGGGCGTGGTCTCGCGGATCGGATCGGCAACCGCGATCACCGCCGCGAGACGGCCGTCGATGGCGGCGTACAGCGGACTGCGGCCCTGCGCGCCGAGGCGCTGCGCGGTCGCGACGAAGGCCGTTACATCCAGCCCCAGCCGGGTCATGTAGCGGTCGGCGCCCACCGCGACGCTGCGGCCGGCCACGGTGGCCGAGACACCAAAGCCCGGCACCGCATCGAAGTTCCCGACCGCGTCCAGCGCAAGGTTGCGCTGCCGTGCGGCGGCCACGATGGCCGCGCCGATCGGATGCTCCGACTGGGTCTCGACCGCCGCCACCAGGGCCAGCACCTCGTCGGAGGCGAAGCCGTCGGCGATCTCCAGATCGGTCAGCTCCGGACGCCCCTTGGTCAGCGTACCGGTCTTGTCCAGCGCCACCACGCCCACATCGCGCAGCGCCTGCAGCGCCTCGCCCTTGCGGAACAGCACGCCCAGTTCGGCCGCGCGGCCGGTGCCGACCATGATCGAGGTTGGCGTGGCCAGCCCCATCGCGCAGGGGCAGGCAATGATCAGCAACGCCACCGCATTGACCAGCGCGAAACTCAGCGCCGGCGCCGGGCCGAACACCAACCACACCACGAACGTCAGCACGGCCGCCGCCATCACCGCCGGCACGAACCACAAGGTCACCTTGTCCACCAGCGCCTGGATCGGCAGCTTGCTGCCCTGCGCCTGTTCGACCAGCCGGATGATCTGGGCCAGCACGGTGTCCGCGCCGACCTGGGTGACCCGGAAGCGGAACGCGCCGGTGGTGTTGATCGTGCCACCGACCACGTTGGCCCCGGCCTGCTTGGCGACGGGCACCGGCTCGCCGGTGATCATGCTCTCATCCACATAGGAGCTGCCATCCACGACCGTGCCGTCGACCGGCACCTTTTCGCCCGGCCGGACCAGCACGAGGTCGCCGGTGACCACGTCTTCGAGCGCGATCTCCACGACCTCGCCATCGCGTTCCACCCGGGCGGTCCGCGCCTGCAGGCCAACCAGGCGCTTGATGGCCTGCGAGGTGCGCCCCTTTGCACGGGCTTCCAGCACGCGGCCAAGCAGGATCAGGGTGACGATCACGGCAGCGGCTTCGTAGTAGATGTTGGCGGTACCGGCCGGCAGCACCTGCGGCGCGAAGGTGGCCACCAGGGAGTAGCCGTAGGCCGCGGCGGTGCCGACCGATACCAGCGAGTTCATGTCCGGCGCACCGCGCAGCAGCGCCGGGATGCCCTTGCGGAAGAAGCGCAGGCCGGGCCCGAACAGCACCAGCGTGGTCAGCACGAACTGCAGGTACGCGTTGGTCTGCCCGCCCAGCGTGTGCTGCACCCAGTGGTGCAGTGCCGGAATCAGATGGGCACCCATCTCCAGCACGAACACCGGCAGGGTCAGCGCGGCCGCCACCGCCAGCGCACGCCGCAGTGAGCGGTCTTCCGCCTCGCGGCGTTCGGTGTCCTGGTCGGCACTCTGCGCGGTTCCGGCCGATACCGCCCGCGCGGCATAGCCCGCCCGCTCGACCGCCGCGATCAGTGCGGCCATCGGCACCGCGCCGTCCAGGTGGCGTACCCGGGCGCGCTCGGTGGCCAGGTTGACGCTCGCCTCCAGCACCCCGGGCACCGCCGCCAGCGCGCGCTCGACCCGGCCCACGCATGAGGCGCAGGTCATCTCCTGGACCGCCAGTTCGGTGGTGGTGGCACGTGCCTGGTAGCCGGCATGCTCGATCGCCTGCACCACCGCCTGGGCATCCGGGGCACCGTCGAAGGTGATGTCCGCGCGTTCGGTGGCGAGGTTGACCGAGGCCTGCCGGACGCCGGCGACCGCGCCCAGCGCGCGTTCGACCCGGCCCACGCAGGATGCGCAGGTCATGCCCTCGACCGGCACGCTGATACGCACGGTGGCGGGCGGGGCGACAGGGGGGGATACGGCATTCGCGTTGGACGACATGGCGGTCTCGGAAACGAGGAGCGGGAGGTCAAGGGTAAAGATTCCCATCATGGGAAGGTCAAGCCCGTCCCTGCCCGGCCGCCACTCGTCCCGGCAGCACCGGCATTCGGCCCCAGCCCAATGACGGCGGGCCGCATCGGGCGGAGACTGGGCGTATCACAGACGGCCTGGAGGCCGAGGACGACCCGCCATGAAACGACGCGACTGCCTCAAGGCCGGACTCGCACTGCCCCTGCTGCCGCTGCTGTCCAAGACGACCGCCGTCCTGCCGCCGATCCTGCCCCGGGTGCGTCCGGGCGGCGCTGGCTGGCCCTGCGATGCCGACTGGGCGCGGCTGTCGCAGGCCGTGGGAGGCCGGCTCTCCGTTCCGCAGTCGCCCTTCCTTGGCGACGCGGCCACGCGTGACGCCGCGCTGGCCCAGATCCGCAATCCGTTCTACATCGGCGACCAGCCCGCCCTGACCCAGACCAGCGGCTACTACGGCGCCTGGCGTTCGGTACCCAGTGCACGGGCGATAGCCGCGACCAGCAGCGCCGATGTCGCCGCGGCGGTCAATTTCGCCCGCCGGCACCGGCTGCGGTTGGCGATCAAAGGCGGCGGCCACAGTTACCACGGTACCTCGTGCGCCCCCGACTCGCTGCTGGTGTGGACCCGGGCGATGAACCAGGTGGAGGTGCACGACGCCTTCATCCCGCACAACGCGCGGCCGGGTACCGCCGCACAGCCGGCGGTGAGCCTGGGCGCCGGCGCGATGTGGATCGATGCCTACGATGCCGTCACCACCCAGCGCGGCCGTTACGTGCAGGGCGGCGGGTGTACCTCGGTGGGCGTGGCCGGGCTGGTCACCGGCGGCGGCTTCGGCAGCTTCTCCAAGGCCTACGGCAGCGCGGCCTCGCACCTGCTGGAGGCCGAGGTGGTGACCGCCGACGGCCGCGTGCGGACCGTCAACGCCGACAACGATGCCGAGCTGTTCTGGGCACTCAAGGGGGGCTGCGGCGCGAGCTTCGGCGTGGTCACCCGCCTGACCCTGCGCACCCACGCACTGCCGGACACCTTCGGCGGCGTCTCCCTGGCGGTGCAGGCCGGCACGGAGGCCGCGTGGCAGGCGCTGGTGGGCGAAATGCTGCGCTTCTACCGCGATGCCCTGTGCAACCCGCACTGGGGCGAGCAGATCGCGTTCCGCGGCAAGCGCACCCTGCGCGTGTCGATGGTGTTCCAGGGACTGGCCAAGGAGGACGCCGCCGCGGTCTGGGCGCCGTTCCTGGCGTGGCTGCAGGCACGCCCGGAATACACCATCCTCGACCCGCTGCAGGCGCTGTCGCTGCCGGCCCGTCACATGTGGGATGCCGCATTCTTCCGTGCGCATGCGCCGCAGCTGATCGCCGAGGACACCCGCGCCGGTGCGCCACCGCGGCACATGCTGTGGAAGGGCGACCAGGGCCAGGTGGGCTGGTTCCTGCACGGCTACGCCTCGGTCTGGCTGCCATCGGCGCTGCTGTCCGACGCCCGGCGTACGGCAGCGGCCACCGCGATCTGTGCCGCCGCCGCGCACATGGACGTGGAACTGCACTGCAACAAGGGGCTGTTCGGCGCGCCGGCAGAGGCGCTGGCGGCCGCGCGCGATACCGCGACCCATCCCGGCGTTCTGGATGCCTTCGCCCTGGCGCTGATCGGCAATGCGGGCGGGCCGGTGTATCCCGGTTGCGGAGGCCAGGTGGACGAGGACCGCGCGCGTTGGGGCGCCGTGCGGGTGGGCCGTGCCTACGCCGCCCTGCGCGACGTGGCGCCCGACCCGGCCACCTATGTCTCCGAGTGCGACTACTTCCAGCCGCAGTGGCAGCAGGCCTTCTGGGGCCCGCACTATCCGCGCCTGCAGGCCGCCAAGCGCCGCTACGACCCTGAGGGCCTGTTCGTGATCCATCACGGTGTGGGCAGCGAGGACTGGAGCCCGGATGGCTTCACCCCGCAGGCGTAGCGTCTGCCAGGTGCAGTGGGCCACGCGCTGCCGTAGCCTGCGCGCAGCCCACCCGCCACCGGAGAACGCCCGTGTCACGCATGCCGCCCGCTGCCGCCCTGCCCGTCCTGCTCTCCGTCGCCATCGGTCTCGCGCTCACGCTGCCGTGCGCACCGGCCCATGCGCAGTCACCGCCGCCCGCAGCAGGCGCGCCGGCCAGCACGTCCTTCAACGCCCTGCTGGATGCGCAGACGATGGACGCGATCAACGCCGATCCGGAGCTGCGCACCCTGCTTGGCATCCGCGGCGAGGGGGCCAACGACACGTCCGGGCAACTCACCGATGTCTCGCTGGCGCGGCGCGCGATCAACCGCCGCCTGCTGGCCGACAACCTGGCCGCGATCAAGGCCTGGCACGGCGCACCGCTGGGGCCGCAGGAACAGCTCAGCGACGGACTGGCCCGCTGGTTCTACCAGGCCCAGACCGATCTGATGGCGGTGCCCTGGGCGCCGGCCTGGTTGCCGGTGGGCGGCAGCACCTACGCGGTGGACCAGTTGTTCAGCCTGCCGGTCAACCTGCCGCAGTTCATGGACAACCAGCATGCCGTCACCGATGCGGCCAGCGCCACGGCCTATATCGCCCGGTTGCAGGCGATGGGGCCCAAGCTCGACCAGGTGCGCGCGAATCTGGACATGCAGGCCCGCCAGGGCGTGGTGCCACCCGAACTGGCGCTGGACGGCGCGGCCACGCAGTTCCGTACGCTGCTGGCGCCCGCGCCGCAGGACTCGCTGTGGGTCCGCTCGCTGCAGCGCAAGCTGGACGCCCTCGACGGCATTCCCGCCGCCCGCCGTGCGGAATGGATCGCGCAGGCCACCGACGCGGTGCGTACGTCGGTCAATCCCGGCTACCAGCGCCTGCTGGCCGATGTCGACGGCCTGCTGGCACGCCACCCGGGCAACCACGGCGTCTGGGCGCTGCCCGATGGCAAGGCGTACTACGACGCCGCGCTGCGCTGGTACACCAGCACCGATCTGGATGCCGATGCGATCCACCGGATCGGCTTGAGCGAAGTGGCACGCCTGGACAAGGCAATGGATGCCCGCCTGCGCGACCTCGGGCTGCGCAACGGCACCGTGGCCGAGCGCGTGGGCCAACTGCGTGACGACCCGCGCTACCGCTACGCCGACAGCGACGCCGGCCGCCAGCAGCTGATCGGCGACATCCAGCAGCGCCTGCGTGACCTGGATCCGATCCTGCCGACCTACTTCGGCCGCCTGCCCACCCAGCCGCTGCAGGTGCAGCCGGTGCCTGCACACATGCAGGCCACCTCGCCCGGCGGCTACTACTACCCGCCCGCGCTGGACGGGTCGCGCCCGGGCACCTTCTACATCAATCTCGGCGACATGGCCTCCAACACCCGCTGGAGCGTGCCGACGCTGACCTACCACGAAGGCTCGCCGGGCCATCACTTCCAGATTTCGATCGGACAGACCCTCAACGACCTGCCGATGCTGCGCCGCAGCCTCAACCCCAGTGCCTTCACGGAAGGCTGGGCGCTGTATGCCGAGCAGTTGATGGCCGATGCCGGGGTGTATCGCAACGATCCGGCCGGCGATCTCGGCCGCCTGCAGGCCGAGATGTTCCGCTCGGTGCGGCTGGTGGTCGATACCGGCCTGCATCGCAAGCGCTGGTCGCCCGAACAGGCCGTGGCGTACATGCAGGCCACCACCGGCATGACCGCTGCCGATGTGCGTATCGAGGTCAACCGTTATCTGGTGCAGCCGGGCCAGGCGACCTCGTACAAGATGGGGCAGCTGCGGCTGCTGGCGCTGCGCGACAAGGCGCGCCGGCAGCTCGGCGCGCGCTTCGACCTGCGCCATTTCCACGATCTGGTGCTCGGCAACGGCGCCCTGCCGATGACCGTGGTCGAGCAGGCGGTGGACGCGTGGATCGCCGGTGGCGGTGGCGATCCACGCCGCCCGTCCGACCCGCAGCGTGACCCGTCTGCGTAGAAATACCTAGGCCGGCACCGTGGAACTCCGCTTGTGGCGCACGCGTACGGTGCGCACAGTGACCTCGAACGTCGTCGCCCCCGTGGCGATCCCACGCCGTCATCGAGGAGAGTTCCATGCCGCACCTCCGATCGGGTCTGCTGGTGGCCGCGATGCTCGCCGCCCCCTTGTTCGCCACACCGCCCTGCGCGGCCCAGACCGCGCCGGCGTCCACTGCGCCGGTGCCTGTCGTCGACCCCGACGCGATCCGGGCGGTGGAACGCATGGGCAAGGCGCTGCGCGCCCTGCCGCACTTCACCCTCAGCGCCGACACCATCACCGACTACGTCCTCGATGATGGGCAGAAGGTCAGCCTGTCCGGCACCGTGGACTACAAGGTCCTTGGTGCGGATCGCTTCTTTGTGGAGATCCGCAGCGAGCAGCAGCACCGTCAGCTGTTCTATGACGGGCATGCGCTCACCATCTACTCGCCCCGCCTGAAGTACTACGCCACGCTGGATGGGCTGGACCGCAGCACGCAGGCGCTGCTGGCCGACTCGGCCGCCGCCTATGGCGTGGAGTTTCCCTTGGCCGACCTGTTCCTGTGGGGAACGGCGGCATTCCCCACCGACCGCTTCCAGTCGGCGCTGGAGGTGGGTACCACCCGGATCGACGGTGATCCCACCCACCACTACGCCTACCGGCTGCCCGGCGTGGACTGGCAGGTGTGGGTTTCGGACACCACCCAGTTGCCGCGTCGGCTGGTGATCACCAGCCACAACGATCCGGCGCTGCCGGATTACCAGGCCACGCTGCGGTGGGATACCCGTCGTGCGGTCACGGCTGCCGAGCTGACCTTCCGCCCCGACGGTGCAACCCGCATCGTGTTCGTGCCGGTGGATGCCGACGCGCAGGCCAGCACCCAAGGGGGAGAGTGAACATGGCACCTCGTACCTGCCTGCGCGCCGTCGGCGCCGCTGTTTCCACGCTGCTGCTGGGTGCCGTGCTGCTGCCCGCCCCGGCAGACGCGCGACCGGGACTGCGTGGTTTCGCACATCCCTCCATCGCCCATTCCGCCGGCTTCGGCGGTGGGGGCATGGGACATGGCGGCGGGGGCTTCTCGCCGCATCCGGGGCCTGGTCCGGGGCCCCGTCCTGGTCCTGGTCCTGGTCCTGGTCCTGGTCCTGGTCCTGGTCCGGGTCCTGGTCCTGGTCCGCATCCTGGCCCTGGCCCTGGCCCCGGTCCGCATCCGCCTGGCCCGGGCCCCCATCCGCCCGGGCCTGGTCCTGGTCCTGGCCCGCACCCGTACCCGCCGCCCCCGCCGCCGCCGTACTGGGACCACCCGTTCTGGGGCGCCGCCGCCTTCACCGCCGGCGTCGCGGTGACCTCGGCCATGATCGGATCGGTGGTCTATTCGCTGCCAACCGACTGCAGCACGGTCATCATCGGTGGCGTGGGATACCAGCAGTGCGGCAATGGCTGGTACCAGCCGCAGTACGTTGGCACGACCGTGCAGTACGTCGTCGTGGACGCGCCGAGATGACCCCGCGGCCACGCTGGGCGGGCCGCAGCGTGCGGTGCGTGGGAAGCGCCGTGCTGGCGTTCGGCGCGATGCTGTCCACGCCGGCGGTGTCCGCACAGGAGGCCGCCGCCCCGGCCGCGTCGCACTCGGCCGACGACATCGCGCGCAAGCTCGCCGATCCGGGTGCGGCGCTGATTTCCGTGCCGTTCCAGTACAACTACCTCGGTTCGGTGGGACCAAGCGGCGATTTCCACAACCAGCAATTGAAGATCCAGCCCGTGATCCCGTTCGTCGGCGAGCGCGGCAAGTTCATCCTGCGCCCGATCCTGCCACTGTCATGGAACCAGTTCCCCGAGGACCGGCACGGCACCGGCGACCTGTTCGTGCAGGGTTACTACATTCCCAAAACCGCATCCGAAGCGCACGGCACCGAGATCGGCTTCGGTGCCGCCGCGCTGCTCGATACCGCCTCCCACGACAGCCTGGGCACGGGCAAGTACTCCCTTGGCCCGGCGTTCATCGTGGTGCACAAGACCCGGTCGTGGACGCTCGGCGCGCTCGCCAACCATGTGTGGTCGGTGGGCGGTGATGGCGACCGCGAGGACGTGAGCAGCACCAGCGTGCAGCCGTTCGTCACCCGCAACCTGCCCGACGGCTGGTCGCTCAGCTTCACCTCCGAAACCAGCTACAACTGGAAGGCCGCCAGCGGCGACGCCTGGACGGTGCCGCTCGGCGCGACGGTGTCCAAGGTGCTGCGGCTGGGGCACACGCCGATCAGCCTCGGCCTCGGCGGCTTCTACAACCTGGACCGGCCGCAGTATGCCAATCGCTGGACCGGCCGCTTCTCGGTCACGCTGGTGTTCCCCGAGTAACCCGGCGATGCAGGCCTGCCGCCCGCTGCTTGCCCTGCTTCCCGTCTCGGCGCTGCTGTGCGCCTGCGGGCCGACCCCGCAGCGCCAGGCCACCAGTGCCGGCGACCGCACGGCCACCCTCAGGCCCACGGCGGCAGACCAGGAGATCCGTGCGATCGCACGCGAGGCGTATGTCTACGCGGTGCCGTTGCTGGCGTCGTACCAGACCCTGCATGCCGTCAGCATCGACACCGGCACCCCGCAGTTCAACACCCTGCACAACACCGCGCGGGTGCTCACCCCGGCCGACACCGCGTGGGTCACCCCCAACGCCGACACCCCCGGCTCCTTCGCCGGCCTCGACCTGCGTGCCGAGCCGGTGGTGATCAGCGTGCCGCCGATGGCGGCAGACCGCTACTTCGTGCTGCAGCTGATGGATCTGTACACCTACAACTTCGCCTACATCGGCAGCCGTACCACCGGCAACAACGGCGGTCACTTCCTCGTCGCCGGCCCGGGCTGGCACGGCACCGTGCCGGCGGGCATCACCCAGGTGATCCCCGCCGAGACCCAACTGGTCAACCTGGTGGGACGTACCCAACTGTTCGGGCCTGACGACCTCGACACGGTCCAGCGTATCCAGGCCGGCTACCGCATACAGCCGCTGTCGGCGTTCACCGGTGCCCCGCCGCCACCGCCGCCCGCCCCGCTGCAGGCGTGGCCGGCCCCGCTGGACCCGGCACGGTCGCGCAGTTCCCCGGTGTTCTTCGAGCAGGTGGCGTTTCTGCTGCGGTTTGCGCCCGTGCAGCCGTCGGAGACCGCGTTGCGCACGCGCATGGCCCGCATCGGCATCGATCCGGCCTCGCCGCTGGTGGTCGCGTCGCTGCCGCCAGCCACCGTGCAGGCCCTTGCAGACGGCATGGCCGATGGTCAGCGCGAGATCGACCAGCGCCGTGCGGCGATGGCCGGCCGCAGCGACACGTTGTTCGGTGCCCGCGACGTGCTCAAGAACGATTACGTGGCGCGCGCCACGGGCACCCAGGTCGGGATCGGCACGAACTCGCGCGAAGAGGCGCTGTCGCCGGTGTACGAGAACGATGCCGACGGCGCGCCGCTGGATGGCAGCCGGCACCGCTACACGCTGCGCTTCCCGCCCGGCGGGCTGCCGCCGGTCAACGCGTTCTGGTCGCTGACGATGTACGGCCTGCCCCGTCAGCTGCTTGTCGCCAACCCGATCAACCGCTACCGCATCAACTCGGCGATGCTGCCCGATCTGAAGCGCGATGCGGACGGTGGCATCACGCTTTACCTGCAGCATGCGCCGCCCCCTGCCGACCGCCGGCACAACTGGCTGCCGGCGCCCGACGGCCCGTTCATGGCCACGATGCGCTACTACTGGCCCCGGCACACGCTGCTGGACGGCCAGTGGACCTCCCCGTCGATCGAGCGCGTGCGATGAGCAGCGCCCTGCTGGAGAACCCGACATGACCCGCCCACTGACCGCCGCCGCCCCGGCGCTGCTCGCCCTTGCGCTGTGCGCAGCCTGCAGCCACACCGCCACGCCCCGCGACGATGCGCCCCCCACCGCCGACAAGGTCCAGGCGCAGGCCAAGGCCCGCGCCGAGACCGCGCAGGTACTGGCGCGGCTGTATGCCGCGCAGCCCGCTGCGCGGCAGGCCGTCGAGCAGGCTGCGGGCTATGCGGTGTTCCGCAGCTTCGGGGTCAAGGTACTGGTTGCCGGCGGCGGTGGTGGCCACGGCATCGCCGTGGACAACCGCAGCGGGCGCGAAACGTTCATGCGCATGGTCGAGATCCAGGCCGGCCTCGGCTTCGGCGCCAAGACCTTCGACCTGGTCTGGGTGTTTCGCACGCCACAGGCCTACCAGGACTTCATCACCCGTGGCATCGAGATCGGTGGCCAGGCCACGCTGGCGGCAAAGGTGGATGCCGCTGGCGGCGGTCTCACGGGGGCGGTGCAGGTCTCCGACGGCGTGTGGGTGTACCAGATGACCGAAAGCGGGCTCGCTGCCGAGCTGACCGTCAAGGGCACCCGCTATTACCCCGACAAGGCCCTCAACTGAGCCCCGCAGGTGCCACCATGCACAGCCATCCCTGGATCTGGATCCTCAGCCTGTTCTTCGTCCCGCTGCTGGCGGCCGTGGGCGTCAGCCTGCTGGTCCGCCACCGCGGTATCGGCGCCAACGCCGTCCTGACCTGGTTCGTGATCGTGTGCTGGGTCGGTGCGCTCGGCGTGATCCTGTCCCAGGTGCTCTGAGCCGGGGCGTTACAGCGATTGCCCCAGCTCGATGAAGAGCACGTTGCCGCCCCCTTCGCGGAAGCCCATGCCGAAGATCAGCGGGCCGATCCACGAGTCGAAGCCCAGGAACACGCTGCCGTTCCAGATCCCGTCGGTGAGCGACATGGCGCTGCGCTGCTGCCATGCATTGCCGTACTCCACCGTGCCGCCCACCTGCGCCGAGCGACCCAGCACTTTGCCCAGCTCATAGGTGTAGCCGGCAAAGCCAAGTGCATAGTCCTGCCCGGTCAGTTCGTTCTGCTGGAACCCGGCAAGCCGCCAGCGTCCGCCCAGCCGGTACAGGCTCTGCACCGGCGCGGTGCCCGACGCGGTGACGTGATAGCGCAGGCCGAGCTGCAGCGCATGCCGGCCGAACGACCGGGCCGCCACCGCGTCCAGGTCGATCTGGCCGAATGCGGTGTCTGCCCCCAGCGCGTGCCGCGACTGGTAGGTGCCCAGATTGACCAGATAGCCGTCGCGCGGGAAGTACAGGCTGTCGATATCGTCCAGCGTGGCTTCGGCAATCCAGGCGCCTTCCTCGAAATCGATGCGGGGAATCGAGGGGTCGCCGACTTCCACCTTCGCGTTGCCGCGATAGCGCTCCACGCCGGCGGTCAACGTCAGCAGGTTGGAGATGTTGCGCACCATCGCCACGGTCGCGCCCATGCGCCGCACGCGGTAGCGCGCGACCTTGTCGCCCTCGGCGTCATAGAGGGTGAACGCGCGCGTCTGGAAGCCGCCCCCCACCTGGAACGCGTAACGGTTGTGCAGGTCGAAAGGCCGGTAGTACTGCCCGGTCAGACCCGGTTCGCTGCCGATCTGCAGCGCCACGCGCGCCTCGGCGCCGTACGGCGACAGGGGCGAAAACAGCACCCCCGCACGCAGGTTGCTTTCGTGATTGCCATCCAGGTCGTTGCTCAGGCTCAAACCGGCCTCCAGATATGCGGGTCCGTTCGGCTTGGCGTGGGCCGAGACCACCACGCCGGTCTGCCCGTCGCGTTCGCGGACCTCGTAGGTGATGCTGGCCAGCGTGCCCATGCCGTAGGCGCGCAGCACGCCGGCCTCCATGCCGGCGGTATCCAGCGGCTGGCCCACCTTCAGCGGCAGGTAGGACATCAGCAGCGCATCGGCATAGCCGGTGTCGTTGCGCACGTCCACGAAATCCACCCGCACCGGCGCCCTGTTGCCGGCCCGTTGTGCGCGGACCTGCTGGAACTGCGCGTAGACCGCCGGCGGCTGCGAGAACGCGCGCAGCGCCGGCGCCGCCGCGTCGGCCGCCTGCTGTCCGATCCGCAGCGCCTCCGGCGCCTTGTCGAAATCGCCGGTGGCGACCTTGCCGGTCAGGTCCGGCGCGATCAGCAGGTCCTGTGTGCCAAGACTGCCGAGCTGGCGCTGCGCACTGCCGGTGGTCAGAAATCCGCTGAGCTGGCCGATCACGTCGACCAGGCTGGCGTTGCGGTCGAGCACACTCAATGGCGTGCCCACATCGACGGCGATCACGCGGTCCGCGCCCATCGCGCGCACCACGTCGATCGGTACCTGGTTGGACAGCCCGCCATCAAGCAGCACCCGGTCCTCGATGGAGACCGGGCGGAAAATGCCGGGCAGCGACATGCTGGCGCGCATCGCCATCGGCAGGCTGCCGTGATCGAGAACCACCGCCTTGCCGGTGTTGATGTCGGTGGCCACCGCGCGGAACGGAATGGCCAGGTCGTCGAAAGAGCCGCTGACCCGGGTGCCACCGGTTGCCCGTTCGAACAGGGCGATCAGGCGCTCGCCCTCGGAAACGCCGCCGGCAAGCGCGACCGCCTTGCCCTCCCCGCCCAACCCCACCCCGATCGGCGCCAACTGGGCGAAGTCATCGCCCTTGCGACGCAGCGAGCGTTCACGTCGTGGCAGCGTATCGCTGAACATCGCCATCCACTGCGTGTCCAGCACCACCTGCTCGATCGTTTCGGGACTGGACCCGGACGCGTACAGGGCCCCCACCAGCGCACCGGCACTGGTGCCGGCGATGCAGTCCACCGGAATGTGCAGTGCTTCGAGCTGCTTGAGAATGCGCACATGCGCGATGCCACGCGCGCCCCCGCCGCCCAGCGCCAGCCCGATCCGCGGCCGCGTATCGCCCGGCGCACGCACCCCGCATTGGGTGCCGTTGCCCGCCTGCGCTGCGGCGGCATCCGGCGCCTCGGGCTGCTGCGGTGCCGCGGCCGCCCACGGGGCAGCCCCGGTCAGGCCGGCAGCGGCCACGCAGCCCGACGCCAGCCAGCGCCACGTGCCCGTCCATGCCGCCCGGCGGGTCAGCGCCATGCACTGCCCACCTGGATATAGAACGTGTCGTCCTCCGGCCCCCAGGCGTAATCCACGCCGACGTGCATGCCCAGCTGCCGGGCGATCAGGTAGCGCACGCCGGCCCCCTTGGACACCTGGTCGTCGCCATCGCCAAAGCTGTTGTGCCGCCCCCAGGTACGCCCGGCGCCGACGAAGCCGATGAGCGCCCAGCGCGGCGTCAGGTTCCAGCGCAGCTCGGTCTCCAGCACGGCCGCGCGGGTATCCTGGTACCGCGCCGAACCGATCCCGCGCAGGTCGATGTAAGGCAACCGGTAGAACGGAATGTCGCCGTTGGCCCACCGCGCGTCCACGCGCCCGCCCAGCACCAGGCGCGTGCCGAACGGCCAGTAGCCGTAGGCGTGCCCACGGTAGCTCTGGAAGCTCTGGTCGCTGCCGATGCCCGGCAGGTAGGCGTTGCCCTCGATCATCCCCAGCCAGCCCCGCGAGGGGGTAAAGGGGTTGTCGCGGCTGTCGTACTCCAGTGACAGGCCGAGCCCGGAACTGCGCCTGGACAGCTCATGCGGCTCGAAACGGTCGCGGTCCGAGGCCACGTCGAAGCCCAGGTCAAGATCCATGTAGATCCACGCCAGCCCCACGTAGAGATCGCGCTTGCCGAGCCGGCGGAAGCCCTGCTGGAACGACATCACGCCATCCATGTTGTACGCGATCTTCGACGGCGGCAGCACCGTGCCGGGGGTGTAGAAATCCAGGTTGATCGACGCTTTGGCCACCCCGCCGCGATAGCGCCAGCGGTCCTCGTCGAAGTGCAGCGATGCGCCGATGCCGGCTGCTTCGCTGCCATTGGACGTCCGCATGGCGCCGCCGCCGTAGATGTCCGGCGTGGCCATCCTGGGCTTGCCCTCGGCATCGGTTGTGGCCGGGTTGCCCGGGCGGTGGAAGAAGGCCAGCGCCACCCCGCCGCCGTTGCCCACGGCAGGATCGGTGATGATGACCGGCACCGGCAGGAAGCCGCGGTGCTCCAGCAGCCAGCCGGACATGTCGAACCGGCCGTCCTCGGCGTCACGAAAGCGCCCACCATGCGCGGGCGCCGCCGCAGCCGCAGGTGCGGATGCCGGAACCGGCGCAGCGGCCGACTGGGCCCATGCCGGCCCGGACAGAAGCATCACGGCAAGGCCATACAGGCCGGTACAGATGCGGATCGACACGGATCACCTCGACGCATGCGGCAGGCCTTGCCTGTACGGCGCTCTGCCGCCAGGACGTCGATGGGGTGCGCGACGCCGCGCCGGTGGGAGGGAGAACCCCGGCGCGACGCCGCGCGATGAAGGCGCGCTCAGCGGGCGGCCGTGCTGCCCGGCGGGAACGACGCGAACAGTTTGTCCAGGCCGGCCTCGACGGCGGCGTTGACCTTGTCCGGCGAGCTGGGCACCGTGCCGCTGGCCGTGCCGCGCCAGACCGCCTGCTTGGTGCGGGCGTCGAACATGTCCACCACCAGCGTGCCGACGTCGTAGGTATGCACCGTGGTGGTGGCATTGCCCATCGCCATCCCGCCGCCCCAGCCGCCACCCCAGCCACCGCCACGCCAGCCCCAGCCGCCCATGCCGGTACCGGTGTAGAAGGTGTCCAGGGTCTGCTTCTGGCTGTTGGCGATATGCGCGGCCAACGCGATGTCGCCGTTGGGCGCCTCACGCAGGCCCTTGGCCTGCAGGCGCGCGTTGATGCCGTCCACGATGCGCTGCTGCACCAGCGGTGAGCTGGCCTCGGGCTTCATCGCCCAGGTGTAGGTACGGTAGGACGCGAAGTTGGCGCTGCTGTCGAAGTCGGTCTTGACCGTCGGGGAAGACGCGCAGGCAACCAGCGAAGTGGCGAGGACGGCAATGGCGAAGGCTTTCATGACGCGAGGCTCCAGTTCCGGAAGAGGAAGGACGCGCTGCCGTTGCAGCGCTCGTCGCAGGGCACAACCACCACGTTACTGCGCCGACGCTGCCGTGGAATCCGCATTACTACGCAGCGGCACCGGGAAAAACTACCTAGTGGGCCGCCTCAGCGCGGCGGGTTGATCACCACGTACTGCACGGTCGTTCCTGCATAACGTGGCGCGTACCACGTGCTGCCGCACTGCTGGTAGGCCATCCCGTCGATCACGGTGGTCACGCAGCTGGGCGGCACGCTGCTGACGATCGAACCGATCACCGCCGAGGTGACCGCCACGCCGGCGGTCACTGCCGCCGCCGTGGCGAACGGATGATCGTCCCAGTGGTTCCAGTGATCGTCGTGATAGTCCACATCGACGTTCACATTGCGGTTGACCGTGCGGTTGACGTTGCGATTCACGTCGCGATTGACGTTGCGGTTGGCGTTGCGGTTGGCGTTCCAGTCCCCGTTGCGGTTCACCGCCCCACCCTGCGGGCGCTGCACCGGCCGGTTGATGCTGGTGTGCGCGGTCGCGCGGGCCGCACCGGCGTGGCCGGCGGCACGCATGCCACCACCGCCACGCGGACCGTGCTGCGCCGCCACCGGGGCGACGTTCAGCGCCAGGACAAGCAGCGCACCCACCGCGAGTGCCGCGAACCGCCACCCCTGTGCAGGGATCGTGCTGTGCATGTCAGTTCTCCTGGCCATCAGCGGACATCGCCACCGCGACCGGCACCAGGGCGATCCGCGACGCACCGGCAGGCGGCGTGAAATGGAACGCCGTGGACGCCACCGGGCTGCGGGTATCCCAGTGCAGCTCGGCGCGGTACTGCGGCAGCGCCGGATCATCCAGCGAAGTGATGATCAGCTTCCGGGGCAGCGAGGTGCGGGTGGCGATCCAGATCTGCCAGTCCACCTGGTCCTGCTGGAACGCATACTGCTCCACGGCCTCGCCATCGACGGTACCGCCCCCGATGTGCAGTGCGCCGCGGATCGCGTCCGTCCGCGCCTTGTCGGTGCCCCACAGGAACATGTCCGCCAGTGGCAGCTCGATGCCGTAACGGTCGGCGACCTGCTCGGCGAGATCACCCAGCGTTGCATGGATGCCATCGGCCTGGGCGTAGTACTTCAGGCGTGGTGAGTACAACGACATCTGCTTGCCGTCGTAGAACAGCTGGCGCAGTTGGCGATCGCTGCGGATCTCCAGGAACAGCTGGTTGGGACGCTTGACCTTGTAGGTCACCTTGCCGTCCAGTTCGATCTTCTGCCCATCGTCGAGCACCACTTCCGTGCTCGCATCGGACACCAGCGAGAACTGCGTGAGCGCCCGCAGTGCCGCGCCCATCCGGTCCAGCGCTGCCAGCGCCTCGGGATCGCGCTCGGACGCCGCCACGGCCGGCGCCGGCGCCGGCGGTGCCGTCCGGGTGGCGGCGGATGCACCGCCGGCCACTACGGCCAGCAGCGCGCTTGCCGCCCATCGGAGCATCGAGGTTGCAGCGATCATGTCGTTTCTCCGCGCATCGGAAATGGCCAGGGCGTGACCGCCCGGGATCAGAAACCGCCGCTGATCGACAGGCTCCAGGGGTCGCCTTCGAAGCGGTTCTTGACGCTGAATTCGCCGATATAGCGGAACGACACATCCAGGTGCTCGCCGCCCGACCACTTCTTGCCGTAGGTCAGTACCGGCCCGATCCCGAACGAACGGCCCTTGAATCCGCCGAGGCGGTCGGCCAGGTCGCCGTCGTCGTCCTGCACCTGCTGCAGCCAGCCGCCGGCCGCGCCGAACCCCCAGCCGCTCGGCGTGCGCTTGACCAGCAGCACGTCGGCACGCGCCACCAGGCCGTTTTTGTAGTCGGTATCGTCATTGCGGCTGTACCAGTCCACCGCGCCAAGCACGCTGAACTCCAGGGTGCCGGCCTGGAACAGATGCGTGTAGCCGACGCTCGGCGACAGCGTCCACACGTTGAGTCCGGGATTGGCCAGCTTGTTCGGGTCGTACTTGGCGGTGGGCGCATACACGTACAGCCCCATGGAGACGTGCTGCACCTGATCGATGTGATAGCCGGCGATGAACGGCGCGAAGTACACGTCGAACAGGTTCGAAGTACTGTCCTTCACCTCCCGGCGCGTTCCCAGCGGACCCACCAGGTCGGCGGTGACGTCGGCGGTGATGTACGGCACCGTCAACATCGAGGCGAAGTTCCACTTGCCGGTCCGGGTGGGCCATACATACACGCCGGTGGCGGCCGTCAGGCTGACGTCGGCGTCCAGTCCCAGCGACAGCTGCCCGGCGATGGGCGCCTGCCGGTTGCCGCTGATCCTGCCGTCGTACTGCACATAGCTCAGCGACCACTGCATGCCGGGTTCGGGCGGGATCACGCCCGCGTAGGACGTGATCTGCATACCGGTGATGGAGCGTCCAAGCGCGCCTTCAACCGCAACGGCCGGCGCGGCTGCGGTGGCGGCCAGCACCGCCACGGCCAGCAGCAGCCACGGCCGCGTTGCACGCGCGGGTCGGATCACAGGGGAGGAAAGCACTGGCATGCGGATCACCTCGCAGACAGGGATGCAGGGGGCGCGGCGGTTCATGACCGATCCACGCAACGGAACCCGAGATGGCAGGTGGAGGTATCGATCGGCTGCGCCATGCGCGCGGCCGGGCGATAGCGGCGGCAGTAGTTGGGCGCGCACAGGTGCGAGCCCCCCTTCATCACCCGCCGTGGTACGGCGGCGCGGTCGCGCGGATCATGACTGCGTTCGCGCGCGCCGCCGCGGGGGTTGTCGATGGCGCAGCAGGGGCGGCTCTGCAGCTGGTCGTGCTGCTGGTACCAGTCGCTGGTCCATTCCCACACATTGCCGATCATGTCGTACAGGCCGTAGCCGTTGGGCGGGTAGCTGCCCACCGGCGAGGTCCAGCGGTGGCCGTCGGCCTCCAGGTTCTGCCAGGGGAAGTCGCCCTGCCAGGTGTTGGCCATGTGGCGGCCGGCGCACAGCAGGCTGTCACCCCACGCGAACTCGGTCGCATCAGCGCCGCCGTGCGCGGCGAACTCCCATTCCGCCTCGGTCGGCAGGTCCTTGTCCTGCCATTGGGCATACGCCAGCGCGTCGGCGTGGGTGACATGCACCACCGGATGGTCGTCCAGCCCGGCCAGGCTGGAGAACGGCCCGCGCGGGTGGCGCCAGTCGGCCCCGGCAACGTAGTGCCACCACTGGTACGTGTCGGTGAGCGGGACCGGATGTGGCGGTGCCACGAACACCACCGAGGACGGCACCAGCAACGCCGGGTCGGCGCCGGGGTAGTCGCGCGGGTCCGCCGGTCGCTCGGCCGCGGTGACATGCCCGGTCTCCCGCACGAACCGCGCGAACTCGCGGTTGGTAACCGGATAACGGTCGATGCGGAACGCACCCACCTTCGCCTTGTGCCGTGGGCGCTCCTCCGGATAGTGGTCGTCGGAGCCCATGCTGAACACGCCGCCGGCCAACGCGATCATGGTATCTGCGACGACGCTCATGCCCCGCCCTCCGTCCACCGCCCACCACCGCTGTGCGCGCGCGGCAGGGTGCACCGGCGGCACGGCAGTGCTGCCCAGGGAGAACGCGCGGGGACGGTACGCTGCATCATGGGGACGTTTCCTTGATCACTGGGGAACCGCGCCGACATGCAGCCTTCGCTGCACGCCGGACCTGCGCCTGTCAGCTGCCCGCGCACGCATCGCTCATCGATTTGAGCGCGTCATCGATGGTGAAGGTGTTGGGCTTCTGTACCCGCGGGAACTCCTTGAACGTCGCCGCGAACTTGTCGGCGATCGCGTAGGCGCCGAACAGGATGTAGGCGTGGTAAAGCATCCATTCGTAGTACGAATTGGACGTCACATCGGCGAATTCGTACGGATCGGTGCGCAGGTTGTAGACCTTGGGCAGCCGCAACGGCGTCAACGGTTCCGCCCATACCTGGAGGGTGCCCTTGCAGCGCTGCTCCATGAACGAGACCTTCCAGTTGTCGTAGCGGATCGCCATGACATCGCCATCGTCGCTGAAGTACACGAACAGATTCCGCGGACTCTCCGCCTCCTTGCCCGTCAGATACCCGGTCAGGTCCATGCCGTCGATATGGTTCTTGTAGGTCCGGCCGATCGCCTTGTAGCCCTTCTTGAGCTTCTCGCTGACATCCGGATCGCCGGCCATCGACAGGAACGTGGGCAGCCAGTCGTGATGCTGGACGATGCCGTTGGCCACGGTGCCGGCCGGGATGTGGCCGGGCCAGCGCACCACCATCGGGATGCGGAACGCGCCTTCCCAGTTGGTGTCCTTCTCGCTGCGGAACGGCGTGGTACCACCGTCCGGCCACGAGTTGCGGTGCGGCCCGTTGTCGGTGGAGTACATCACGAAGGTATCGTCGGCGATGCCCAGCTCATCCAGGTAGTCGAGCAGCTCGCCCACGTTCCTGTCGTGGTCGATCATGGTGTCGTGGTACGGCGACTGCCAGCGCCCGGCCTGGCCCAGACTTTCGGGCTTGGTGTGGGTGAACATGTGCATGTGCGTGTAGTTGACCCACACGAAGAACGGCGTGTCGTCGTCGTGCTGGCGCTTGATGAACGCCTTCGCGGCCGCCGCGAACTCGTCGTCGCAGGTCTCCATGCGCTTGGTGTTGAGCGGGCCGGTGTCGGTGATCTTCTGCTTGCCCACCTTGCCCCAGCGTTCCTGCACGGTGGCGTCGTCCTTGTCGGTCGCCCAGCTGTGGATCACCCCGCGCGGCCCGGTCGTTTTGCGGAAGTTGGGGAAGTCCTTCTCCGGGAAGTAGTCGTACATTTCCGGCTCTTCCTCGGCGTTGAGGTGGTACAGGTTGCCGAAGAACTCGTCGAAGCCGTGGTTGGTCGGCAGCATGTGGTTCAGGTCGCCCAGGTGGTTCTTGCCGAACTGGCCGGTGGCGTAGCCCTGGTTTTTCAGCAGCGCAGCGATGGTGACCAGCTTGTCGCTCATGCCGGTGGGGGCGCCGGGAATGCCCACCTTGGACAGGCCCGTTCGATACACGCTCTGCCCGGTGATGAACGAGGAGCGTCCCGCCGTGCAGGACTGCTCGCCGTAGGAATCGGTGAACAGCGTTCCCTCCCGCGCGATGCGGTCGATGTTCGGCGTCTGGTAGCCCATCAGGCCCTGGCTGTAGCAGCTCAGGTTGCTGATGCCGATGTCGTCGCCCCAGATCACCAGGATGTTCGGACGCTTGCCGTTACCCTTCTTCGCAGTCCCGGCGGACTTCGCCGTACCAGCCTTTGCTTGTGCCATGACAGTCTCCAGTGGAACCAGGGGCGCCGGCGCGACGCCAGCAGAAATGGGCGGCTGGACGCGCAGCGCTCAGCCGAACGGTGCGACGTTGAAGGTCATGCTGACAATCGCCAGCAGGCCCAGCAGCCACAGCAGACCGGCGGTGATCAGGGTCAGCGAGACCGGGTAGTGGCTTTCGCCGTGGATGAGTCCTTCCTCGATCATCAGTGCGCGCTCGGCGCGCAGTCCCTGCATGTAGCGCACGTGGTACACGATGCCCAGCGTCAGCAGCACCAGCCCCAACGCCACCAGGGCGACGCCGAAGTTGCGCGGCGCGTGCGGGCGAAGTCCGCCCACGGTCTCCAGCATGTGGCCGAAGAACTGATAGATGGTGAAGCCGAAGCCGATCAGCGACAACGCGGTACGGATGATCGACATCAGCGTGCGGTCCGCACTCATGCGGGTGCGCTGGAAGGACATGCCGGTGCGGCGCGACGACAGCTCCAACGACGCCTCGTCACTGCCGCCGAGCAGCGTTGTGGCGCGCGCGATGCTCAGCGCCCGGTCGCTCAGGTGACCCGCTGGATCGGTAGGCTTCATGAGCTCACACCACCTTCTTTGGTTTCGGGGGATGGCGACGGAACCAGTGCGTGGCGAGCCGGTTGAACGGACCACGCAGCACCAGGTAAGGCAGGAAACCCAGCACGACCGCAATCACGAACGCCTCCAGCGGGTACTTGAACCCGCCGAACATGCGGAACTGGTAGATCACGTCCATGCCGACCCCCAGCAGCAGTATCCGCATGGTGGCGGTGACGCCCTCGCGCCATGTCGCCAGCCGGACATCCCGGCTGCCCGCATGGGCCAGCAGCCAGGCATAGGGGGTGCGCCCGCTGCGCGCGTCCTTGATGCCGTCGAGCAGCGCGGCGATCAGCGCCATCGTCGGCTGCAGGAAGAACCGGAAGGTCATCGGACCGTCCGCGCGATCGATCATGTCCGTCCAGAAGCGCGTCAGGAAATCGATGACCAGGAGCATGGGAAGGGTCCGTGCGGCAGGTGTCCAGCTTGGGCGCCGCCGTGGCCTGCGACAATCGGGATTGGTACTGCATCGCCGCCAGTATTTTTACTGCGCCGAAACGTGCCGTTGGCAGCGGTATGCTCGTCGCGCGGCAGGTATGGCGCCGCGCCTTCTCTCCTCGACACAACGAGCGGCGCATGACCCGGCACAGCGAGTCCCTGATGCGTGGCGGCCTGGTTCACCGTCTGCTGCGCGCGAGTGGTGCGATGCACGGCCTGCCCCATCTGCCGTGCTGGATCGCCGCCGGTCTGCTGCTGGTGAGCACATTGCCCCTGCTGCTGCTGTGCGCATCCGCAGGAACACTGTGGCCGCATCCGCCGGCGATGGCGCTGCTGGGGGACTACGCTACGCTGGCGCGGCTGCTGCTGGCCACGCCCGTGCTCATCCTTGCCGCTGCGCCCGCCGATGCGCTGATGCGCAATGCTTTCCGGCAGCTCGGGCAGCACAGCCTGGTGCCGCCACGCCGCCAGCCGCGGCTGCAGGCGCTGCTGCGGCAGATACGCCACGGCCGCGATGGATGGTGGCCGGAGGCGCTGTGCGTACTCATTGCATGGGCTCCGGCCCTGCTGGACAGCCATGCGGTGAGCCTGTTGCCGGGGATTGCCGATTGGCGGCTGGACGGCGCCCACCTCACCGCCGCCGGCCGCTGGTACGAGTGGGTGTCGCTCCCGCTGCACCGGCTGATCCTGCTGCTGTGGCTGTGGCGCTTCGCGCTGTGGACCTACCTGCTCTGGCGCCTGCCCCGGGTCGGCATGGTGCTGCGCCCCCAGCATCCCGATGGCGCGGGCGGACTGGGCTTCCTGGGCCTGGCCCAGGAGCGCTTCGCGGTGTTGTCGCTGAGCAGCGGCCTGCTGCTCGGCGGTGCCTGCCTGAACCACATGACGTACCTGGGCGAAGGTCTGCACGACATGCGCCACCTGCTGGCCGGATTCGTGATCGGCGCCACCGCACTGCTGGTGGCGCCGCTGCTGCTGCTGATGCCCGCCATGCTGCGGGCCAAGCGCCACGGCCTCTATCGCTTCGACGCACTCGGCAGCCGCGCGGCGGAAACGTTTGATCGCCGCTGGAAGCAGGACGTGGGCAGCAGGGATGACAGCGATTCACTGCTCGACCACGGCGACGCCTCGGCCCTGGCTGATTTCAGCGGCGTGTACCACGGCCTGGCCTCGATGTCGGTGATGCCGCTAAACCGCTGGAACCTGGTGTGGATGACGATCCCTGCCATGCTGCCGCTGTGTCCGGTGTTCCTGGTGGCGATGTCGGTGGACGAGCTGGCCAGCAAGCTGCTGGGCATTCTGGCCTAGCGCGGAACGGGCGGCGCCAGCGAGCGGGAGATGAACGCCTCACCGCGGATGGCCGCATGCACGGCCTGCAGCAGGTCATCGCCCGCATCGGACTTGAGCACGTAGCTGCACGCGCCAAGCGCCATCGCCCGCGCGATCATCTGGGTTTCGGCATGGACGGTGATGAAGACGACGCCCAGCACCGGGCGCTGCTGACGCAGTTGTCGCGCGGCCGCCAGCCCGTCCAGCTCCGGCAGCGCGATGTCGGTCACGATCACGTCGGGCAGCATGGCCTGCGCCGCCTGCACCAGCGACGCGCCGTCCTGGACCAGCCCGATCACATCGAACTGCTGGGACAGCAGGCCGCGAAGCTGGCGCCCCATCGCACAGCCATCTTCGGCCAGCAGCACACGGACTGCATTCATGGCTTCCGCCCGTTCGACGCGTGCACCGATGGTGTGCGGCCGGACGCAGCGGGACAAGGGAAAAACAACCGGGGCCGGGCAAGTAAAACTACTTGCCCGACGCCAACCGCGCTCAGTGGCGGATCAGACCTTCCAGCTCTGCCTTGCGCACCAGCTCCAGCGTGCCGTGTACGCCAAGCTCCTGCATGATGGCGTACTTGTGCGACTCCACCGTGCGCACCGACACGCCCAGTTCGTAGGCGATCTGCTTGGAACGCAGGCCCCGCGCGACGAACTCCAGGATGCGCAGCTGCTTGTCGGTCAGTGTGTACTGGCGGCGCCCCGTGTTGACGATGGCATTGGCGGCCAGCGTCGGGGTGACGTAGGTCTGTCCGTCCATCACGCCGTTGATCGCCCGCACCAGTTCATCGCCGGCTGAACTCTTCAGGATGTACCCGCTGGCACCGGCCCGGATGGCCTCGGCGGCGACACTGGATTCGTCGTGCATGGTGAGGAACACGAAGGGCATCTCATAGCCCTCCTCGCGCATCTGGCGCATCGCATCGATACCGCTGATGCCCGGCATGGATATATCGGCCACCACTACATCGGGCGGATCGCGGCGTACCGATGCCACCAGCGCTTCGCCGGAGGACACCAGCACGATCGACTCGAAACACTCCATCAGCAGGCGTTCGATGCCCTGCGCGACCAGCATGTGGTCATCGGCAACGACGACCTTGCGGAACGGCGTACCCTGCAACTGCGCACACGAAACGGCCATTGCGATATCTCCGTTGGCATTCAATCTTCCCCTGATTGAGCGGCACCCGGTCCGTCAGCCCGGTTGGCGGGCATCGCCGTTGCGGTCGCGACGGCCACGTGCAGCGCACTGACCATGCGAGCATCCCTGTGACGACATCGTGAGAATTTTTCGCCGCGCGGGCGGCTGCGCCGGCCTGTCCGCCGGCGGCACGGATCAGTACCGGAGCGTGTCTCGCGGACATTCCCCGAAGACATTCCGGTACAGGCCGGAGAACCTGCCGAGGTGGGAAAAACCAAAGCGCCCCGCAATCTCGGTCACGCTGTCGCCCTCGCCGCTGTGCTGCAGCGCGCTGCGTGCCAGGTTCAGCCTCGCCAGCTGGTGCCACTGGCACGGGCCATGTCCGAACGCGTCACGGAACAGGCGTTCCAGCTGCCGTTCGCCGACGCCCAGCGCGAGCGACAGCGCGCGGCTGTCGAACGGGCGGTCCAGCTGCGCCTTCAGGTAGGTCTCCGCGCGGCGTACCAGAGTGTCGCGATGCCGCTCCATCCACGTGCCACCGGCCCGGCGTTCCGGCCCGGTATCGCTGGCGCTGACCGCATCGACGAACACCGACAGCACGAAGTCGGCCAGCGCCTCCCACTGCGCCGGCGTCACCATGCCTGCCCAGCTGGCGGCATCGGCCAGCGCTTTGTTCACGCCGTAGCACAGCGATCCCGCGTCGGCCGGACACACCGGCCGGCTGTACCAGCCACGCTGCGGCAGCCGGAGCTCGCGTCCCACCCGCAGCAGCGCCGCCCGCTGCAGCACATCACGCGGAATCAGCAGCACCGCCCACTGCCAGCCGCCCGGGCTCGGCCGGACGTTCAGCTCGGTATCCTCGGCAAACACCATCACCTGGCCGAGTCCGATCCAGCGGCCGTTGGCCCACATCGGCTGCGGGCACGCAACCGCCATCGCCAGCGCCATCATGCCCTCGGCGAAGCATCCGCTGGCGAATATGGGCAGCGTATAGGCCCCGCTGTCCAGGCTGAACCGGGGAAACACCAGGCGCTGTACGCAGGCGCGGAAGTGCCCTGCGGCCAGCAGACGCTGCTCGAAACGGGTATCGCGCACCACGCCGAGCAGTGCGTTCGCATCGAACCCATCGACGACGAAGCGGCTGTAGGGGGCCATCGGTTCGTTCATGCCAACTCCTGGGCAGGTCGGAAATCGGATAGCGCGGGGTTCGACAAGCTGCTGTGATCGGCGCGATTGTGGGGCGGAAACGACAGGGCCACAAGCCGCCGACGCGCGTCATGCCCATTCCTCAACGAGGGGTCACGTTCAGTGGTTGTCCACGCGAAGCGTACCGGGATACCGCCACACCTCGCCCATCCGGGCACACGAGCCCCCGCTACGCCGCGCACCTCCACATTTTCATCACCCGACGTGCGCAGCGCCGTCACGCGTGTACTGCCGCTGCTGATCGGCTGCCTGGTTGGCCAGTTGCTGCCCGCCGTTGCCCAGATGCCGGGATTGCGCCTGGATGTGCTGTGGCTGCCCGGCCCACTGCTGCTTGGCTGGCTGTTGTTCACGCCGCGCCCGGCCTGGCGCGCCTGCGTGCTGTCAGCCTGTGCCGGAACGCTGCTGGCCATGCTGTTCGTACCCTTCGTGGCGATGCCACGCGTGCTGGCCACCCTTGGCGAGTTCGCGCTGGTGCTCGCCGTGGCCTGGCTGCTGCAACGCGGTCGCGTCGGGCGTGCGCCGCTTGAAGGCTACCGCGACATTGCCCTGTTCCTGGCGTTGGCAGTGGTGCTGCTGCCGCTCTGCACCGCGTGGTGCCAAGCGCTGCTGGCCAGCGCCGCCGACAGCCCCACCCTGTCCCGCGCCTTCGGCCCGCTCGTGCTGTGCAGCAGCGTCAGCTACCTGCTGCTGGTGCCCACGCTGGTCAACGTCGAACGCATCGTGCATACCCCGGAGCGTCGCATCGGGTGGCATTGGCGCACCCTGGCAATGGCCGTCGTCCTCCTGTGCGCGCTCGGTGCGGCGTGGCGCATGGACTGGAGCGAAGGGGTGATCACGCCACTGCTGGTGCTGGCGCCGATCCCGCTGCTGGTCTGGGCGCTGATCGTGTTCGGTGTTGCCGGCGCAAGCGTGGCGATGCTGGTCGTCGCCTGCCTGGGCATGCAGCTCAGTCTCGCAGGCCTGGGGCCCTTCGCGCTGTGGGACGCCGAGCACAGCCTGGTCACGGCCCAGGTCTGGTCGCTCGGCAGCGGCGCCGCCCTGCTGTTCCTGGGCGCGCTGTCCGAGCAGAAACTCTCCAACCACCTCAAACTGCAGCAGGCTTACCGCCGCCTCGGCGAAGTCACCGGCCGCATGCTGGTGGTGCAGGAGGAAGAACGCACGCGGATCGCGCGCGACCTGCACGACGACGTCAACCAGTCGCTTGCGGCCATCTCGATCCGGCTCAGTGCGCTGCGCGGCCAGGTGGCGCCCGCCGAGCGCCCCAGTGTGGTCGAACTGCAGGAGCAGCTGCTCTCGGTCTCCAACGACATCCGCTCCATTTCCCACGAACTGCACCCGAGCATCCTGCGGTTCACCGGGCTTGCCAGCGCGCTCGACGCGTTCTGCATCAAGCGCAATGCGCGCGGTGCGCTGCGCCTGCGTTGCCATATCGATGATCCGCCGCGCCTGCCCGACGACCAGGAGTTGAGCCTGTTCCGCATCGTGCAGGAAGCCATCAACAACGTTGACCGGCATGCCCGCGCCAGTGTCGCCGACGTTCTTGTCGCCGTGCGCGATGGCGAATGGCTGCTGCGCATCGACGACGACGGCATCGGCATGCCGACTGCGTGCCGCAGTCAGTTGCCGCCGGGACTGGGCATGATCAGCATGGAAGAGCGCGCGCACCTGCTCGGCGGCACCCTGCAGGTGATGCGCAGTCCGCTCGGTGGTACCCGCATCGAGGTGCGCTTCCCGCTCCGGTAACGGTGTCCGCGGGTGCCACGCCAGTAGTCTTACTGACGCGGCGCGCGTAGAAAGGCGGTTGTGCGGTGTTGGCCGGGCCGGCCACATTGGCCGCCTGCCCAAGGAGAATCGCATGGCCGCCACCTCCGCCCGCTCCCTGCCCGGTTCGTTGCTGCTGCTTCTGGTGGCAGGCTGCGCCTCCACGCCGGTCGCCGCGCCGCCGCCGCCGCCCACCCCGAAGGCCGTGCCGGAGATCCGCCCCGGCATCCCGGCCGGTTACCTCGGCCGCGCCTTGCCCGACAGCCTGGCGCTGCTGCCGCCGCCGCCGGCCAAGGGGTCGCCGGGATTTGCCCGTGACCAGGCGGTCAGCCGCGCGTCGCAGACGCTGCGCCGTACGCCCCGCTACGCGCTCGCCAGCGCCGATGCCGACCTGCGTTTCCCGCATATCGCCAGCGCCTTCGCCTGCGCGCTCGGCGTACCGATCAGCCAGCAGGACACGCCGCGCCTGTACCTGCTGCTGCAGCGCAGCCTGGTCGATGCCGGGCTGGCCACCTATGCGGCCAAGGACCACTACAAGCGCACGCGCCCATTCGTGTACTACAAGGAGGCTACCTGCGCACCGGCCGACGAAGCGCAGTTGCGCGGCGACGGTTCCTATCCGTCCGGGCACACCGCGATCGGCTGGACCTGGGCGCTGCTGCTGACCGAGCTCAGTCCCGGCCAGGCTGACGCCCTGCTCGCGCGGGGCCGTGCATTCGGCGAGAACCGGCTGATCTGCAACGCGCATTGGCAGAGTGACATCCTGCAGGGCCGTGCGGTGGCCGCCGGTGCCGTGGCCACCCTGCATGCCAACGCCGACTTCCTTGCGGACATGAGTGCCGCGCGTGCCGAAATCGCCAGCCTGCGCGGCAGCAGCGAAACCCCGACCGGATGCGATGCCGAAGCCACCGCGTTGGCGGTGAAGATCCCCGGCGTGGAGTGAGCCGCTGCTGCACCGCTGCTTTCCATTCCTGCAGGGCTGCGCGGCGCAGGCGGCCCATGCGATGCTGGGCGCTACTCCCGATACTGGATGGCTCCCGCGATGGCACAGGTGCAGATCGTTTCCGACGGCCCCAACTACCGCCACCAGATCCGCAGCGGCGAGCATGCACTGATTGCCGATGAGCCGGCCACGTTGGGCGGCCAGGGTGCCGGCCTGGCCCCGTTCGACCTGTACCTGGCCTCGCTGTCGGCCTGCACCGCGATCACCCTGCGCATGTATGCCGAGAAGAAGGGCTGGGAGCTGGGCGAGTTCCGTGCCGAACTGAGCTCGCGCCGCGACGCGGCCGACCGGCTCGTGGTGCACCGCGTACTGCACGCCAGCGCCGCATTGACCGATGCGCAGTGGGCTCGGCTGCTGGAGGTCGTCGAAAAGACCCCGGTCACGAAAGTGATGCGCGAAGGCGCCACCATCACCAGCGAACGCGGCGTCTGACGCCCCGGCGTGGCGGAGAAGAATGGCCCGGCACGCCGCTCCCAGATCGATGACGGGGGAGACATCTCGCTGTGAAAGCGGCGGGCCGGGACAAGGGGGTGCGGCACGGCGTGCTCGGGCAGGCCGGGACGCGGAAGGAAGGGAGCGGAACGTGTCTGCGTGGTGGGCCAGCGCGGTCAGCGCGGTGTGGCCATCCCCGACAGCTCCACGCGGCGGTTCGGCGCCAGGCAGGCGATCAGGGCCTTGCGCCCTGCCGAATCGCACTGCACCAGCGGGTTGGCCTTGCCACGGCCTTCGGCCATGATCGCCGCCGCCGGCACGCCCCCCTGCACCAGCGCATCCCGGACGGCCTGCGCCCGGCGTTGCGAGAGATCGAGGTTGTAGGCATCGGCGCCGATGCGGTCGGTGTACCCCAGCACCTGGATGGTCTGCACCTGGCTGGCGCTGCGCACCTGCGCCAGTACGCCCTCGATGCTGCGGCGCCCTTCGGCGGTGAGCACCGCGCTGTCGAAGGCGAACAGCGCATCGGCCGACAACCGCAGCGGTTCGGTCGGCATCACGACCGGGGCCGGCGGCGGCGGCGGCGGTGCCGGCGGCTGCAGGACCGCCGCGCAGGCAGCCGGCTTCCAATGGCTGTCCTGGGCGATGCCCTTGTTGTCGAAGGTGACCATGAACTGGCAGGTGAAGTAGTCACCGCCGGGCGTGCTGCGGAAATTGAACAGGTAGTTCCATTCGCGCACCCCCCACATGCCCTCGCCGAAATGCGGCGTACCCAGCAGGCTGTAGAGCTGGCGCTTGCTCATGCCGCGCGCGAACAGGCGCAGGCTGTCGATGTCGACGAACAGCCCTTCCTTCAACGTGGCCTTCCGCGGGTCCGGGAACGCGGGGGCATCGGCCGCTGCGCTACCGGCCTCCTGCGTGCCGGGACCGTCGGCCTTGCGCCCGTGGCTGGCGCAGGCACTGAACAGCAGGACCGCCAGCCCCAGCGACAGCGAGCGCAGCAGCGGTGACATGGATGTGGATGATGTGGACATGCGATCCCCCTGGATACGTGTAGGTAGCCACCCCCTGAAGCGCCGGCAGGTGCCGGCGCCCGCGGCGATCACCACTGGATGCCGGCGCCCACGGCAACACCGCCGTCGCCGCGACTGTTGGTCGACCCGCTGAACTTGTAGATCCAGCGGCCACCTTCGGAGACACCGGAGATGCCCACCGCCACCCCGGATTCCCCGTTGAAACTGCCGGCGGCCAGCGAGGCCATGCTGCGTCCGGCCTCGTAGGGCTGCGGCAGCGCCGCCACCGCCATCGCCGAAGCGACGCCGGCCGAGGCGCGGTTGTCGGTCTTCTGCAGGTTGCGGTCGAAGGAATCCATGCGCTGGTCGGTGTACGCCTTGGACCAGTCGAGCGTCTGGCTCAGCCCCGAGCGCAGCTGGTCCACGTTGACCGCATCGGTACCGGCGGTGCCGGCGGCAACGTTGCGCACCGTGGTCGGGCCGGTGGCGGTGCTGCCCAGGGTCACGCTGTTGAGGTTGGTGGTGCCGTTGACGTTGGTGTCGTAGCGCAGCGTGCCCTGCTGCGATGCCTGCAGCTGGCGCACGTTGACCGCGTCGGTGGCCTGGCTGCCATCGGCAACGTTGGCGATCTGCCGTTCCGCACCCACGCTGCCCACCGACACCGTATTGGCGCGGTTGGCCACCGAACCGGCCCCGAGCGCCACCGAATTGTCGGCCTGTGCGCTGGCCCCGTTGCCCAGCGCGGTGGCGCTGCTGCCCGCGGCCGTGGCACCGGCGCCGCCGGCGGCGGCATTGGCGCCGGTGGCCGACGGCTGCGCCAGCCCCTGGGTGTTGTTGACCTGGAACATTCCCGACGTGCCGTTGTTGATGTTGGTGATCTGCGTGTCGGTGTAGGCCTTGGACTGGTCGATGGCGTAGTTCACGCCGTTCTGCAGCTGGCCCACGTTCACCGCGTCGTAGCGCTCCGAGCCGTCGGCCACGTGGGTGACCTTGCGCTCGGCGCCGCTGCTGCCCACCGCCACTTCGCCAACCGAACTGCTGCCACCGGCTGCCCCGTAGGCACCGGTATAGCCGCTCTGCGCCCCCACGCTGGCCACCGAGCCGCTGCCCAGGGCGATGCTGTTGTCTGCGCTGGCGCTGGCGCCATCGCCCACGGCCACGCTGCCCGCACCGCCGGCGCTGGCCAGCGGGCCGATCGCCACGCTGTTGGCGCCGCTGGCGGCGGCACCGCGCTTGAGCGAGTTGACCTGCACATACGGACTGCCGGCACCGGGCTGGATCTGGTCGATGCGCGTGTTGAGCGTGGTCAGCGACGCGTCCACCGCTGCGAAGGCCACTGTGACGTTGCTGTAGTCGTTGCTGACCACGCTGCCATCGGTGGAGATCGTGGAGATGCGGAAGGTCGGCGCGGTCCAGATGCCGGTGTTGCCATCGAAGTTGGTGGTGCCGCCGAAGTAGCCGACCAGCGCGTTGTTGGTCTGGAACAGCTGGTTGCCGGTCACCGCCGCCCGGCTGCCGGCCAGCACGCTGCCATCGGCCAGGTTGCCCAGGCCCACCGCAGCACCGGTGCCGTCACCGGCCAGGGTGATCTGGTTGGTCGCATTGCCGGAGGCGTCCACGTCGTACTTGACCGCCAGCTTGTCGATCGTGTCGGTCTGGTCGGCCACGTTCGCCAGCGATTGGCTGACCGCGTCGAAGGCACTGCCGACGTTGTCGTACGTGCCCGGGGTCACCTGCCCATCGGTAGCGACCTGGTTGATGGTGTAGGTCGGGGCGGTCAGCACGCCGTTGGCATCCACTGCGGCGCCGCCGCCGAGGTGGGTGGCCACGGTCTGGTTGGCCGCGAACAGCTGGGCACCGTTGATCGCTTCGGTGCTGAGCGCGCCGATCGCACCGGCGCCGATGTTGCGCAGCGTGGTCGGCCCGGTGCCGTTGCCGAGCGTGGCGCTGGCGAAGTTGAGGCTGCCGTCCGGATTCGCGTCATAGCGCAGCGCCCCCTGTTCGGACGCCTGCAGCTGCCCGAGGTTGACCGCGTCGGTGGCCTGCGTACCGGCGGCGACATTCACCACCTGGCGCTCGCTGCCCGCCGCACCCACCGAGACCGTGCCGCTGCGGTCGGCGACCGCGCCGGCACCCACCGCGATCGCGTTGGCGGCCGTTGCGGAGGCGCCCATGCCCACCGCGATGCTGTCCACACCGGCGGCCGCGGCATCGCTGCCGGTCGAATTGACTTTCAGGTAGCGGCTGCCGGCGCCGTTGCGGATGTCGGTGATCTGCGTGTTGAGGTTGACCAGCGAACCGTCCACCGCCGAGAACGCGTCCGTGGCGTTGTCGTAGACGCCCTGGGCGATCGCACCGGTGCTGGACACCGTGCTGATCTGGAAGCTCGGCGCGGTCCAGGTGCCGGTAGCCGGGTCATAGGCGGTGAGGCCGCCGAAATAGTCCACGATCGCCGTGTTGGTGCCGAACAGCTGGCCGCCGTTCACGGCCTCGGTGCTGCCCGCCGCGACCGTGCCGTTGGCGAGGTTGCCGAGCGTGGTGGTGCCGGTGCCGGCGCCGAGCGTGATCCGCCGGTAGTTGGCATTGCCGGCGCCATCGTCGTCGTAGGTCACCGCGAATGCGCCGACCGCATCGATCTGCGAGATCGCGCCCTGCAGCTGCGCGACGTTGACCGCATCATTGGCCGCGCTGCCTGCGGCAAGGTTGGTGATCTGCCGCTCGCCACCGGCAAAGCCCACCGACACCTCACCGGCCGACACCTGTGCGGTAGTCAGGCCATAGGCGTTGTAGCTGGCCTGCGCGCCACGGTTGGCGGCCGAGCGGTAGCCCAGCGCCACGCTGTTGGCCTGGCTGGAGGTCGCCTCCGCACCCAGGATGGTCTGGCCGTTGGCAGTGCCGCGGGCACTGTCGCCGACCACCACCGAATGCCCCATCCGTGCAGCGTAATCCGCGGTGGGCACGCCGGTCGGATCGGTCGGATCGTTCAGGCCATTGCCCGGGAACGCGAGGTTGGCGTCCTGGCGCGGCAGCTCATGGCGTGCATTGGCACCGATCACCACTTCCTTGGACCCGTTGGCGTACGCGCCATCGCCCATCAACACCTGGTAGTCCTGCGCTGCGTTGACGGCCCAGCAGTCCACGGTGGCGACCAGCAGGTTGACGCAGGTGTTGGACCACGCGGGCGAGCCGTCCGGCAGCAACAGGCCCAGCAGACCGTTGGGCTTGCCGTTGTTGATGTTGAAGATGTAGCTGTCGGAGGTGACGCCGCCGATCAGGGTCAGGTGCGAGGCACCGCCCGTGGACGCATTGCCCAGGCCATCCAGCAGCGTGCCGACCGGGGTCAGGTTGACCGTGGGAATGCCCAGCACATTGGTCACCGAGTAGGTCTGCATCACGTTGGCGCTGCTGACGGCCAGGTTGCCGTTGCGCACGTAGCCGTCACCACCGAGCAGACCCTGTGCGGTCGGCCCGACCAGCTGCGACAGCGAGCCCACCAGCCCGCCGGTACCGATCACCAGGCCGGCGTTCGGATCGGCGGCCACCGGCCCTTTCGGGCTGCCCGGCGGCAGCGAGGTCGGGGCCGGCAGGATCGTACCCACCACCGGCTCGAGAATGCCGCCGACCGTGTTGCCCACGCCGCCCAGCAGATCGCCGACGGTGCCGCCGACGCCGTTGAGCACCCCGCCCACGGTGTTGCCCACGCCATTGAGCAGATCGCCCACGCCGCCGAGCAGGCCGGTCGGTGCGAGCGTCATCGAACTGGTCTGGCGTGCGGCCGCGGAGGCGTCCACCAGTTTGGGATTGCGGTCGGCCGCATCCACCACATGGCCCAGTGCATCCACCTTGACGCCACCGGCGACGCTGGTGGCCAGCGAGGCCGCCACCGTATCGTGTGCGGCGGCGTCCACCTGGGCCAACGCCTCGACGTCGGCCTTCAGGTCGGCGTCGACGTTGGCTGCCGGCGTCGTCGCGGTGACGGACGCATCGGCCTTGAGCGCGCCGGCGATACGGGCCGCGTCCGGACGTGGTGCCAGGGCGGCGGCGGCATTGGCCTGCACGTCAACCTGCGCATGGGTGGCCGCGACCGTGCCTGCCGCCGCCTGCACGTTGGCGGCCGCATCGGCGTGTACGGCAAGGCCCTGCGGCGACATCGACACCGTTGGCGCGGCGCTGAGCGCCGTGGTGGCCAGCGGCGTCTCCGCGCGCACCTCCACGCCAAGGCCGGCAAGGGTCTCACCGCTGCCCGGCAGCGCGATGCGCTTGGGCAGGGACAGTTCCACCTTGGCGGCGACGGGCAATGCGACCGTGCGCGTGCCGAGGGCCAGGTTCACATTGGCCTGCGCGCTGAGCGCCGGCGAGGTATCGCGGGTATGTGTAACGGCCGCCAGCGCGGCCTCGGCGTCGATCTTCGCCGGCAGCGGCGCGTACTTGGCTGCAAGCGCCTGCAGATCGTTGAGCGTCTGGCTTTCGCCCGCCCATACGCTGCCACTGCACAGGGCCATCGCCAGACCCAGCGACAGCGCCGACATCGGCACCCGCAGGTGCACACGGACCGGGCCAGCGGCCAGGCTGCCACGCGAGGTGGCGATTTCCGAGACGACCACCAGGGCCTTCAGTTGGTGGCTCCAGACCAGACGAAAGATGCGATTCATGACGGTATTCCCCCGTTGACGATCGATGCGGACTGCGGCGTCCATGCCTCTGGGCACGTGGGATTCATTACAGTCGTCGCGTCGAGCGCCGCGCACTTCATTCCGGCAGGCCAAAACCGGGTTCCGGCAAAGCAACGGGGAAAACCGGCAGGCGAATGCGCAAATACGGCAGAAAGTCGCCGGGCGCCCTTGCGGGGTGGTGATCGGGGCGCAGTGCGGTGATCCGGGCGGCGGCCCGGCCGAGGGGCGTCAGGCCGGGCTGCCGATCTGCGCCGGGGCCCGCATCAGGGT
The DNA here is from genome assembly GCF_046736075.1 of Stenotrophomonas sp. LGBM10. Taxonomy (GTDB): domain Bacteria; phylum Pseudomonadota; class Gammaproteobacteria; order Xanthomonadales; family Xanthomonadaceae; genus Stenotrophomonas. Next base: position 188,790 of record NZ_CP177163.1, read on the forward strand.
GTCACGGGGCAGTTCACCGAAGACACGACGATAATTGTCGGCAAAACGGGACAGGTCCCACAGGCCGCAGCTCAGTGCGATCGCCTTGACCGACTTGCGGCTCGAATCGGCCATCGACAGGCCACGGCACGCGGCGCACAGGCGCAGCATCGAGAGATACCGATTGGGCGAGGTGCCGAACAGATCCTCGAACGCATACCGCAGCGCCCGCTCGCTGACGCCGGCGGCATCGCATATTTCATTCATGTAGATATAGCGACGCAGATTGAGCCGCATGAAATGTTCGGCCCGCTGCGCGATCAGATAATGGGTGCGACGCGCCCGGCTGCAGGTTGGCCGGTCGCCGGGACCGGCCGCCAGCAGTGCCTGCACGTGCGCGTGCAACAGCGATTCGACCGCGTCGTCGGGCAGTGCGACACCCTGCCCGCCCAGCGTGTCCTGCAGGTGCCGGTACTGCTGGACCAGCCGGTGTACGCCGACCCCACCCGCCGGGTGGAACAGCGACAGCGCCTGGCCGGCCGGCGGTGTGCTCAGCAGGCTCAGTTGCGTCAGTTTGCGTTGTACCCGCTGCATCGGCAGCAGCAGCAAGGTGAGCCGCGTGCCGGCGCTGAAGGTGAACTCGCTGATGCCGTCGGGCAATACCGTCAGCGCCATGCCCGCCGACAACGGAATGCCGTGGCACCAGCTCAACCCGTCGTCGGTGTCGTGGATGAAGCCGAGCAGGCACCAGTCCGGTGGCAGCATGAAACGCCCGCGGAAATGGAAGCCGCAGACCAGCGTGCAGAACAGTGCTTCGTCATGTACCAGCGCATCGATGCTGGCGCGGGGACCATTGCCATCGAGCAGCACCATCTCGACGTCGCACACCCGCAGCACGCCGCTCAGCGTGGCCAGGTCGAACGCCCTGAGGTTGTCGCCCATGTCGCCCACCACACCATCAACCATGACAGTGATGCCCCCCGTTGGCCCGGCTCCCCGGCGCGCATCGCGCGACGCCGATTCACCGCTCGTCCGCGCTCCTCGCACGCTGCGGAATATGACTGCGCATTCGCGATGAGTATGCCTCAATCGCGACACGGGAAAACAACCCCGTTGGCCGGAAATTGCGCGGATTACGTGGGTTTCACCTTGCCATCACATAATCACGACAACTCGTTCACCTTCAGGATATTAAATGGGAGCCACGCACTGCGGATCGGGGAATCGGCAGCGACCGCACTAAAGTTCGGATTATCCCTGCCGATTTTGTGCATCACAGACCATCGCATTCGCTGAACATTTCGTTGAATGTCGGTGCCGCCACACGCGGCACCATCGCATCACAGGGGGACGTCATGGACAGGCAGGCAACCGCAGTCGTTGCTTCCACCGACAGGCCGCAGCCGCACCTGCGCCGCGCCTGGCCGGCTCTTGCGTACCGCCAGGCACGGGGCCAGCCGGGATAGCCCGGCCGGCATCGGCGACCCGCACGGGTCGCACTCCTGCGCAAGGAACTGCGCAGGCCAGCGGAAGGCCCTCCGCGGAGTCGGAACCGGCCCTCTTCACTGCAAGGCAGCTGCTGCCCATCCGGGCCCTGATAGGTAAATGGAGATAACCGTCATGAATGCATCCATCCGCAAGTTCCTGGTCGAGGAAGACGGCGTCACCGCACTGGAATATGGCCTGCTCGCCGCGGTCATCGCCGGCGTCCTGGTGGTTACCGGCCGCACCCAGATCACCGCCTTCTTCACCAATCTGTTTACCCGTCTGACCGCACTGGTCGATTCCGCCGCGGCCTGACCGGTACCGGTGCAGGTCGGCCGCCCTTCGTCCGCCGTCTCTCCGGCGGCGACGGTGTCGTCTGGCCCGCGATCCACGTTGAAACCGCACAGGGGATAGTGCCCATGTCGTTTCTTCCCCTACTGGCGCTGCTGCTGGGCGTACAGGTCGCCATCAGCGACCTGTACGCCCGACGCGTCTCCAATCGCGTTCTGCTGCTGGCGGCTGCCAGTGCACTGGCGTGGCTGTGCGTGCAGTGGGCGGTCGCGCGCGGCGGCATGCCGGGCGCGCACCTGCTGGGTGCCGTGGCGGGGTTGCTTGCGTTGCTGCCGTTCTACGCCATCGGCTGGATGGGCGCCGGCGACGTCAAATACTTCGCGGTGCTCGGCCTGCTGCTCGGCTGGAGCGCGCTGCTGCCGGTCTGGATCATCGCCAGCCTGTGCGCCGGCGCGCATGCGCTGTGCATCCATGCCGCCCGTCGGGTGCGTCCGATGATGCCGCTGCGCCTGCAGTTCCTGCGCGACAACGCTGTGGAGCACCTGGACCATCATCCCGCCGCCGACCAGATCCGCCACGCGCGCCAGGGCCGCGTGGGCATTCCGTTCGCGGCCTATCTTTCGCTGGGCGTCCTGCTGTGGGTCGTCCAGGACACCTATGCGGTGTGGCCATGACAACCGTCCGCGTCCCGCCCGCCGGCCAACGCCACCAGCGCGGCATCGCCACGCTGGAGTTCGCGCTGATGCTGATGTTCGGCCTGTTGCCGCTGCTGCTCATCACCTATTCCGGGGTGATGCTGATGGCCGTACAGCAGACGCTCTCGGTGGCATCTGCCGAGGGCGCGCGCGCCTCCCTGCGCTACGCCACCCCGGACCAGCGCCGCATGGCCGCGTGCGTGGCCGCACGTCGCTCCATGCAGTGGCTGCTGGCCTACGCCGGCCAGAGCCCGACCTGCGCCACGAGCGCCGCGCCCCCCATCATCGTGTCCGCGCCGGCGCCCTGCGCCGACCTGCCCAGCGCGCAATGCATCCAGGTACGGGTCAGTTACGACTACCGCGCCAACCCCTTCCTGCCGGGCACCGGCACCGTTTACGGCTGGGTCGTGTCCCGGCCCATCACCAGTACCGCTGTCGTCCAGTTGGACCAGGGCAGCAACTGATGGCCATCCCAGGAGACGCCGCATGCTCAAGTTGACCCGCATTGCCGCCGTGCTGCTGATCGCGTTGGCGGCGATCCTGGCCGTGGTCGCCTTCGGCGTCAGCCGGCGTTCGAGCCAGGTGCCGGCAGCGCCTGCACAGACGCGTGCGGCCGAGGTGCCGACCTGGCCGGTGGTGGAAGCCGCCAACGCCCTGCCCGCCGGCCTGCCGATTGCCGCCAAGGACCTGCGCGTGGCCGGCCGTGCGCAACCGGTGGCTGGCGGATTCACCACGGTGGCCGACGTCGTTGGGGCCGTGCCGACCCGGGACATTCCCGCCGGCACCGCCCTGGATGGCCTGGTGATCGCCCAGGGCTACGCCCTGCGGCTCAATCCCGGCGAGCGCGCCCTGGCCGTGCCCGTGGACGAACTGGTGGCGGCCGGCAACCGCATCCAGCCCGGCGACTTTGTCGATGTCTTCCTCAATCTGCGTGCAACGCCGGGCGTCCGCGACGACGGCGACGCACAGGCGCGCCTGCTGCTCTCGCGCCTGCGCGTGCTCAGCTACGGCGCCGACGATCTCGGCACGCCTGCCGCCCCCGCCGCCGACGCGCCGCCGCCGGCCGACAGCCGTGCCCAGGACATCACCCAACGCCAGTCCAGCAGCCGCAGCAGCGATGGCACGGCCGCCGCCGCGCGCAGCGCGGTGCTGGCGGTCCCGGTGGCCGATGCCAGCCGCCTGCTGCTCGGCGCACAGCAGGGCAAGCTGTTCCTGGCGCTGCGCAATCCTGCCGATGTCGGCCAACCCGACCTGGCGTTGTTCGCGCAGCCGGCCGGGGTGCTCGCCCCCCGCCGCGAGCTGACCCCCGAGCAGCGCCTGGCCCTGCAGTCGCCCGAGAACGATGCCTACGCCGGCATCGACAGCGCCGCACTGGCCGGACGCGGCGGTGCACGCCCTGCGCCCGTGGCGTCGGCAGGCACTGTTCCCCGGCGCAGCGCGCCGCGCCTGGATCGTGGCGTGGAAATCATCCGCGGCGACGCCTCCTCCCATAGCGGCTCGCCATGAGCCATCTGCCGAGACAGCCCATGACCCAACGCCCCACCCCTGCGTGCCGTCTCCTCCGCGCCCGTACCCCGGGCTGGTGGCTGTTGCTGGCCCTGGTGCTGGCACCCTCGGCCAACGCCAACGCCGACCTCGTGCTGCAGACCCGCGAACAGCGTCCGTGGACGCTGCCGGCCGACCTGGAGCGCGTGGCCATCGCCGATCCCGGCGTGGCCGATGTGGTGATGCTGCGAGGCCCGCGCCAGGCCCTGCTGGTGGGCAAGACCCCTGGGACAACCACCCTGCTGCTGTGGCGGCGCAACAGCAGCGAGCCGCAGCGCATGCAGGTCGAGGTGCGCAGCGCCGTGCAGGGCGCGCTCGGCGACGGCGCCGGCACCCAGCTGACGGTGCAGGACGGACAGGGATTGTTGCAGGGGCTCAGCCCGTCGATGCTGGACCACGCACAGAGCCGCAAGGCCGCCACGATGGCGGTTGGCAAGGAAGGCCAGCTGGCCGATGTGGCGACCATCGCCAGTGGCGGTGTGGTGCAGGTGGAGGTCAAGGTGGTGGAGTTCAACCGCACCACGCTGCGCCAGATCGGCGTGAGCTTCTACAACAGCAACGGTGGCTTCACCTACGGCCTGACCCGCCCGGGCGGCATTCCGCCGACCACCGACGATGGCGGCGAGACCACGGTGACGCTCAATCCGCTGTCGTCGGCATTCAACCTGGTGGCCAGTTCGCTCACCCACGGCTGGCTCGCCAACCTGGATCTGCTGCAGAGCAACGGCATGGCGCGGGTCCTGGCCGAACCCACGCTGGTGGCGCTGTCCGGGCAGAGCGCCAGCTTCCTGGCCGGCGGCGAGCTGCCGATCCTGGAACCGCAGGGACTGGGCACCACCACCGTCACGTTCAAGCCATTCGGCATCGGCCTCACCGTCACCCCGACGGTGCTCAGCGCCGACCGCATCGCCCTGAAGGTCGCGCCCGAAGCCAGCGACCTCAACTACAGCACCGGCATCGCCTACAACGGCGTGCTGATTCCGTCCATCACCACCCGTCGCGCCGACACCACGGTGGAACTCGGCGATGGCGAATCGTTCGTCATCGGCGGCCTGGTCAGCAATACGGTCAGCTCCAACGTGGACAAAGTGCCGCTGCTCGGCGATCTTCCGATCATCGGGTCGTTCTTCCGCAACCTCAACTACAAACGTGAGGAGAAGGAACTGGTCATCATCGTCACCCCGCGCCTGGTGCAGCCGCTGGCCAAGGGCACCGAACTGCCGCTGCCCGGCCAACGCGAAGCCGCGCCCAACCAGCCGGTCTGGGGTGCGTGGCTGCTGGGCCCGGCGTCGTCGGACCAGCTTCCCGGTTTCTCGCGCTGAGCCATGCCAGGACGACCGCCGCCATGTCCGCCGCCACCATGCATCTGGTTCACCCCCGGGAGTCGGCCATGAAGCTGGTGCTGTACGCACCCGACCGCGATCTGGTGGCGCGGCTGACGCCACTGCTGCCGGCGGCGGCCGAGGTGCAGTGGCAGGACAGCGGCGCGCCGGCAGCAGCGCTTGAACCGCTGCGCGACAGCGGCTGCGTGCTGCTGCTGGACTTCCGCCACGACCAGGCCGCGTTCTCCGCCGCGCTGGTGCGCCAGGTACAGGCGCAGGCGCCGGAACTGCCGCTGGTGGCCGTCGGCTCCACCGCCAGCGACCAGCTCGACGGCGTGGTGGCCGCGCTGCGCGCCGGGCTGCGCGACCTCATCGATCTGGACGCACCGCCGAACGAGATCGAGGCGGTGCTGCGGCGCGCGAGTGACACCGGCGCACCCGCCAAGGCGCCCGCCGCGGTCGCGCACAAGGCGCGCATGATCCTGCTGCTGGGCGTGCGCGCCGGTGTCGGCAGCAGCACGCTGGCCGCGCACCTGGGCGTGCTCGCGCAGCAGGCACACAGCCCGCCGCTGGCGCAGGAAGAAGATCCCCCTCCGGTGGCCAACCACCTGCTGCTGCTGGACCTCGCGCAGCCGGCCGGCGACCTGGCGCTGTACCTCAATCTGGACAGCAGCTTCCACTACGACGACGCCCTGCGCCACGCCAGCCGCATCGACGCCACGCTTGCCCGCACCGCGATGACCCGCCACCCGGCTGGCCTGGCCCTGCTCGGCCAGCCGGCCGGCACCGACGGCACGCCGATGGCCGACCCCGCAGTGCTCGTGCAGCGCCTGCGCGGCATCTTCGACACGCTGCTGTGCGACCTGGGCGGGGCCTGCGTGCGCCAGATTCCGGTGTCGCTGCTCAACAGCGCCGATGAGATCTGGCTGATTGCCGATCAGGCGATCGGCACGCTGGTTTCCCTCGACCAGGCGCTGACCCAGCTCGAGCGGGTCGGTGCGCGCGACAAGCGCCTGCAGCTGGTCATCAACCGCTTCGACGATGCCAGCGGCATCAGCCCCGCCCAGATCGCCACCCGCTTCGGCCTGCCGCTGCTGGCCACCCTGCCCGACCGCGCCCGCCTGCGCTCCGCCGCCAGCCACGGCCGGCTGCTGCTGCAGGAAGCCCCGCGCGACCCCTATCTGCGCGCCCTGGCCCCGCTGCTGTCCCGACTGGATCCGTCCGCGGCCCCCGCCACGGCACGCAGTTGGCGGGAACACCTCGCCCTTCGCCTGAGTGGTAGCCAATGGAAGACAAAGTGACGCCGTTCGCGGCCCCCGCCGCGCGCCACGACCCGCCCGCCGATCCGGGCGCGGCCGTGCTGCCGTTCGAGCAGTCCGAGGAGTACCAGAAGGTACTGATCGCGGCGCACGAACACCTGCTCAATGCGATCGAGGACGAACGCATCGACATCGATGCCTGGGCCCCGGATACGGTCGCGCGCTACGTGCACACCCAGACGGCGGCCTTCGTGCAGGAGTGGCGCATCCCGATCAACGAAATCGAAAAGGACATCGTCGCCAGCGCCCTGGTCAAGGAGCTCACCGGGTTCGGCCCGCTTGACGACCTGCTGCACAACCCGGAGATCGAAGACATCCTGATCAACGGCTACAAGGACATCCACGTGTCCCAGGGCGGCATGCTCAAGCGCGCACCGCAGCGCTTCAGCGACGACAGCCACCTGCTGCGCATCCTGCGCCGCATCCTCGCCCCGCTGGGCCGGCGGCTGGACGAATCCAACCCGATGGTGGATGCGCGCCTGCCCAATGGCGGTCGCCTCAACGCGATCATCTCGCCGCTCGCTGTCGACGGTCCGATGGTGTCGATCCGCAAGTTCCGCAAGGACCCGTTCACCCCGGACGAGCTGCTGCGCATGGGCACCTTCGACCGTCCCATGCAGGCGCTGCTGCATGCGATGGTGCTCGGCCGCTGCAACATCCTGGTCTCCGGCGGCACCAGCTCGGGCAAGACCTCGCTGCTCAACGCGCTGGCCAACTACATTCCGCCGACCGAGCGCGTGATCACCGTGGAGGACACGGCCGAACTGTCGCTCAACCACCCGCATGTGGTGCGCCTGGAGAGCCGCATCGGCGGCGCCGACGGCAACGGCGCGGTGAGCATCCGCGATCTGGTGCGCAACAGCCTGCGCATGCGCCCTGACCGTATCGTGGTGGGCGAAGTGCGTGGCGCCGAAGTGCTGGAAATGCTGCAGGCGATGAACACCGGCCATGACGGTTCGATGGCCACCATCCACGCCAACTCGCCGCGCGATTGCCTGTACCGCATCGAGATGCTGGCCGGGTTCGCCGGCTTCCAGGGCAGCGAGGACAGCCTGCGCCGGCAGATCGCCAGCGCCATCGACTTCATCGTGCAGATCTCGCGCCTGGGCAGCGGTCGCCGCGTGCTGGTTTCCATCACGGAAATCACCGGCGTCAGCGACAACCTGATCACCACCCAGGAAATGTTCCGTCACGAAGTGCAGTTCGACGCCGACGGCAAGGAACACGACCGCTGGATCGGCCTCGGTTTCCAGCCGCACTCGCACAAGCTCGAACCGTTCCGGCGGCAGCTGCGCGAAGCCCTGGATGGAGGCTACTGACGATGGTCTTCGCCCTGCTCCTGGCCAGTGTGGCGATGGTGCTGGTGGCAGCGGCGCTGGCGCTGTGGAGTGGCGCCAGCGCGCGCGAGCAGCGCCAGGTGTCGCTGCAGCACGCCGAACAGCGCCTGGCGCGGAGCGGTCCGGGCAATGCCGCCCTGCCGGAACTGGGCAGCGCCCCTGCCGGCGGGGCACGCGCCCGCGGCGAACGTCCGTGGGACGCGCTCCTGCGGCGCGCCGCCCTGCCCACCGGCTGGCGGGTGCCGCTGCTGGTGGTGGGGATGAGCCTGCTGGCGACATGGATCGCCACCGCGCGCCTGGGCACGTGGTGGATGGTGCCGATCATGCTGGTGCTGTGCACGCTGGTGGTGTGGTTCTGGCTGGGCCGCCGCATCGCCAACCTGCAGCGGCGCCTGCTGCGCCAGCTGCCGGACTTCCTGGACAACCTGGTCCGCCTGGCCGGCCTGGGCAACAGCCTGCAGATGGCCTTCCAGACCGCCACGGCGCAGGTGCCCATGCCGCTGCGTGGATTGCTCGACACCACCTTGTCCTACACCCGCAGCGGCCTGGACCTGGACCGTGCGCTTGCCCAGGCGTCGCAGCCCTATCGGCTCGAGCCGCTCAACGTGCTGGCGGTGGTGCTCGGCGTCAGCGTGCGCATCGGCGGGCGCGCCGACCAGATCCTGCAGCGCATGAGCGATTTCATGCGCGATCTCGACCAGGCCCAGCAGGAGCTGATGGCCACCACCTCCGAAACCCGCATGTCGGCCTGGGTGCTGGGTCTGCTGCCGCCGATCTGCGCGGTGCTGATGGCCATCGCCAGCCCCGACTTCTTCCAGCCGGTCATCCACGAGCCGCTCGGCCACAAGCTGCTGCTGGGTGCGTTGGCGCTGGAGACTGCCGGCGCGTTCCTGCTGTACCGGCTGGCCAAATCCATATGAACCGGAGACGCGCATGAGCAGCACCGGCTACTGGATCGCAGCACTGTTGCTGCTGGCGGCAGGCCTGGCCCTGCTCGGCATCCGCTGGTTCGTGCTGGGTGGCCACCAGCAGCTCACCGAAGCGGCGCTGCAGTCGGCATTGCGGCCACGCGAAGGCACTCCTGCACAGGGTGCCCCGGCCACGCCGCCGAGCGCACGCCAGCACGGCATCGCCTGGCTGACCGCCTTTGGCCAGCGCTTCAGCGGCAGCCGCATCGAGAAGGCGCTGCTGGCACCGGAGGATCGCCTGCTGCTGGACCAGGCCGGCTGGCACACCAGCGCCGGCACCGCCATCTTCCTCGGCCTGCGCCTGGTGCTGGCAGTGGTCTCGCTGGTGGTGGCGCTCACCTTCAGCGACAGCACCGGCTTCAACCGCGTCATGCTGATGCTGGCCGCGCTGGCCTTCGGCATCCTGCTGCCCAAGTTCGCGCTGCGCGCCTGGGCGACCCGCCTGCGCAAGCGCGTTTCGGCCGAACTGCCGCTGCTGATCGATCTGCTGCGCCTGCTGCAGGGGGTGGGCTTCAGCATGGATCAGAGCCTGCAGACCCTCGGCGACAAACTGCGCAACGCGATCCCCGTGCTGGGTCGCGAGATCCACCAGGCCAATATCGCCTACATGCACGGCCGCACGCGCCAGCAGTCGCTGCGCCGGCTGAGCGAATCGTTCGACGACGAGGACCTGCGCAGCCTGGTGCAGTTGATCATGCAGGTGCACGAACACGGCGGCGCGGTGCAGGAACCGCTGCGCCAGTTCAGCGTGCGGCTGCGCGAGCAGCGCCGCAGTTCGCTGAAGGAGAAGGTCGGCAAGCTCTCGGTGAAGATGACCGTGGTGATGATGCTGACGTTGTTGCCGGCCTTGATGCTGGTGCTGGCCGGTCCGGCCATCATCGCCCTGGCCACCGCCTTGACCAGGATCGGGTGAAGACCATGCCAAGCCCCTTGTTGCCCCGCCTCGGCACGATCGTGATGTTGGCCACGCTGTGCGCGGCCTGCGCCTCCACGCGCCCGGCATCGTACCGCCAGGACCCGATCGCCCAGGCCTCCCCGGAGGTACCGCCGCAGGAGGATCGCGTGCTGTACCTGGACCTGATCGCCAAGATGCAGAAACAGGGCGCCTTCTACGCATCCCTGGCGCACGTGGATGCCTACCGCCAGCGCTACGGCGACAGCCCCGCGCTGCGCCTGCTGCATGCCGACGCCCTGCGCGAGACCGGGCAGCGCGATGCCGCGCTCGCCGCCTATACCGGATTGACCACGGGCCCGCAGGCCGCCGCGGCCTGGCATGGGATCGGCCTGATTGCCGCGCGCAACGACGACGACGCCCGCGCCGAGACCGCGCTGGCACGCGCCGTGCAGCTGCAACCGCTGAATACCGATTACCTCGGCGACCTGGGCTTCGCACGGCTGCGCGCCGGGCACTGGGACCAGGCGCAGGCACCCCTGGCAATGGCCGCCGAACTGGCGCCCGGCAACGTCAAGGCCAATGCCAACCTGGCCGTGTGGGCGCTGCTGCGCGGACAGCCGGAGACCGCCGAGCGGATCATCCGCGATGCCCGCCTGCCCGACACCGCACGCGAGGAAATCCAGCGCCTCGCCCAGCAGCTGCGCCAGCGCGCGGCGTCACGGACAGCGCGCGTCAGCGCCGTTGCCACACCACCGCTGGCCAGCAACGCACCTGCGACAGCGCCCGCACGCGAACGCACTCCCCGCCTGGCCGCCGAGGCCGATCGACCGACCGCCAGCGGCGATGCCCGGCTGGCGCCCTCCATGCTGGAGCGCTTCGGCGCCCCCGACACCGCCACCGGGAACACGCCATGAACCAGATCGCCTTCGCACCTGCACTGCGCGCGTTGGCCGGACTCACGCTGGCGGCATCGCTGCTGCTGGCCGTGGACGCCCGTGCCCAGCAGGCACCCCTGACCGGCAGGATGCTCGCCGACCCGGCCGCACCCACGTCGTCCGCCACCACCGCCGCTCCGGTTCCGGTGCCGGCCGGCACCGACGGCTGGCCATCCCCGCAACAGAGGGCAGCGCCGGCGCCGTCGGCACCCACCCGGATCGGCGATGCCACGCGTGCCCTGCTGCAGCTGCAGGCCGACGGGACCCAGGCCGGGCCGCGCCTGCCGATCCTGGGCGACCAGGCGGCCGCCAGCTACGCGCGCTACCTGAAGAGTTTCGAACACGAGATCCCCGAGTACATGAAAACCAACGTGCGCAAGGATGTTTCCGGGACCAACGACGGAGGCTGATGCCATGAACGTGCCTGGCCCTGGCGGGGCGCCGCGCCCCGCCCCCCGCGTGCTGCGCATGCGCCAGCGCGGCGGCATGTCGGTAACGATGATGCTGGTGATGCTGGGCCTGGTGATGATGCTGGGGCTGGTGGAGATCGGCTTCCTGTACTGGGCCAAGCGCGACGCGCAGAAGGTGGCCGACCTTGCTGCGCTCGCCGGTGCCCAGCGGCTGGAGCTGTGCGCGGCCAACCAGGCCGACAACAGCGCCGCCCGCGGCAATGCGATGACCGCCAACCGCTTCCCCGGCACCGTGCAGGTGCAGTGTGGCAACTGGAATCCGGCCAACCCGGCCGCCGATCACTTCACCACCACGCTGGGCCCGCAGGCGCCGTTGAATGCGGTGCGCGTGCAGGCGCGGCGTTCGGTGCTGCCGTTCTTCGGCCAGAACACCACCCTGCCCACCCTGCAGGTCCAGGCCGTGGCCATGCGCGCCCAGCCCACCGCCGTGTTCAGCGTCGGCTCGCAACTGCTGCGGGTCAACGGCAACACCCCGCTGGGCAATGTCCTGCGGCTGGTCGGCGTGGATCTGGACCGCACCACCCTGCTCGGTTACGACGGCCTGGCCCAGGCCCACATCACGCCCGGCGGACTGCTGCAGGCCCTCGGCATCCCGGTGGCCGCCGACATCGGCATCGCCGAGTTCAACCGGCTGCTGGCCGCCAACCGCATCTCGCTGGGACAACTGCTGGATGCCACCGCCACGGTACTGGCGCAGAGCGGCGTGGCCAACGTCGATCTGCGCGCGCTCAAGAACGCCCTCGCCACGCAGATCAACATCGACCAGGCGAATCTGCAGCTGGGTTCCAACGATGCCGGCAGCGGCCTCTTCGCACGGATCGTCGCGCCCGAAGGGCCGGCCTCCAGTGCGCTGCGCGCCGACGTCAACGTGATGGACCTGCTCACCACCGGCATCAGCATCGCCAACGGCGGGCGCGGGGTCGACGTGGACAACCTCAGCGTGCTCGGCCTGGTCAACGCCAAGGCGGCCATCATCGAACCGCCGTCCATCGCCATCGGTGGCGTGGGCGCACGGGCCTACAACGCGCAGGTGCGCCTGAACGTCGATGTGGACACCAACAACCTGGTCGGGCTTGGCCCGATCCTGTCCGTGCTGGGTGTTCGTCTGCACCTGCCGATCTACGCCGATGTCACCAACGCGATGGGTACCTTGACCGCGCTGCAGTGCGGTGCGCAGCCGCCAACGGCCACGATCAACGTGGAGTCGTCCGTGCTGCGCGCCTGCGTGGGCAGGGTGGACCCGGCCAACCGCTTCTCCACCCGCAACGTGTGTGAAACCACGCTGCAGAACGAACAGATGCTGACCCTGCTGGGCGCCACCCTGGTCAACGACAAGATCCGCCTCAACGGGCTCACCCATGCCGAAAGCGTCACCCTCGCCGCTGGCGAAACCGCCTCCACCCGCGTCAACGCCGCCCTGCTCGGCGACACCGTGGCGGCGCTGGTCAATGAGCTGCTGCGCGTGCTGGGCAACGTGCTCAATCCCGCACCGAAAGGCCTCGGCACGGCTGAAACCGCCAACCGCCTGGCCGAGCAGTATCTGAAGGCCGCCAACCCGGACCCAAGCAAGAAGTACGACGTGCACGCCACCATCGACCTGTTGAAGAACGGTGCGCCTGCGCGCGGCATCGAGCCGATCGGCACCTGGAACATCACCAAGGGCGTGCCGTATCCCTGCGGCCTGATCACGTGCTTCCGCGACGGCACGGTCTGGGAAGGCTATGAGGCCGCGGTCACCGGCAACGGGCAGGGCCTGCTCGGCGGTGTGCTCGGCACCCTGCTCGGCGGCCTGGTGATCAACCGCTGCAACAGCCTGCTGACCGGTCTGCTGGCGTACAACGCCTGCGTCAAGGGCAACCTGGCCTCCTACCTGCAGACCGCCGAGGATGGCGTGCTCGACAACTTCCAGGGCAACGGCAGCGTGGTCGACCCGGGCACCGACACGGTGGCGTGCAGCGGGCTGCTGTGCCTGGGCCTGAAGCCGGTGCTGGACCTGCTCAAGCCGATCCTCAACGGCGTCGGCACCCTGCTCACCCAGACGCTGGCACAGGTACTGGGCCTGGAACTGGGCAGGACCGACGTGCACGTGCAGTCGATCAACTGCAGCCCTGCGCAGCTGGTGTACTGAGCCGCTCCCACCCGCGCGCAGGGGGCGTGCGGACCCCGCCCCACTGCATGCTAGACTGCCGCGGGGACTTCACATCACCGTTGAATCCATTCGTGGATGGCCTGAATATGCGAGAGAGAAAAGGGGTTGATTCCGCCACCATGCGTACGCTGGCCGGTGGAATGCTGTTGCTGCTGATGACCGCCGCACCCCAGGTGCTGGCGGCGCGCGCACCGCGCGCCGAAGCGCCTGTCGAACCCGCGCAGCGCCCGGTACCGACGGTGCGCAACAGCGTGGACGAACTGCGCCAGCTGGTGGACTCGCGCCAGCTCACCGAGCTGCGCACCACCTACAACGGCAGCTATGGCGCCAGCCTGCTGTTCAATACCAGCACGCTGAACTACTACGTGGCGCTGTTCCACGAGAAGGAGTTCTGGCGGGTGATCAAGACCGATTCGGTCGAGAACGCCGAGAAGGTCTACCGCACCTTCGTGCAGCAGACCGAAGAACTGGCCCAGGTGTATATCGACACCACGCGCCTGCAGGCTGGCAAGCGCTACACCGAGAACCTGGTGGCCTACAACGCCCAGCGCCTGCAGAGCCTGCAGCAGGAAGCCGAGCTGCAGCGCCAGCAGTCGCTGCAGGTCAGCGCATCGCTGCAGGAAGCCAAGCAGCAGGCGGTCAGCCTGAGCACCGATCTGCGCAGTACCCACAGCGAGCTGGACGCCCTGAACCAGCGCATCCAACTGCTGCAGGCGCAGCAGGGCAACCCCGAGCTGTCGCTGCCCACGCCGGACGCCGCGCCGGTTCCGGTGCCCGCACCGTCGGGTCAGTCGGGCACCCCGTAACACCTGCGCACGCGCGCTCCCTGGCCGCCAGGGAGCGTTGCGCGAACCGCACGCACCTTGCGTTACCCTGATCCCCGATCACTGTTCGATCGGATGCAAGGAACGCCTCATGTCCTTCTCGCCTGTGCGATCCGCGCTGGGCCTGCTGCTGCCGCTGCTCGCCTGCACCACCGCCGCCGCCGCCACGCCGCCGCTTACCGCCGCGCAATCCGATCCGGTCGCGCTTGGCTGGATGCAGGGTGCGCCGCCGCCGGAAGACAAGCGCATCCGCTACACCGATGAGGATTACTTCGCCTTTCCGAAGCTGCGCTGGACGGTCTGCCATTTCCGTCAGTTGATGCCCACCGTTGGCGTCAGCCGCGGCGAAGGTGCGGCCCGCCCACTGACGCGTCGCCTCGACAGCACGCTGGACGCGGTGACCTTCACCCCACAGGGCGCGACCCAGCCGATGCGCTGGGCACAATCGCTGGATGCCACCTACACCGACGGCATCGTGATCCTGCACGACGGGGTCGTGGTCTATGAGCGCTACAGCGGCTGCCTGGACGCCGATGGCCAACACGGCGCGATGTCCGTCACCAAATCGATGACCGGTCTGCTCGGCGAGATCCTGGTGGCCGAGGGCCGCCTCGACGAGAACGCCCGCGTGGACAGCATCGTGCCGGAGCTGCGTGACAGTGGCTTCGGCAATGCCACGGTCAGGCAGGTGCTGGAGATGACCACCGGCCTGCGCTACAGCGAGGACTACGCCGATCCGGAGGCGGACGTCTGGCAGTACGCCGCCGCCGGCAGCACGCTGCCGCACCCGCCGGGGTATCGCGGCCCCACCAGCTACTTCGACTACCTGCGCACGGTCCAGCCGGAAGGACGCCACGGTGAGGCGTTCGGCTACCGCACCGTCAACACCGACGTGCTGGGCTGGATCATCGCCCGTCGTTCCGGCCAGTCTGTGGCGCAGTTCCTGGAAACGCGGATCTGGCGGCCACTGGGCGCCAGCCAGGATGCCTATTTCACCGTGGATTCCAGCGGCACGCCGTATGCCGGGGGCGGCTTCAACGCGGGCCTGCTCGACCTCGCCCGGGTCGGCCAACTGCTGCTCGACGACGGGCGCATCGACGGTCGCAAGGTGATTCCGGCCGCTGCCATCGCGCGCATCCGCGCCGGCGGCGACAAAGCAGCCTTCGCCAAGGCCGGTTATGCGCAGCTGCCCGGCTGGAGTTACCGCGGCAT
Source organism: Stenotrophomonas sp. LGBM10 (assembly GCF_046736075.1). Classification (GTDB taxonomy): domain Bacteria; phylum Pseudomonadota; class Gammaproteobacteria; order Xanthomonadales; family Xanthomonadaceae; genus Stenotrophomonas. Next base: position 204,216 of record NZ_CP177163.1, read on the forward strand.
GTGGTGGGTCACGCACAACGCGCACGGCGCCTACATGGCCCGCGGCGTGCACGGCCAGGCGCTGTACGTGGATCCAACCGCGCGCGTGGTGATCGCGCGGTTCGCCTCGCATCCCACCGCCAGCAACAGCGCCAACGATCCGATCACCCTGCCCGCGTTCGATGCCATCGCACGCGCCGTGATGGACTCGCCCTGACACCACGACGTGTCGTCGCGCCCCGCTCCGTATGTATAATGCGACACATTCGCATTTGATACGGAGTGACGGCGCATGCCCTCGGCCACCTCGGCGCGCCATCGCCTGGACGGCTTCTACCGTGAGCATCACGGCTGGCTGCTGTCCTGGCTGCGGCGACGTACCCGCCACCCCGACACCGCCGCGGACCTCACCCAGGACACCTTCGTACGCCTGCTCAGCAAGCGTGTGGACCCCGCCCAGCTGCGCCTGCCACGCGCCTACCTGAGCACCATCGCGCACGCCCTGATGGTCAACCACTGGCGCCGTGCCGACCTGGAGCGCGCCTATCTGGATGCTTTGGCCGCACAGCCCGAGCCGGTGCATCCCTCCCCCGAAGAGCGGACCCAGGCGCTGGAACTGCTGCACGCCATCGAGCGCATGCTGCGCCATCTGCCCGCGCGGCCCCGCCAGGCCTTTCTGCTCGCCCGCCTGTCCGGGCTGGGCTACGCCGACATCGCCGAGCGCCTCGGGGTCTCCGAACGCATGGTCAAGAAGTACATGGCACAGGCGATGCTGCACTGCCTGCGCATCGATTCGGCATGACCATCCGCGGCGACTACGACTGCCTGCAGCAGGCGGCGCACTGGTTCGCCGAACTGCAGGACGGCGACGCCACACCCGCCGTCCGCCAGCAATGGCAGCACTGGCTGCATGCGCGTGCCGAACATCAACAGGCCTGGGAACAGGTGCAGCAGATCTGGTCGCAGTTCGCGACCCTGTCGCCGGCCGCCACCGAACAGGCCCTGGCCAGCGCCAGCGTGTCGCGTCGCCGCGCCCTGCGCCGTATCGGCGGCACGCTGGGCCTTGGCACAGCGGCGCTGTTCGGCCTGTCGCGGTGGCACGGCAGTCCGGGTCCGGCCATGCCCCGCACTGCGTTCGCCGCGCCGGACCACTGGGCCCTGCCGGATGGCGCCACCCTGTGGCTCAACGGCGACAGCGCTGCCGACATCGCCTACGGCAGCGGCACGCGCCGGCTCGTGCTGCGCCACGGCGAACTGCTGGTGCAGACCGCCGCAGACACCCACGCGCCGCCGCGCCCGTTCGAGGTGCACACACCCTGCGGCACGCTGCTGGCGCTCGGCACCCGGTTCTCGGTGTGGCTGCAGGGCGATGCGGTGCTGCTCAGCGTGTTCGACGGTGCCGTCGTGATCCAGCCGGATGCGGCGCCACCACGACGGATCGACGCCGGCCAGCAGTGCCGCTTCGATCGCCACGGCAGCGACGCGCCACGCCCGGCCGACGCAGTGCGTGAGAGCTGGGTGCGCGATCAACTGCTGTTCCAGTCTGCGCCGTTGGCCACCGTGGTGGCAGAACTGGGCCGCTATCGTCGCGGCTACCTCGGCTGCGACCCCGCCATCGCCGCCTTGCCGGTGCTGGCCGCGTTGCCCCTGCGCGACAGCGACCGCGCCCTGGCGCTGGTGGCGGCCGCCCTGCCCGTGGAGATCGAACGGCCCTGGCCCTGGTGGACCCGCCTTCGCCCCCGTTGAACACCGCGGTTCCCCTTTTCCGGTTTCGTTGGGCAATCCCTGTGAGCCCGCTGCGCGGGTGCCCTTTTCTCTCCAGGTATTGCCGATGTTCCGTTCCTTCCCCCGCCCGCTGCGCCAGGCGCCCCTGCGCCTGGCGATCCGCAGCGCACTGTCGCTGCTGCCCCTGATGACCGCCCCGCTCGCCATCGCCCACGCGCAGGCCGCCCCCGCCAGCGAGGTGCGCCACTACGACCTCGCCGCCGGGCCGCTGGCGCCGTTGCTGACCCGCTTCGCCGCGCAATCGGGCCTGCACGTTGCCGCCGATGCCCATCTCACCGATGACCGCCGCAGCCCGGGGCTGCACGGCGACTACACCGCTGCACAGGGACTGGAGCGGCTGCTGGCCGGTACCGGCCTCGGCGTGACCTGGGACGCCAGTGGCGGCGCGATACTGCGCAGCACCACGGGCAGTGGCGTCCAGTCGATCGGTGCGCTGCGCGTGCCCGGCGCGCAGCTCCGCCAGGCCGCCAGCGAACCGGTGCGCTCGGCCGACCAGGTCTTCCGCGACCCGGCCGGCAGCGTCTACATCCCGCACGAGGCGCTTGAGCGCTTCCGTGGCCAGTCGGTGGGCGACATCCTGGCGGGCACCGTGGGCGTGCACACGGCCGATGTACGCAACGGTGGCGCCATCGACGTCAACATCCGCGGCCTGCAGGGCCAGGGCCGCGTACCCGTGGTAATCGACGGCGGCCAGCAGTCCATCGACGTCTATCGCGGCTATGCCGGCGTGCAGCAGCGCAGCTACCTCGATCCGGACCTGATCAGCAGCGTCAGCATCAGCAAGGGCCCCGGCCTGGCCGCCAACGCCGCCAGTGCCATCGGCGGCGTGGTCAGCATGGAAACGCTGACCCCGGCCGACATTCTTCGCGAGGGTCAGGACATCGGCGTGCGCCTGCGCGGCGGCATCGCCAGCAACAGCATCGCGCCCGGCCATTCCTTCAAGCAGATCGCCCGCGGCAGCGATCACCGCAACTCGCTCGCCTCGCCCGAAGACCGCTCCGGCAGCCTGGCACTGGCCATCCAGCGCGACCGTTACGATATCGTCGCCGCCTACGCAGAACGAACGCAGGGCAACTATTTTGCCGGCGAGCGCGATGTCGCGCGCTACGACCGCCAGCACCTGTCCGCCGCCGGTACGGGCATGAGCAGCCTGCCGGTCACCGCCATCTTCCACGGCGGCGATGAAGTGCTCAACACGCACACCGACAACACCTCGGCGCTGCTCAAGTTCACCTGGCGGCCGAACGACGACCAGCGCCTGGAAGCCGGTTACCGCTACTTCGATTCTTCCTTCGGTGAAATCATGCCCTCGGCGATCGGCCGCGTCGGCGAGTCCAACCAATGGGTCACCTACGTGGACAAGGCCAACACCATGCACCAGTTCGAGCCTGGCAGGATGCGCATCAACGCGTTCTCGCTGCGGCATCGCTACCAGCCGCAGGGACAGTCGCTGGTGGACCTCAAGAGCACACTGTGGTTCACCTCCGCCACCAGCCGCATGTTCAACAGCAACGTGGCCAACACGCCGCTGTTCAAGGAATACCCCGGCGATGCGATGCCCGATACGCTCGGCGAGACCTACGGGCCGGGCCTGCGCTCGGACGTGCGCAGCGACCGCTGGGGGCTGGACGCCACCAACACCTCGCGCCAGTTCACCGACCTGGGCGACCTGACCTGGACCTACGGGCTGGCCTTCCAGCATGAGGACACCGCGCCGGATTCGCCGGTGCTGGCGGTGGACTACAACAACAACCGCTACCTGCGCAGCGGCGTCCGTCGCGAGGCCAGTGCCGTGGCGTCGCTGGAATGGGCGCCCACCGACTGGCTGGCGCTGACCGTGGGCGGCCGCTACATCGACTACCGCAGCCGCGACCGCAACCGCATTGCCTCGGTCGCGGCCTCGCGCACCCAGCCCTACACATTCGCACGGCTCAGCAAGGACGGCACGCTGCTGCCCGGCTGGTACAAGGAATGGTTCCCCGATGCCAACGGGCAGTACACCTTCGATTCGCTGCGCGCCTCCCCGTATGGCGACCGGACGCTGGGCGAGGTCTACGACTTCGATGGCTACATTCCCGACCCGCGCGGCAGCAAAGGCTTCTATACGAAGCAGATCGCGACGGCCTGGCACTATGCCGCCCCGTTCACCCGCAGCGGTCACGGCGCAACGCCGTATGTCAACGCGAGCCTGTTCCTGGACCCGGACACGTTCTTCTACGTGAAGTATGCGCAGGGGTACAAAATGCCCGGCCTGTTCGAGTCCACCGTAGGAAATTCCACCTCGATGCCGACCCGCGACCTGCGCCCGGAAAAGAACCGCGCCTGGGACATCGGCGTCAGCACGCTCAAGCGTGACCTGTGGCGCGACGGCGACCGCTTCGCCTTCAAGCTGGCGTACTTCAAGAACGACGTGAACGACCAGATCACCCGCGTGTTCGATTCGAAAAACTGGGGCTACAGCGTGGTCAATGTGGACCGCTACCTGGTCTCCGGCTACGAGCTGCAGAGCGGCTACGACATCGGCGTGGCCTACCTGGATCTGTCGGCCAGCTACTACCAGCGCGCCCGCACCTGCGATGCCACGACGGCCGCCACGCTGCGCAACGATCCGTATGCCAAGTGGTCCAAGCTCGAGAACACGCCCGACTGCGTCAACGGTGGCTTTGGCACCTCGTTCGTGAATGCCCAGAATCCGCCGAAATACTCGATCTACACCACACTCGGCGTGCGCCTGTTCGACCGCCGTCTGGATGCCGGCATCCGGCGCATCTACAACGCCGGTCCCACCCACGAGCTGGACAAGCCCTGGAACACCACCGGCTCGACCGGCATGCAGAACCTCTATCTGCCAACCGCGCTGTATGACGTCTACGCCACCTACCGCGTCGACGACCGCCTGTCGATGGAACTGGTGATCAACAACGTCCGCGACACCTACTACCTCGACCCGCTGGCCATGAGCCTGATGCCGGGCCCGGGCCGCACCGCGCGGCTGAACCTCAGCCTGCGTTTCTGAGACGCCGGCGCCCCGCCGGCCAGGCGGGGCGCCATCGTTCACCAGGCAGGACGCTCAGGCCATGATTTGGCCTCTACTGCCGCCATCGTTCCACGGATATCGTGATCTCCAACAGAAATCGACCCGGCAGCCCCGGGATGGAGATACCCCATGAAGAAGGTTCTTGGCGTGTACAGCGCCCCGCGCGCGCATTGGGTGGGCGACGGCTTCCCGGCCCGCTCGATGTTTTCCTACACCACCCACGGCCAGCACCTGAGCCCGTTCCTGCTGCTGGACTACGCCGGACCGTACCGGTTCGAACCCACCGATCAGCGCCGCGGCGTGGGGCAGCATCCGCATCGCGGCTTCGAAACAGTCACCATCGTCTATGAGGGCGAGCTGGAGCATCACGATTCCACCGGTGCCGGCGGCCACATCGGGGCCGGCGACGTGCAGTGGATGACCGCGGGTGCCGGGATCCTGCACGAGGAGTATCACGCCCCGTCGTTCGCCCGCAGCGGCGGCACGCTGGACATGGTGCAGCTGTGGGTGAACCTGCCGGCCGCCGACAAGATGGCCACGCCCGGCTACCAGACCCTGCTCGACCGCGATATTCCGCGCGTTGATCTGGCCGACGGCGCCGGCACCGTCCGGGTGATTGCCGGCAGCTTCAACGGCCATGCCGGTCCGGCCCGCACCTTCACGCCGATGGATGTCTGGGACCTGCGCCTGAAGCAGGGTCACCAGACTTCCCTGGACGTCGCTGCCGGCCGCACCCTGGCGCTGGTGGTCCTCAAGGGCAGCGTGACGGTCAACGGCCGCCAGGTTGCCCACGAAGCCCAGCTGGTCATGCTCGATCGCGACGGCACCGACGCCTCGATCCACGCCGATACCGACGCCACCGTGCTGCTGCTCAGTGGCGAGCCGATCGACGAGCCGATCGTCGGCTATGGCCCGTTCGTGATGAATACCGACGCCGAGATCGCCCAGGCGATGAGCGACTTCAACAACGGGCGCTTCGGCCGCATGGCCGCCAGCCCGCACTGAGCCCGGTGGCCGTGTCACGCACACGGCCACGCCTTCGAACGCCGCGCCAGCGCCCGCGTTGCAATCGCGGCATCCCCAACAGGCGGCCCCTGGTCGCATCGAGCAGGCCGGCGGCGTGCTGACCCGCGTGCCGCCGTTGTTACGCGCGCGGCAGCGCGACGGGAGCCGCAGCCACGGCTGGCACCCCGTTCGCCTACGACCGCAACGCGTGAGCGCGGTCTCGCCAGGGTGAATACGCAGGCGCGGGGTTGGCAGGACTCCGCGCCTGCGGCACGATGGCACATCGACGAACAAAGGGAACGGATTCGACGATGCCCGTGGTGCCCGAACTGCGCCTGCCCCTGCAGGCGACCCTGCTTACGCTTGGCGTTCTGCTGGCGGGCACGCTGTGGCAGGGTTATCCGCTGTTGCTCTCCCTGCTCGGCGAACGCCCCGCGTTGCCGCCCCAGTGGTGGGAAGGCCGGATGGTGCATCTGGTCGAGCGCGGCGCCGAACCACTGCTGCTGGCCTGGCTGATCGGCATCCTGCTCACCCAGCACTACGGCACTGCAGGGCTGCATCACCGCTGGCGCGCGGGCCTCGCATTTGTTGGCACCCTCATCGTCGGCCACGCCGCCGGCCTGGCGATCTCCGAGCTGCTGCAGTCGTCGCGCCCGCTTGCCCCGGTGCTGGTGCACGGCGGCGAGCTGCTCGGCTGGGCCGGTCTTCTGGCCACGGCCATGCTCGCTGCACGGCAGGTGGGCCGCCCCCGTGGCGCACCCGGCCGCATCGACACGCGCATCGGGGTGGTGGCCGTGTTCGGGCCCGCCTGCCTGCTGGCGATGTGGAGTGGCTGGACCTTTCTGCAGGTCAGCCTGATGGATCTTCCGCTGATCTCGTATGTACCGGCGCAGGTGCCGCTGCCGATCCGCGTCGCCATGCCGATGCTGCTGATCGCCATTGCGGTGGTTGGCAGCCTGGGCGTGTGGGATGGGCTGGACGGCACGCTGGCACCGGTACCGCCCTCGCGCAGTGCCGCCGCGGCACTGCTGGCCTGCACCGCGGCGCTGGCCCTGCTGACGCCGTTGGCCGGGCTCGTCGCCCTGGTCGCCGCCACCGCCGAGCGCCCGTGGCTCAACCTGCTGACCGCCGCGGCGGTGATCGCACTGTCGCTGCTGGTGCAGTACCTGCTCGCGCGCTGGCTGGCGCGGCCGCTGCTGCTCGCCCGCCGGCCGCTGCGCCCACAGGCACGCGCCCGCGCCTGACCGCGCACCGCCGTTCACCGGCACGCCTCGAACACCTGGTCGTCCATGCGCCGGGACAGCGCGAAGTCGCGCTTCAGGCCGACCGCGCGGTATGCCACCTCACGCCGCTGCCGGGCCGCGGCACAGGCCTGCGGATCGCGATGCACGGAGATCAGGTGGCCGCGCAGGGCCGGCGCTGGCGTTGCGCGACCGCGCCGCGCGGCGGCCGGCCCGCTGCGGGCGCGACGCTCGGCCGCGGTCCGCTTCAGCTCCCGTCGCAACGCCTCCACATACGCCGCGTAGTACTGCGGCGGGCGGCCCTCCACCGCATGCCAGCTACGCTCGGTGCGAGAATCGGTACAGGCCGCCGACTGATAGCGCACCTGCTCGCCGGACACGCATTTGTACACCGCCTGGGCATGCGCAGGCATGCACGCCAGCCACACGAGTACGCCCCGGATCATCCTGTTCATTCGCCACCTGCTCCCCCGCTTCATCGTGCCGGCAGCATCGACGAAGGGGCTGGCACAGGTACCGACGTGCGTCGCAACCGTGCAGCGCCGGGATGTTCACCTACGTTGCAGCGCGCACAAAAAGGCCCGGCAGTGCCGGGCCTTCAGGTGTCACGCGGTGGGCTGCATCACAGGAACCGGTAGTCGAACTCCAGCCACAGCTGACGGCCGTAAGGATCGTAGTTGCCCACCGGATAGAACGGCCAGCCACCCCCGTTGCGGTCCGCCGGCGGGCGGCTGTCGCGCAGGTTGTTGACGATCAGGCCCAGCGTGGCGTTGTCGTTGAGCTTGCGGTACAGGCTGGCGTTGTAGGTCATGTACGGCGCGATGCGGCCGCTGCCGTCGGTCTTCGGCAGCGAGCCGTAGCGCATCCCGTACAGGGTGGCGGTCCAGTCGTTGATGGCCCAGGTCACGCTGCCGTTGATGCGGCTGCGCCACTGGTAGGAATCCAGCGAATTGCGCTGGTCCTGGATGTCATCACCATCGAACTGCCGGTAGTCGTGGTCGATCACCAGCGAGTACGCCAGCCGGCTGGAGAAGCGCCCGTAACGGCCGGCATCCCAGCGCAGGTTCGCCTTGAGGTCCACGCCACGCACCGACTCCGACGCCGCGTTGATCGGATTGATCAGCACGCGAACCACCTGGTTGGGCTGCACCGCGGCATCGGCCGGGTTGCGGATCACCCGGCGCAGCGCGTCCTGGCATTGTGCCGAGCGGATGTCGCGGGCGTCGCCGCCAACGGTCTGGCCCAACCGGCAATCCGCTTCGTCCTTGAGGATGCGGGTCGAATCGAGGTTGGTGACTTCGTCTTCGATACGGATGTCGTAGTAGTCGACCGTGACATCGAGGTTGGCCGACGGCGACCACACCGCGCCCAGCCCATAGGACCGTGCGGTTTCCGGCTGCAGTTGCGGGTTGGCGCCACTGGTGTAGTCGATCGCCAGCCCGCTGTAGTCGCAGTCGTCGTAGGCCTGGCCGGCAGTACGGCAACGCCAGTAGTCGGTCATGCCGGGGTTGTAGCCGCGCGTCTCGGTGGCGAACACGTAGTTCATGTCCGGCGCGCGGAAGCTGCTGGCCGCACTGGCGCGCAGCAGGAGCGAATCCACCGGACGGAACTCCAGGCCCGCACTCCAGGTGGCCTTGCCGATGTGGTCGCCGGCGGCGCGGTACTGGTCGTAGCGGCCGGCCACGGTGGCGGTCAGGCGCTCCAGCAGCGGCAACTGCAGTTCCACGCCGGCCGCGTAACGGTCGCGCTCGCCGCCCGCCGGGATACCGGCGCTGGTGTTCCAGAATTCGCCGGTGCCCAGGCGCGGATCGGGACGGTTGCGGTAGCCCTGGCTGCCCGCTTCCACCACGGCCGCCAGCGCGGCGCGGCCGCCGGGCAGCGTGAACAGTTCGCCGTTGACGCTGACGCTGGCCGTCTGCAGCCAGGCCGCGTTGCGGCTTTCGTAGGTGTCCGACAGGTCACCGTACTCGGTGGGCGTCAGCGGCTGGTACAGACGCGTCGGGTCCGGCGCATACACGTCCACGCCATTGCGCGTGCCCAGCTTCGGCCCGAGCAGATAGTCGTTGATCCCGGCCAGCAGGGCCGGTCGGCGCGTGCGGTTCTCGTAGCGCGAACGGCTGTAGGCCGCTTCGTAGTCCCAGTCCGAGCTGCCCAGGCTGCCGCGGGCACCGACGTTGAACGACCACGACTGCTCCAGGAACCGGTTGGCATTGGCCTGCACGCCACCAATCTCTTCTGGCGCGAAACGGCGGTACCAGGTCTCCAGCTGACCGCTGTTCTGGTTGTAGAAGTAGTTGCGCGAAGAGGTCCAGGTCGGCGCGCGGGTGTTGTTGTAGATGCGCGCGGTGCCGATGGCCGCGTCGGCGAACAGTTCCTGGCGGTCGTTGAGGCGCCAGGTCAACGCGCTGTAGGCGTCGATGTTGCGCTTCTCGGTCTGCACGGTCCAGAACGTCGCTGCGGCCTCGTTGCTGCCGCAATAGGCGCCCTGGCGTGGATTCTGCGCACGGAACACGCTGCCGCCGTAGAGGCCCGCAGTGGCATCGCAGCCCTCCAGGCCCGGATCGATGTAGTTGCCGGTGCCCGCATTGCGGCGATAGGCCACCGCGGTCGGCAGCGGCGCGATGCCACGCGGATCGTCGGTGAGCGAATCCATGAAGTCACGCTGCGACCCGTAGATCGCCTTGCGGTTGCCCAGCTCCAGGCCGAAGATCGCATCCCACTGATCGCCCGACCCGCCGCCCACGGCCTGCACGCGCTGGTTGTCGCCGCCGCCCTGCTCGGTGGTGCCGGCACGCACGTTGATGCCCACGCCGTCGTAGTGACGCTTGAGGATGATGTTGACCACCCCGGCGATGGCGTCCGAACCGTACACCGCCGAGGCGCCACCGGCGAGGATCTCGATACGGTCGATCAGGGCGCTCGGGATGTTGGCCAGGTTGACCACATTCACCGAGCCCTCGTACGCCAGCGGATAGTCCGACTGGCGGCGCCCGTTGACCAGCACCAGCGTGCGGTTGGGGCCGAGGCCGCGCAGGTTGATGGTGTTGGCGGCGGGCGTGAACGTGTTGCCGAAGTCTTCGCCCTGCACGTTGCCGGTGTTCTCGGTCAGCGCGCTCAGGGCCTCGAAGGCGCTGCGGTAGCCCTGCGCCTCGATCTGCTCCTGGGTGATCACCGTCACCGGCGAGGGCCCTTCAACAGTGGCCCGGGGGATGCGCGAACCCGTGACTTTGACGGCGTCGAGCTGGGTGGGTGCGGCGTCCTGGGCGGCGGCGGCGAGGGGCGCCAGTCCCAGCAGGGGCAACAACGACAGGACCAGGGGATGCGGACGCAACGAGCGGTGGAGCAGAGACATGCAGGTTCCAGGGTGGGGAAACGGAGCGTCGGCGCGCGCGACGTACAGGCCTGCGCGCCAGGAAGGGGCGCCAGTCTGCTGAATGGGGGCCTGCGGGTGAAATGACCGACCGGGATATGCATATCGGGTTTCCGACTAAGCGCGCCGCGCGGTCGCCCCAAGCGGCTACACTCCGCGCCATCGCCTTGTGGAGCACGCCATGACCGCCCTCGCCACCCCGCTGAACGTGCTGCTGCCCTCTCTGCTGCAGCGCGGGCACTGAGCCGATGCGCTTCATCGAGACGTTCACGCTCTACCCGTTCCTGGACACCGTGGTCAGCCTGGTGGCCGCGTTCGTCCTGGGCACCCTGATCGGCGCCGAGCGCCAGTACCGCCAGCGCACCGCCGGGCTGCGCACCAATGTGCTGGTGGCCGTCGGCGCAGCCGCCTTCGTTGACCTGGGGATGCGCATCGCCGGGTCCACCGAAGCGGTCCGGGTGATCTCCTACGTGGTGTCCGGCGTCGGCTTCCTCGGCGCGGGCGTGATCATGAAGGAAGGCATGAACGTGCGTGGGTTGAACACCGCGGCCACGTTGTGGTGTTCGGCAGCGGTGGGCTGCTGCACCGGCGCGGACATGCTTGCCGAGGGCGTGCTGCTGACGGTGCTGGTCATCGCCGGCAATACCCTGCTGCGCCCGCTGGTGAACGCGATCAACCGCATCCCGATCAACGAGGCGGCCTCCGAGGCCACCTACGAGGTGCGCCTGAGCGCGGAGCCGGCCGCCACGCCGCAGGTACGCGAGCGCCTGGTGGAGCTGCTGGAAGCGGCGCAGTACCCGGTGGGCGATGTGCAGGTGGTCGAACACAGCGACGCGCCGGTGGACATCGTGGCGATCCTGGTCAGCACCGCGGTGGCCGCCGACGAACTCGATGCCGTGGTGGCGCGCCTGCAGCGCGAACCGGGCGTGCTGCATGCCACCTGGGAAGTCAGCACCCGCGACTGACGCGGCGCACTGAAATGCGAACGGCGGCCCTTGGGCCGCCGTTCGGGTGCTGCGCTGCGCCGATCAGGCGGCGTCGGGCAGCGGCAGTGCGCTCTGGCGCTGCACCAGCGCGTTGAAGCGCGCCAGCGAGCTCAGGTGGTGGTGCACCAGCGCCAGCCAGCCGTTGCGGTGCCAGGCCACGACCAGCTCGTCGGGCAGCTTGGAGAACTTCTCCACGTCCACGACGCGGAAGCCGTTGATGGACATCTGCGCACCGTTGGACAGGGTCACATCGATGCTGCGGTCCACCAGCAGGCCCTGCTCGATCAGCGCCGTGCTGAACTGACGGGTCAGCTCGTGCTCGCGGGTGAAGTCGCCGCAGAAGCGCATCGCTGCGTTGACCAGTTCGGTCGGCTCGCCATTCTCGAACAGCGGCTGGCCTTCCTCGGAATCGCCCTGGTTGACCACGTCGGCACCGGCATCCACGCCCAGCACGAAGTTCTGCGGGTCCTCGGTCTGGATGAACACGAACGGGTAGCGGCGCACGTAGGCCGGTACGTAGTGATCGGGGGCCCAGTAGCCATCGGCCACGAACAGGTTGTCCTTGGCCAGGCCCACGGCTGCCAGCGGCACTGCTTCCTTGCCGGTGAACAGGATCGGGTAGAACTGGGCGATCGAGCCGAACTCACCCACCACCACCGGCAGCGAGTTGGTGTCGGCGGCGAAGCTCGCCGATTCGGTGCGCAGGCGCCAGTTGGCATGCGCTTCGGCGCTCAGCGGCACGGTCTGGCGGTAGAACAGCGGACCGGTCCGCTCGGCCGCAGCGGCCGGGGTATTCGTTTCAGCAGTCATGGAATGAGTCGTTGACGACGCGCCAGTCGGCCCGGGCGCGAAAGCGGGCACCGCATTGATCGGCCACTATAGCGTGGCTTTGCGACGATTTCCGCCTACAGACCGGTGAATTCGCTGCAGTCCGGCAGGGCCGGTTCGGCCACGTAGCGGCCGGAAACGTAGCGCAGCGTCCGCTCGACGCTGCAGGCCGGGTCACGCGCGGTGCGCAGGTCGCGGTCGGTGAGCGCCCCCTTGGCCAGCGAATCGCGGTTGCGCGAGACGAACGCCGGGAAACGGGTCGCGGTGCTGGCATAGCGCAGCAGCGGCATGTCCCTGCCCTGCGGCAGCAGCGACAGTGCCGCGCTGAAGGTGTATTCATCGTGGCAGGCCCCCTTGCGCAGGGCGGTGTCCTGCTCGCTGAAGCAGGCGCGGATGCTGGCCTGTCCCGCCACCGGGAGCGACAACACGCTGCTGCTCTCCACGCCCTCGTCGGTGTGGTAGATGGTTTCCAGCAGCAGCGTGCCGTTGGACGCGCCCCCGCCGGCGTACCCGGTGCTCTGCTCCACCACCACGCCCACCACCACGTTCTCGAACGCGGCCTGCACCGGATCGGTGGGTACGCTGGGGGCACCCAGGCCGGGCGCGAGGCGAATGTACGGCCAGACCTGGAACTGGCCGTCGCGTTCGGGGCCGGTGTAGCCCACATGCCGATCACGCGGCCCGTCTTCGCCCGGCACGAATTCCTGCACCTGCAACGAGGGCTGGGGGGTGTTGCGGCTGGCGATCAGGCGCACGCACCACGCACGATCGCCGGTGCAGAACAGCGGCGAGACCGGCTGGGCGATGTCGGGGTCGCCGCTCTCCGGCGTCGTCGGTGGCGCAGTGCCAGGCTGCTCGATCAACGCTTCCCAGCGGTTGCCGGCGGCGTCGCGCGCGTCCGCCGCCATCGCGCCCCAGGGCGCGGCCAGCAACAGGGCGGCGCACAGGACGCGCGGCGCCGGCAGCAGGCGTGTGGATGCAGTGTTCATGGTGGGTCCTTCCTCTCTTCAGTCCGTGCGCGCGCAGGGGAAGCTGCGCCGATGATGGGCGTCGCTGCCACGCCTCGATGGTCGCGCGCCGGCGCACGGCGGGTCAACGTTCGCGCTCCAGCGCGTCAGCGGCACCGGTCAGCACGGCGCAGGCATGGTCCTGCAGTTCTTCCGCACTGGCCTGGTTGCCGCTGGCCGGATCCATCTGCGTGGCCAGCATCACGAATCCCGGCGTGCCGTCCGGCGCGCGCTCGCCGGCCACCAGCAACGACCACTCGCCCAGCGCACCGGGCGCGGCCAGGCCATCGGCCAGCAGCCGCACCGGATTGGCGGTCAGCAGCTCGCCGGGCAGGCGGCGCGCCTGGTAGACATGCCCCCGCAGTGGCCCCGGCAACGGCGCCCACTGCGTGCCGATCGCGCCGCGCCAGGCCTGCAGGGCCGCCAGCACGTCCGCGCGCAGGCAATCGACGTGGATGTGCAACTGATGCTGGGAACGTCCGTGGGGCGAGTTCAGGGCAAGGCTGGCAACCTCGCGCGGCAGCGGGCGTCCCAGCGCCTGCTCGGTATGCGTGCGCGCCTGCCAGGCGGCCGCGAAATAGTTGGGCGCCCCGCTGCCCAGCAGCGCGGGGCTTTCGATGCCGCTGACACGGTCCAGCGGCAGCAGCAGGAACTGGTAGTCGCCGTGCGCATCCTTGAGCAGCACGTCGCGGCGCTGCGGCGACGCTGCCACCGCCAGACACGACGCACGCGGTGCCGCGCCCAGGCAGTCGCGCTGCACGATGCCCCACAACGCATCCGGGTTGGGCGCCGGCCGGGCCGGCAGAGATGCCGCGCAGCCCACCAGCAGCAGGGGCAGCACGCACAGGATCGAACGCAGCAACATCGGCACGGCACTCATGCAGCAGACGGAAACGGCCCCGACAGGATCGCCGGGGCCGCGGTGCCATTGTAGCCGGCGGATATGACACTGGCCCGGTCCCGCCAGGTTTCCTCCCGGCGGGACAGCCTGCCCTCGCCTACGCGACGCGGACCGCCATCACGTCGTTGTACGGCTGCAGCCACGCCCCCTTGCCGCCATCGGCATACGCCCACGTGCCCGATCGCAGGGCATCGTCGGGGGTGGTGTCGAAGGTGCTGCTGCCATCGGCAAAGGTACTCATGGCCGCGATCAGCGCGTTCAGTTCCTGGCTGCCGCTCGCGGCTGAACCGCCGTCGGCCTGGCCGGCCACACCGCTGGCCTGCGACTGCCAGGTGGCGGCGAAGGCGGGCTGCAGCGCCGCACGCTCGGCGGCGGTGAGCCTGGCGGTGCCGGTCTTGCCCGACTGCGCCATCGCCATCACCAGGGTCTGCACGTCGGCAGCCGCCAGGCGCATGCCGCCGGCCTCCACCGATTCGACCCGGGATGCGTCGCCCAGGTACCAGTCCTTGATCACCAGCACGTCCTGGCTGCCGAGGACGGTGATCTTCAGATCATTCGAGCCGGCCGCGCGCGTGAACCACAGGTCGTCGTACACCGCCGTGGCAAACCGGGCGATATCGTGGTCCCCGGCATCGCTCGCGGTTTCCACGACCGTATCGGTGCCATAGCCGGTGCGCACGAGGTAGAGGTCGCTGCCGGTACCGCCCACCAGCGTATCCGCGCCGGCCCCACCGTCGAGCGTGTCGTTGCCGGCCAGGCCGGTGAGCGTATTGCTGCCGCTGTTGCCGGTCAGCACGTTGTGGCCGGCATTGCCGGTGCCGGTGAGCGCGGACGAACCCAACAGGGTCAGATTCTCCACGTCACTGGACAGGGTGTAGTGGGTCGATGCCCTGACCGTGTCGATCCCTTCGCCGGCCAGTTCGACAACCGTATCGTCTGCCTGATCGACAACGTAGGTATCGTCGCCGCGGCCGCCAACCAGGTGATCCTCACCGAGGCCGCCATCAAGCGTGTCATCGCCGTCGTACCCATACAACGTGCTGACGCCGTTGCTGCCGGTGAGCACGTTGTCCAGTGCGTTGCCGTGGCCGGTGGTGTATCCGGACAGCCAGAACGTCAGGTTCTCGATGTGGTCCCCCAACGTGTAGGTGCCCAGGCTCGTGCTTACCAGGTCGATCCCCTGCCCCGCCTCCTCGTAGACGACATCGAAGGCCGAGTCGACGCTGTACGTGTCGTTGCCAGTGCCGCCGACCATGCGGTCCCGGCCCGCACCACCCTCCAGGTAGTCGTCGCCGTCGTCGCCGAACAGGCGATCATCGCCGGCGCCGCCTTCCAGCCGGTCCGCGCCGCCCTTGCCCGTGAGCATGTTGGCCGCCGAATTGCCGGTGATCACATTCCCCAGTGCGTTGCCGGTGCCGTTGATCTCGCGGGTGCCTGACAGCACCAGGTTCTCCACGTTCTCGCCCAGCGTCCAGGTGATGCTGGACGAGATGCTGTCGACGCCCTCCCCGGCCGCTTCAACGACCGTGTCATAGAAGCTGTCGACCGTGTAGCCATCATTGCCTGTGCCACCGAACATGTAGTCGGCACCAGCACGTCCATCGAGACGATCATCCCCCGCATGGCCCACCAGCACATCGTTGTACGCAGTGCCGGTCAGGGTATCGCTGGAGGCGGTGCCTTCGATGGGTATCCCGCCAACGATGGTGAGGCCGGTGTAGGTCTGCTGGCCGTAACCATCCGTTGCAGAGATCGAGATCCCGTAGCTCGATGACCAGTCTGCGGGCACCTGTCCACTGAGCGTCCGCGTCTGCGGGTCGTACTGCAGCCACTCTGGATAGTTGCTGACTGCCCAGCTGAGCGGACCGTTGTCGCTGAACAGGTCGGCCGGAATCGTGTAGCTGAAAGCACTGCCCGAAGGCGCCAGCACAGGCACCAGCGTGCGTGCCACGACCGGCGCCGCATCGATCCGCGTCAGTAGATCCGCGGTCGTCCACACGGTACCGTCGGCGAACACGAACTCCTCGATGGCATCCGGGGAAACGCTGTCGCTGTCGCCCCAGAGCTGGTTCTCAAGAACGATGCGGTCGTCCGGGCGGCCGGTGAAGTGCACCGTGAGGCCCCTGGTCCCGGACCGCGTCACCACGACGTCGGCACTGTTCAGCCCGGCGCCCAGGTACAGGCGATCGAAGCCGTCGCCACCCATTTCGTCCGACGAGTTTATGGGGGAGCTGTCAAGGATGGCGTCTTGGCCGTCGCCCGCGTTGTAGTAGAACGTATCGTCGCCGTAGCCGCCCACCAGGGTGTCGTTGCCCGTGCCGCCGTGCAGGACGTCGGCACCCTCCGCACCGCGGAGGAAATCATCGCCGGCCCCGCCCGTCAGGTGATCATCGCCGGTCCCGCCCCGGATGTTGTCGCTGCCTTCGCCGCCGTCGACGACGTCATTGCCGCCCATCGCATAGATCACCTCATCGCTGCTGTCACCGGTGATCGTATCGCCGGCGCCGGTACCCAAGCGGAGCTGGGTTTCTTCGCCGGCATAACGCGCCGTGGCGAGCACGTGGCTGTAGAAGTCCGCCGCGGTCATCACCGTCCCATCGGCGAACTCGACCCGGTCGATATCGCCGGAGCTTTCGGCAGCGTCACCCAGGTACAGCGCCGTGTAGATGCTGAAGACGTCGTCGGTGCCCTTGATGCGGATGTCCAGCGAGACGCCGGAGAACATGTTCTCGGTCAGCGTGAACTCCAGGTCGGACAGCGCGATATCCGGCCCGAGCCGCAGCGTGTCGACGCCACCGGTGGTGGAATAGATCAACCGATCGGCCTCGTTGCCGCGCTTGAACACGTAGATCTCGTCGCCATCGTGACCACTGAGGGTGTCACTGCCGGCGCCGCCGTCCATCAGCGAGTTGCCCGCGCGGTTCTCCAGGAGGTCGTTTCCGTCGCCACCATAGAGCTCGTTGTTGCCTTCGTTTCCGTTCAGGGAATCATTGCCGGCGCCGCCAATCAGCACATCGTCGCCCTCACCCCCCAACAACCCATCATCGCCCTCGCCGCCCTCGAGCAGATCGTTGCCCTGCCCACCGGCAATGACGTCGTTGCCCTCGCCACCGTCGATGTGGTCGTCGGTCTCATAGCCGTCGATGTAGTCGCCGCCCGAGGTCGGCTGGATCAACGTGGCCCGGATCTGTGCGTGGGTCAGCACGCTGCCGTCGAAGAAGCGGATCGACGGCGCACCGCCCAGTGGCGCCGACAGGTACTCGCGCAGGGTGAGCGACCAGTTCGGATTGCCGACCATCGTCAGGTATGCATCGTTGCCGTTGCGCCGTACCACCACGTAGGCCGGAACGATGTCCTCCGCGAGGCGGATGATGCTGTCGGCGTCGCCATCCTCGATGGCATCGTGCCCGCTGTCGAGGCCGAACACGTAGGTGTCCTGCCCCTCGCCGCCCTTGAGCAGGTCGTTGCCCGCGCCGCCATCGAGCACATCGTTGCCGGCGCCGCCCAGCAGGTCATCATTGCCGGCGTCGCCGTGCAGGGTGTCGTGGCCCGCACCGCCTTCCAGGACGTCGTTGCCTGCATCGCCGTGCAGGGTGTCATGGCCGGCGCCGCCGTCCAGGGTGTCCCAGCCTTCGCCACCGTAGAGCACGTCATTGCCGGCACCGTCCTCGCCATCGCCGTACAGGCGGTCATCGCCCGCACCGCCGGACAGCACGTCATTGCCGGCACCGCCGAACAGCTCGTCGCCCGCGCCGCCGCCATCGAGATGGTCGTCGCCCGCACCACCTTCGAGGCTGTCCCAACCCGCGCCGCCGGAGAGGGTATCGTTGCCTGCGCCACCGAACAGCCGGTCGTCGCCGTCGCCACCGTTGACGACGTCGTTGCCGTCATCGGCCCACAGGTGGTCATTGCCGGCGCCGCCATTGAGGATGTCGTTGCCTGCGCCACCGACGAACTGGTCGACGCCGTCGCCACCGGACAGAATGTCGTTGCCGTCCTCGCCGAACAGGATGTCATCGCCTTCGCCCCCCTCCAGGCGGTCGTCACCGGTGCCGCCCTGCAGTTCGTCGTCGCCCGTGCCGCCGGTCAGGCGGTCATCACCGCTGCCCCCCATGAGAAGGTCCTTGCCAGCGCCACCGTCCAGCACGTCGTTGCCGCCCCACGCGTACAGGTAGTCGTTGCCGTCACCCCCATCGAGCACGTCGTTGCCGTGCTCCGCTTCCGGCGTGATGTGGTCATCGCCGTGCAGGAAGTCGTTGCCACTGCCGCCGAACAGCGTGTCATCGCCGGCATTGCCAAGCAGCCAGTCGTTGCCGGCGCCGCCGTCGAGATGGTCGTTACCGGCCGGGCCAGGCGAGTAAAGCGGATCGCCCACCGGGGCATTCAGCCGATCGCCCCACAGCTCGTCGTCGCCATCGCCGCCGCGCAGGATGTCCGATCCCCCTTGGCCAAAGATCATGTCGTTGCCGGCGCCACCGTCCAGAATGTCCGCGCCGGCATTGTTGGCCAGGTTCGATACACCGGTGCTCAGCTCCTGGAACAGGCTGGTCCGGCCTCCCGTGATGACATCGCCGTAGATGCGGTCATCGCCGTCGTCCCCATTGATCACGTCCGCGTCGTGCCCGCCGATCAGCAGATCGTTGCCCGTGCCGCCGTCGATGATGTCGTCGCCCTCCCCGGCATAGACCGTATCCGCGCCGGATCCGGCATCGATGGTGTCGTTGCCGTTCCGGTACTGATTGGCGTCCAGGTGGCGCCAGATGGGCGCATTGTTGCGCCCCCACGCTTCAACCTCCAGGTTGATCAACCGGGCGAACGTATCGTCCAGGTCCACGGCCTGGCCGTTGGCGTAGTACGCGATCCACGCGTTGCCGTGCGAGTGAAGATCGCCGCGCTTGGCGAGCTCCTCATACATGCGCGTGTCCAGGTGCGGCGTCATCTCTTCCCAGCGCCGCCAGTTCATCACCATGGCACCGTTGACGATGATGTCGTTGCCGGTGCCCCCGGACATGACGTTGTCGCCCGGCCCGCCGAGCAGGAGGTCGTCGCCGCCGCCGCCATCGATACGATCGTTGCCGTAGCCGCCGTCGATGCCGTCGTTGCCTTCCAGCCCGTGGATGATGTCATGTCCGCTGGGGACGGTGTCCGTGTCGCCGTCACGACCGACAAGATCATCGCCGTTGGTCTGCGGAATCGGGTTTTCCGGCGTCCCGGGCTGATTGTAGGTGGGCAGCGTGATACCGAGGTGGCCGTCGGACCAGTTGTCGACGCGGATGCGGCTGTTGGTCGCGCGATGCACGATGATCAGCGTGCGCGTGCCGTCTTCGTTGGGGTCGCTGATCAGGATGTTGAAGGTCTTGTCGGCGGTCTGCCAGTAGAAGCCCTGCGCGCTGACCCGGCTGACCACGCCATCGCCCAGGTCGCTGCCGATGACGGTGCCGTTGAAGCGGATCGCGCCATCGCCATCGCTGTCGATGATGACGTCCTGGCTGGGGCCGCCGGCGAAATCGGCATCGGTGAAGTCGTAATAGTCGCGGCCCGCGCCCCCTTCGAGCCGGTCGTTGCCGAGCCCGCCCTCCAGCACATCGTCGTCGTCGCCGCCTTCGAGCTGGTCGTTGCCGCCGCCCCCGTAGAGGCGGTCGTTGCCGGACCCGCCGCCCAGCACGTCGCCGCCGCCGGCGCCTTCGATGCGGTCGTTGCCCGCACCGCCGCCGATGATGTTCTGCTTGCCGTCGAGGCCATAGACGCTGTCGGCGCCGGAGGTGCCCATCAACGCGGCGTAGTCGATGCCCTCGAACTGCTGGAAGCCCTGGCCATACAGCGCGTACGAGCGCTCGACCACGAACCGTGCTTCCTCATTGGCAAGGAGCGTCTGGAAGGAGTCGGCCACCTGCCCCTCCAGCGCATCCTCAACCACGCCGACCAGACCGGACGCGGCCAGCACCGGGCCTGCGAACGGGAAGCGCTCCAGCGTGGCCTCGATCATGCCCCCCACCACGAACATCGTCAGCCGGGTGGCAACGGTGCTGTAGTCGCCCGTTCGGGCGGCCACCAGCAGATTGACGAGGTCCACGCCATCCTCGCTGATGCCCACGACCTTGCCGATCTTGCCGCCCGGGCCCGGCATGGGAACAGCGGTCACCTGGGACATCATGCCCAGCACGGTTTCCAGCTTCTCGGTATCCAGGCGCTGCGCGTCGTGAAGCTTGGATACGATGTTCTCGAACCCGCTCAGGTAGCGCTGCTGCAGCGTCAGCCAGGTGGCGTCGCCGGCCAGCTCGGGCGTGCGCCCGAACATCCGCACCAGCTCCATCGCCTGCTCGCTGGCGCGCGCATAGGCCACGTTGATGCGCCGGGCCACCTCCTCATCCGGGGTGTCGTCGCTCAGCACCGCGATCTCCAGCCCGGCCTGCTTCAGCTCGCGCCCGTACAGGGCCGCCAGCTGGCGTGAAAGACCGGAAAGCAACGTCTGCATCTGTACGGCCGTGTACGACATGGTCAGTCCTTGGTGGTGGAGCGTGGGTGGGTCAGGAGGGGGGTCAGTGCATCGATGCGACGGCCAACGTCGCGCTGCACGGCGAGCGGTCGTCTGGATGAACGTGCAGGGTTGAACAGGGGGGTGCCGCAGCGCGCAGTTGCTGCTCCATCGCGCCGGCCCGCAGGCCGTCGCGACGCACCTGGGCACTGCCAACGGGCATCCAGGTGCCGGCCTGACGGCGGCCTTCGTCGACGTCCGTTTTCTCGCTTCCCATGACATCCCCTGTCCCTGCGTGCGCGCATAGTCACACGCCGCTGGCAGGGCCCGCAATGGCATTTTTCAGGACGCTCACGGAAGGCCGGGAGGTGCGGCGCGGTATGCTCTACACCCCCTACCTGGAGCCGGCCGCATGCTGCATCACCTTTCCCTCGGCGTGCGTGATCTGCCGCGCGCAGGCCGCTTCTACGACGGCACGCTGGGCGCGCTCGGCTATCGTCGCGTGTTCGATGGCCCGGAATCCATCGGCTACGGTCTGGTCGATGATCAGGACCAACTGCTGCTCAACCTGACGCCCGACGCGGCGCCGCCCGGCGATGGTTTCCATCTCGCATTCGCGGCGCCGTCCCAGCAGGCGGTGCAGGCTTTCCACGCGGCGGGGATGGCGGCCGGCGGCACCGACAACGGCGGCCCCGGACTACGGCCGGACTATGGCGATACCTACTACGCGGCCTTCCTGATCGATCCCGACGGCCACCGCATCGAGGCGGTGCATCGCGGCCACAGCGACTGACCGCGCCGGCCGGCGGTCACGCCGGCTCGGTCTGTTCCTGCGGCGCGGTCGCGCCTTCCACCACCTCGCCGGGTTTGTACTTGGTGTCGCCGAAGTACAGCACCCGCCACTGCGCCAGGTTGCCGATGAACCAGTGCGAGATCGAATCGTGGCCGTAGCCATCGAAGAACGTCTCCACTGCCTCCGGCAGGAGGGTCTTGTTGTCCCACGCATCCAGCATGGTGCGTTCGGCCAGGGTCAGCGTTTTGCCGCGCTCGCGCTTGCGGCGTAGCGCCACCATCTTGCCGACCAGCGTATCGGTCTCACTGGCCAGTCCCTTGCGCTGCTTCTTGACCTCGCCCAGCGCGTCGCTGCGCGCGCTCAGTGCATCGGAGGCCCGGTTCCACTCGGCGATCTCCTCGCTGGTCATGCTCGAGGCGGCGTAATCGTTCCCATACGGATCGCGCAGCCGCATCTTCTCCCGCCGCAACGTCTTGACCTCGTCTTCAAGCTGCTGCTGCCGCTGCGCCAGGCGCTGCATCGAGGGGAGCTTGTCGCCCCGGGCGACACGCACCTTCAGCCAGCGATGCAGCAGCTCCATGTGCGCGGCCTGCACGTCTTCCATGCGCCCGCGCTTGATCCGCACCGCCTGCAGGTAGGCGTTGTAGGCCGCCTGCAGCTCCGGATCGGTCTTGTCGAATTCGGTCCGCACCGGCGACGGCAGGCGGGTCACCGGGTTCAGCAGCACGCCACCGGCCAGCGCGATGTCGTACATCTCGTTGAGCGCGAAGCGGGCAATGCTGTTCTGCCGGCCCTGGTGCTGCGGATCGTAGCCACCGCCCACGTCCGAGTGGACGCCCGGGTACCAGATCTCCTGGGTGTTGTCGGGATAGCGGGCATCGTCGCGGGTGGAGTCCAGCGGAAACTGGCCGCGCAGCTCGTGCGCGGCGGTCATGTGCACCGACTGGACCACCATCTGCGGAATGCGCATGCCCTCGCCCCAGCCATTGTGGCCGTTGCCCGCATTGACCGCCGCGTGCGCCAGCGACGGCCATACCGACACCACGGTGTCGTACAGGCCGACGAAGCCGATGCGGATCGGGGTCTTGTCGCGGTACAGCCAGGTGCCGTCGGGCTGTCGCTTGCACAGTGCGACCAGATCGCGGACGAAACCCCGCGCCTGCGCCGCCCCGCGGGAGAAGCCGAACACGGCCACGTTGAGGATGACAATGCGCATCGAGGGCGGCTGCTGCTGGATCTTCATGTCCAGCTCTTCCAGCGCGTAGTCGATGCGCTCGCGCCCGCCCTTGCCGATCGCCAGGCCGAGCATGCCGCCGGTATCGCCCACTTCCGGGCAGGGTGTTCCCACCCCGGCGACGTAGGTCGACACCACGTTCGAACGGCCGTCGATGCGCGCACTGTACAGCCGCGCGATGTTCGACAGCGCCCGCTCGGATTCGGCCTTGGCCAGCTCGGCGTCGCGGTTGTTGCCGGTGCCGTCGAAGTAGACGGTGAAGTGCAGCGCCTGGCTGCAGCCGGTGGTCGCATCTTCCTTTTCGGGCAGCGAACAGCTCTGCGCGGCCTGGCGCTGCTGCCGCTCGGCGTCGGTCATCGGCCGGGTGCCGCGTGCCAGCCGCGCGGTGCGTGCGGTAGGGTCGGCATCGGCCACCGGCTCGGGCGAGCCGGGCTCCAGGTCGACCTGGCCGGGAATGGCGGTAGGGTCTTGGGCCGTCATGGGCGTGCTGCTCCGTCATTGGCGATGTGGCCCTTGGGCAGCACCTCGCGGCGGGAATCCCAGTAATCCTTCGAGCGGTCGATCAGTTCGGCCTCGACATGGCCGTCCTGGTAGAAGTGCAGCAGCAGCGTGCGCGGGTCCGGCGGGTACGGCTGCCGGACCGTCACCACCGCCGAACGCGGTTCGCGTGGGCCCACGGTCTGGTAGGTATTGGTCGCAAGGTCGTAGCGGTCCGACAGCTCCCACTCGACCCGGATCGACAGCGGCTTGTCGTGCTTCGGTGCCAGCGGCCCCATCACCGACCCGCCGTTGGTATAGGCCGATACCCCGCCCATCCACCTGCCGTCCACGCGCACGTCGTGCAGGTAGCGGTCGCTGTAGTTGAAGGCGAACAGCGTCAGGTACGGCGAGCGCGGCTTGGGTTTGGCCATCGCGCGCGCGCAGCCGGCGCTGGCTGCGGCCAGTACGATCACGGCCACGACGATCCACAGCAGGGGTTTGTTGCTCAGCATGACGACTCCGCGACGCAGTGGGCGGCGCGATGCGCGCGCCCGGTTGACGGTTGAATGATGCCCGGTGCCATCACCAGCTCTCCTCCATCGGCCACACCGCGTCGCCGATCTCCTTGGCGCTGCGCCGCCCGTCCGCGAAGTCGCGCAGCCGCGCCTGCCACTCCGGGTCCTCGCCCAGGTCATCGCCGACCAGCAGCGACCAGGTGCAGACCATCACCACCCGACGGCTGTCTTCGATACCGTATGCGGCCGCCACGGCTACCGCGTTGCGCAGGAACGCGTACCAGTTCGCCGACGGCAGCCGGTCCAGCAACTCCGGGTCGGTGAGCTGGAAGTGCTCGATCAGCGTGTAGGGGTACGCAGCGTCGATCAACGCGTGGCGCTGCGGTGCCTCCAGCGTCCACGGCAGGGCATGCGGGTCGCGTACCGGGCAGTGCAGTTCCAGGGTGTCCCACTGGTGATCGTGCGTCACGTAATGCCAACGCTCGCCCACGGCGAGAAAATCGCGACGCTGCGCATCATCCAGCGCCTGCACCCACCACGGCAGCACCCGGCCATCGTAGAAGCGTGCGATGAATTCCTTGCCGTTTGGATACCGCGCATCCAGACGGCGCGCGAGCCGCTGCGCCAGCTCCGCGCTCTCCAACGGCGATTCCAGCAGCGTCAGCGCGCCAAGCGACTGCACGTCCTCCTGCAGGCGCGGCAGCGTCTCCTGCAGGTCCAGCGCCTCCGGCAGCGGAACCAGATACACCGAGGTATCGGCACTGCCGTCGGCCAGCAGGCCATCGAACAGCCGTGACGCCGCATACGGCAAGCGCTTCAGCACGGCCTGGGGCCGCGCGCATTGCGCACCGTCCAGCAGCAGGTAGCGGCGGAACGCCGCATCCAGTGGCAAAACAGCGGTGCAGGGAAACCGGATGGGCAGCATCGCTCAGCCCTTCGGCGTCAAAGGGGCGGCGCGCTGCGCAGCCAGCAGCAGGCATTCCTTGCACACCGACTGCGGGAACACCGGCAACGGATAGTTGCCGCTGCCGCCGGGCAGGAACGATTTCTTCGCCGCATGCACGGTGATGTTGCCCGGCGCGGTGAAGGTGATGTTGCCGCCCTCGATGGTGACGCTGGCGCCGCCCGCCGTGGCCACGTGCACCGTGCGGCCTGCGGCCAGTTCCACCGCCGCCTGCGCGCTGGCCGCCCGCAGCGCAGCCTTGGACTGCACGCGGAGGCTGTCGTTCTGCGCCTGTACCTCCAGCGGGCCCAGGCCTGCCACCATGCTCAGGGTAGTCGTCTGCGCCCCCTGGCCGGTACGCGCCGCAGCCAGCACGCCGATGGCCTGGCGGCTGTGCCAGCGCGACTGTCCCAGCACGATCGCCTCGCTGGCCAGGCCGCTGCCCAGCGTCAGCGTCTCGCCCAGGCTCCAGTGAATGGACTGACCGGCCCGATGCATCACCCCGCCCGGTGCGGCAAGCCCGAGCAGGGGGTCGCCGGCGTGCGGCACCCTGCCCTCGCCGGCCGACCCGTCGCGGTCGCCGGCGGCGCCACGCGCGTCGGCGAAGGTATCGCCAGGTACCGTGGCGCGGGCGCTGCGCAGTACCGCCTCGAGCGGCGCGGCGTCGTCAACCAGCTTGGAATGCCGCGGCCGACCCACCCCCTCGGCACTGGCCAGCTTCACGGTCAGGTGCGTGCCCGCCGCCTGCGCAAAGGTGGTTCCAAGCGTCTGCAACTGGCTCAGCAACGCCACCGGCGCGGACACGGTGCCGGCCGGCGATGCCGCCCCGCCTGCATACGCGCTCAACCACAGGCCGGCGCGGCTGCGCACGCTGCCCCAGGCGTCGCTGCGCAGTTCGAAGCCTTCGCCGCGCAGGCTGCCGCGGAAGTTGTCGGCCTGGTGGATCAGGTGCCCCAGCGTGAGCGCGCTGCTTGCCTGCGTGGTCGCCAACTGCAGCCGCAACTGCGCGTCGCTGTCGTCGAACAGCAGGCGCGAATGCCCCTCGCCGGACCACTCGCGCGACTGCACGCCCCACAGCGCGCCGGGATGACGGTGGGCGTCGTCGCCGGCCGCAGCGGCGTGCCACGCCGGCGCCTGGCCGCCGCTGCGGTTGCCCTGCGCACTGGCGATGCGGTCGGTCGCCTGCGCGTAGGCGCTGGTGTCGGCGTCGGCGGGTTTGCCGCCGGGCGTCGGGGCAACCCCCGCCTCGCCCTGCCCGTTGTAGAGGCTGCCCACCACGACCGGCCGGTCGATGTCGCCTTCCAGAAATCCGACCAGCACTTCCTGGCCAACACGGGGCAGGAACTGGCTGCCCACGCCCGGGCCGGCGTATCGCTGCGCCACCCGCAGCCACGTGCTGTCCTGCGCCGTACCCGCGTCGCGGCGATCGGTCTGGAAATGGAAGCGGACCCGGACCCGGCCCAGGCCGTCGGCGTGGACCTCCTGCGGCCCACCGCCACGGGATGCATCACCCACCACCACCGCGGTCTGGTAACCCGGTGCCAAGGGGCGCGGATTCAGTCGTGCGCCGGTCTCGTCCTGCAGGATCGGGCGCCACACCTGGTCGCGCGCCACGGCCGAAAACGTCGCCGCGAAACCATGCCGGCGCGCGTCTTCCCACAGTGGCGCCGCGTCGGATCCGGATGGCTCGGCCGGCCCGAGGGCCGCCTCCAGCGCGTCGCGGGCATCGGCCGGCAGGTTGTTGATGCCGGCCAGACGCAGCGACACCAGCAGCAGCGCCGCCGGCGCGTCGCCCGGCAGGTCGCGCAGCTGCAGCCAGTGCCCGGCGGTGGCGCTGCGCACTGTGCTGCGTCCCTGCCAGCCATTCCAGCGGGCCTCGCTGGCCTGCGCCATCAGGCCGGCATAGCGATCGGCCTCATGCCGATCGACGAATGCATAGGCGCCGGTCGGATCGTAAATCTCACGCTCGCCGCTGCCGCCGCCTTCCAGCGGAACGCCGGCGCCCAGCGAGCGCACGGTACGGTAATCATCACTGTGCAGCGTCAGCGACTGCGCGCCGAGCTGGCGCCGCTGGCCCAATGCCTGCACCGCATCGTTCTGCTCGGTGCCATCGGCGCGGTGGAAGCGGATGCCGCCACTGCGTGCGCTCACCACATCCTGCGGCTGCACGCCGCTGTCGGCAAACAGCACCAGTGCGTGACCCCCACCGTCGCCGTCATCGTCGTCGGGCTGCACGCGCCAGCCGAGCCCTTCCTCGGCCAGCAACCGCTGCACGAAATCGAGATCGCTTTCGCGGTACTGCACGCAGTAGCTGCGTTGGCGCGCGCCCTTGAGGAAATCGGCAACTTCTTCGCTCCAGCGCCAGGCCACGTGGCCCTGATGCGCGGCGAACACGCTGTCCACGATCTGCTGCAGGGTCTGGTCCTGGAAGACGCGACTGTGGCGCGTCTGCGCCAGCCAGCAACTGGCATCGCACAGTGTGATGCGGTATCGCGCCAGGCCGCCATCGGCACCGAGCAGATGTGCTTCGGTCACCACTCCGGTGCGGCTGTGCATGGCACCATCGGCCAGCCGCGTCTGCAGGCTCGCGCGCGTGCCCAGCCAGGACTCCAGCGGGAGATCGGCCTGCAGCGACAGGAACGTCACCTCATGGCGAAATCCCTGCGACAGCTGCTCCTGCCCGTGCCACTGCTCCACCACCACATCCGGCGCGGTCGGCAGCGAGAGTTGGTACAGACGCTGCTCACCCGACAACCGGGCCGCCTGCGTCATCAGGTTCCGTATTGCATCCATGGCTCACCTAGTCGTGCACGCAACGGGCGCAGCCCGCGACGCTTCCATCCCCTGTGGATACGACGGTAGCAGATGCCAATGACAGACGCACGCAAGCAAGACGCCGCCTGTTAAAGCGGCGTCAATCCAGGCTGTTTCAATACGTTCCGTATGGAACTTCGACAATCACCGGCTTGCCGGGCTTGCCCACCGGCCGCAGTGTGAAACGATCCAGCGCACCGTCATCATCGGCGAACGTGGTCGACTGGAACTGCAGCGTGTAGGTGTCCGTGCCGACCCTCACGTTGCCTGCCGCATCCAGCGTGGCCGACGGTGGCAGCAGCAGGCCGCCGAGGTCGCTGTAGGCCTCTGCCGCATCGAAATAGGCATAGGTCTGCAGGGCCCCCTCGCGCTTCATCTCATACACGCGCGGCTCGTAGGGACGGCTCT
Source organism: Stenotrophomonas sp. LGBM10 (assembly GCF_046736075.1). GTDB lineage: Bacteria > Pseudomonadota > Gammaproteobacteria > Xanthomonadales > Xanthomonadaceae > Stenotrophomonas. The sequence goes on from NZ_CP177163.1 coordinate 232,017, forward strand.
CGTTGGTGCCTTCGTTGAGCACGTCCGACACCCACACACCCGGAAGGCGGTAGCGCTGTTCCAGAGCGGTCGCATCCAGCCGCTCGCTGGTGACCACCATGCAGCACACGGTCCGCTTGCCCTCGCGGTCCAGCACGGCGAAGCGCGTGCCCTTGGCGGTTTCCGCCGGCAGCATCGCGAAGGGAATGTCCTCCAGCGCAGGTTCGGCGCCGTTCTCGGAGTGGAGGTTGCGCCAACCGCCAAAGCCCTTGGCGTCGGTCGTGGCCTGTGCGGCGGCATCCAGGCCGGCCACCAGCCCCAGCGCCAGCAGCAGCGCCTGTGAAATCATCCTTCCCTGCATATCGGCGACCCTTCCCCGGTGTCAGTATGTCTGCGGTTGCCCGCCGCCCGCATAACGGGCGCGGACCTTCACGGTGCGTGCACTATGCACCGGCACCGCTCGCCAGGCAAACACCCCGGCCCGGCCATCACCCCGTGCGCGAACGCAGGCTAGAATCGGCGTGTTCCCATCACGAGATTTGCCATGCTGGATCAGGATGCCCTGCTGGCCCCCATCGCCGACCACGCCCCCGCCGGCGAGGACCTTGCCTTCTCCCCCGAGTTCGACCGTATCCAGGAAAGCCGGCGCGCCGACGACCCGACCCTGGACCAGGGCGAGTGGCAGACCGACATCAAGTACGCCGACTGGTCCAGCGTCGCGCGCGAGTGCGCCGACCTGCTGCAGACCCGCACCAAGGACCTGCGCCTGGCCGGTTGGCTGACCGAAGCGGCGACCCAGGTCGAAGGCTTCCGCGGCCTCGCCGTGGGCTACCGCGTCGTGGCCGGGCTGTGCGACCAGTACTGGGAGGTCGTGCACCCGCAGGCGCCGGACGACGACCAGGAAGAGCGCATCGGCAACCTGAGCTGGCTGCTCAGCAATTCCCTGCAGTGGCTGCGCAACGTGCCGATCGTCTCGGCACCGCAGGGCCGCTTCACCCTCACCGATTTCGAAGTCGCGCACGCCCGCGCCAGCAACGGCGGCGACTATCACGACGACCGTCCCGGGCTGGAACAGCTGGAGGCGGCACGCCGCGATACCCAGCACGAGTTCTACCGCCAGTTGGTGGAAATCCTGCCCGAATGCGCCGATGCGCTGGTGACCCTGCAGGCGGCCGTGGACAACCGGCTCGGCCTGGACGGCCCCAGCTTCAGTGCGGTGCGCGAACAGATCGAGCACATCCAGCGCACGGTGATGCGCTTCGCGCGCGATGCCGGCGTGCTCCTCGACGGTGAGGTGGTCGAAGAGCTGGACGCCGAAGACGCCTTCACCGCCCAGGCCGGTTCCGGCGATGCCGCTGCGCCGTCCGCACGCGGCCCCGGCGGCGCGCCAACCACGCGCAAGGAAGCCCTGCAGCAACTGCGCCAGGTGGCCGAGTTCTTCCGCCGCACCGAGCCGCACAGCCCGGTGGCGTATCTGGCCGAGAAGGCGGCGCGCTGGGGCGAGATGCCGCTGCACGTGTGGCTCAAGCGCGTGATCAAGGACTCCAGCGTGCTCGACCAGATGGAAGAGATGCTGGACATCAACCAGAACCTCGACGGGCAGTAAGCCCGTCGAGCGGTACGCGTTTACTGGATCTTGAACTCGATACGACGGTTGCGCGCGCGACCGTCCAGGCTGGCGTTGTCGGCCACCGGCTCGTCCGGACCCTTGCCGACCACGTCCAGATGGTTGGCCGCAATGCCCTTCTGCACCAGGTAGGCCTTCACTGCCTGGGCGCGCGCGTGGCTGAGCGCCAGGTTGTTCTCGCGCTGGCCCACGTTGTCGGTGTGGCCGATGACGACGAAGCTGGTGTCGCCCATCTGCACCATCTTCTCGGACATCTCGTCCAGGATGCGCATGCCCAGCGGGGTCAGCTTGGCGCTGCCGCTCTGGAACTCGATGATGCGGTTGGCCAGCGTCTGGTCCAGCAGCTTCTGCTGCGAGCCCACCTTCAGCGCGTTGGTGACCGTGTAGGACGTGTTGCTGGCCAGGCTCAGGTCGCTGGCAACCTGCTGGCGCAGCGCTTCGTTGCCGACTTCGCCGCTGACCCGCACGGACTGGCCGTTGATCTCCAGCTTGCCCGGCGACACCCGCTTCAGCCCCGGGTTGATCATGCCGGCGACGTACTCGCCCCAGTTCGGCGGCGTCGCGATGGACTCCACCTGCACCCGGTCCACAACGCGCTCGGCACCGTAGACCTCGCGCAGGTTCTTCAACAGCCGGGCCTTGGTGGCCTGGTCGGGCACCACCCCTTCGATCACGACCGGGCGTTCGGTGGCAGCCGGCGCAGGCGCGGCCTGCCCGGCAGCGGGTGCCGTGCCGATCGATGCCAGCGCGGCCAGGAGAAGGACAGAAGCAGAACGAAGGCGCATGGTCATGTTCCCAGGAAAGTCTCGCCGAACAGGCTGCGCGCCGTGCTCAATGCCAGGTCATCGCGGTCCAGGTAACTGGCGAAGCGATTGAGGTTGTAGTCGCTGTGCAGGTAGTCGTCGACCCACTCGGCCTGCTGCACGCGGATCAGGAAGTCGCCGGCTTCGGCCGGGTCCAGCACCGCGCGCAGCGCATGCCGGTCGGCACCATTGAAGCCCACCACCATCGTCGGTGCGGCATCGTTGCGGATCAGCACCGCCAGCTCGAAATCGCCGCGGGCGACGAAGCAGGACACGATATCCAGCCAGAATGCCGCCACCAGCGGCCGGTACAGCGGGTCGCGTACCAGCGGGAACACCAGTGCCCGGTCCACGTTGACGTCGCCGCCGCTCAGTACCGGCTGCAGCAGCAGCCCAAGGGCGGGCAATGCCTGCTTCAGCGCGATCTCGGGGTGCCCCGCGTCGCGCAGCAGCCGCTCCATCGAGCCGATCGTCTGGCCGTCGAGGAAGTCACGGAATGTGGCGTTGTACGCGCTCGGATCGGTGCTGATGCTGAAGCGCGCATCGGCCAGTTCGTTCAATGCCGGGCCGGCGTCTTCGTCGCTGAAGGCCTGGCGCGCCATGCGCGACAGACCCGACCACGCGTTGGACATCGCCAGCGGGCTGCGGCCGATGAACGGCAGCGGCTCGGCGGCCTCCAGGCGCACCGCCGACAGCAGCGGGAACCGCCGCTGCGAGGCGTCGCGACTGGCCAGGAAGTGCCCGCACAGCACCAGCTTGCTGCGCGATCCGAGGAACGCATAGTGGATCTCGGGCGAAGCATCGTAGACCCGCTTCCAGTCCGGATTCTGCGCCAGCAGCTCCACGCTCTCACCCGCCCAGCGGTCCAGCCAGCCGAGCAGCTGATGGTTGTCGGCCGCGCGCACGAAATCGCCGCGCGACGGCACCTTGCCGAAGTAGGACACCCCGGCGCTCACCGCGCGGCTCATGGCGTACCTCCGGTCGACTGCGCCGGGGCGGTCGCCGCAGGCGTACCCGCAGCAGCCGGCGCGGGCGCGCCCGGCGCGGCCGGTGCAGCCGCCGCCGGACCAGTGCCAGCCACGGTCTGCGGCAACTGCAGACCGCGCTGCCAGTCGCCCCCATCGGCCGCGGCACCGGCGCGGCGCACCACGCGCATCTCCACCGTCACCGCCACGCCGTCCGCACTCCAGGTGATGCGGCTGCTGCCACCCTCCAGGTGCTCGTACTGGCCTTCCTTCATCAGGCGGCTGAAGCCGTTGGCACCGGCGGCGTTGAACACCTCCACCGTGCGGCCGTCCGGCGCCACCGCCGTGACCTTGGCACCGGGCACCTGGCCCAGGTTCGGGTACTGCATGGTGGTCCACTGCGGCGGCGTGTTGCGGTAGCGCAGGGTCTGGCCGTCGATCTCGATGGTGTACTCGATCGCGCCCGTCGCCGGGGCCGGCAGCAGTTCGAAGATCGTGGTGTCCTGCGATGCCGCACCCGCCGCCCCGCCGCTGACCCAGTTGCCGTACTTGGCCACCAGTTCGTTGGACAGGGTGATGCCCATGCCCGCCCAGCGGCGTGCTTCAAGCAGGTTGCCGCGCTGGATCACCAGGGTGCCGAGCGCGTCCTTGTTGAACGCGGCAATGCTGCCGCTGGCGCCGAAGATCGCCGCGATGTCGCTCGGCGCGGCATCCACGTCGGAGTTCAGGTTGAACGGATACTGCTGGCCGATACGCGCTTTGAACGGCTCATACACCTGCGCGCCCCAGCTGCGGTTGACCTCGCCTTCCGTCGGCTCCACCAGCGCCATGAAGGTCTGGGTCAGCGGACGCAGCAGCAGCGGACGCAGCGCATCGCGCTGGGCCGCATCCAGGCCGGTCAGCACCTGCTCGTCCACCAGCGCCAGCGCCACACTGAGTTCAGAGCCTTCATTGCTGAAGGTGTCCTGCATCAGCTTGCGCGTGCCCACGCCCAGCTCGCCCTGGCTCTTGATGTTGTTCAGGCGCGCACGCAGCTTGCCCAGCGTTTCGAAGTAGGCGTCGATCACCGCCGGCTGATCCGCACGCTTGACGGTCAGCTTGGCGATGCCTTCAAACGCCTTGCCGATCGGGCCCACCGGCTGCTGCTGGACCGCCGCTTCCGGGTCCTTGCGCAGGATGGTCTTCTGGAACCACGCCACGAACCCGCCCTTGGCCTTCTTCGAGCGTGCCTCGGCGGCCGGGTTGTCCCAGATGGTCTGCTCGTTGATCTTCTCCAGCAGCAGGCGCAGCGGCGAGTTGGTGGCGTCGCCCAGCGTGTTGATGCGCGCGGTGGCCTGCTCGAAGGTATCGAACTGGGCGATGCTCAGCCCCTGCATGAACTTGGTCCACTCCTTGGCGTACTCCTGCTTGTACAGGGTCACCAGTTCACGCGAGATGTGCTCCGGGCTGCCAGCCAGCGACAGATCGCTCTGCTCGGTGGTATCGAGCACCCAGTCGGTGGTGCTGAGCTGGGTGTTGGCCGCCTCGTTGATCGCATCCTTTACATAGTCTTCCCACGCCTTGCGCGAGAAGGCGCCGGAAATCGCGTAGCTGCCGGTGATCAGGCGGCCGTTGCGCTCCTCGCCAACCAGCGCATCCACGGTCACCGTGGGGAACCGGGCGCCGGCACGCGCCTTGATCTGCGCGAACACGCGCTGCATCGCCGGCTGGCCCTTCATCACCTTGGTCAGCGCCTGGCGGCTGTCGCTGACCAGGGTCACCTTGTTCTGGATCTGCGGCCAGTCCGGATCGGCCGACTGCGCCACGTAGAAGTTCATCAGCTTCTCGGCCGCCCGCACCATGTCCTCGCGGCTCATCTGCCCACGGTTGCCGTCCAGCCAGTTGCGCCAGAACAGGGTCAGCTGCTGCGACAGGTGCGCACTTTCGACCTGCTTGCGGTTACCCAGCATCAGGTAGGTCTTGAGCGCGTTGTAGGCGTCGTTGGTGCTGGTCGGCGATGCGTTCTGGTACAGCACCTCGCTCTCGGCCGCCGCCTGTGCGCCCTGCCCCAGCTTGTCACGCTCGGCGACCACCTGGCCCAGGTACCCTTCCAGGCTGGCCACGGTCGGATCCAGCATCACCTGCTGCATGCCGTGGTAGTACTCCTTCATCAGCTTGGCGCGGATGTTGTCGCCTTGGTACAGGCCCAGGCTGGTGGTGATGCCGCCCTGCTTCTTGTACCGGTCCAGCTGTTCCATCCGGTCCTGCAGGAGCAGCAGCGCGTCGATGCGCGACTTCAGGTCCACCCGGTCCTTCTGCACCCGGACGGCCTGTTCCAGGTCCTTGGTGGCATTGTTCACCAGCTGCACGTTGGTGGTGTACGACCACGTCCAAAGGCCCAGCGCCAGGGCCAGCACGCCCACCGCGCCAAGGAACACGCCATAGCGCAGGCGGTTCTGGTGCGGGCTGGAATACTGCCGCACCAGTTCCTTGTCCGAGAAGATCACCTTGCGGAACAGGTCCTTGAGGAAGAACGCGGTCTGCCCGGTCGGCGCGGCATCGGTCTCGGCACCGCGCGAGGACAGCGAGAACTGGCGGCCAACGCGCTCGGACGCGTGATGGACCGAATGCCCTTCCTGCAGCGCGCTGCTGAAATAGAAGCCGCGGAACACCGGCTTGAACTGGAACGGATTGTCTTCGAACAGCGTGGCGATGAAGGTCCGCAGTGCCGGCTTGATGCCGACAAATTCCAGCGGCAGCGTCAGCAGCCCCGGCGAGACGTCCCGCCCGCGCTGCATCGCCATGTGCGCCAGGCTCATCTCCTTGATGCCTTCGGCCAGCTCATCGAAATGGGCATCGAAGGCGGTCAGCGCATCGCTCTGCGCCTGCACGTCGAACGGCAGCGTCGCGCCCCACACGCTCTCGCGCTCGGACGGGTCCAGGTTGCGGAAGAACTCGCTGAACCCGGCGATCAGATCGGCCTTGGTGAACAGCACATACACCGGGGCGAACACTTCCAGCCGCTCGGTGATTTCCTGCACGCGCTGTCGCAGGTTCTTGGCCAGCTCGATGGCGAACTCCGGCTTGCTGCCCGACAGCTCGGCAATGCTCACCGCGATGATCACGCCATTGATCGGCGCGCGCGGCCGGTTCTTCTTCAGCAGGCCGAGGAAGGTCAGCCACTCCATGCGGTCTTCGACACTGACCGAGTACCGGCCCGCCGTATCGAGCACGATACCGGTGGTGGTGAAGTACCAGTCGCAGTTGCGGGTGCCGCCGATGCCCTGGATCACGTTGCTGCGGTTGTCCTCGAACGGGAACTGCAGCCCCGAGTTGAGGATCGCCGTGCTCTTGCCCGCCGCCGGATTGCCGATGATCACGTACCACGGCAGCTCATACAGCGCCGCCTTGCCCTTGAGCGCCCCCAGCCGTGACGTCTTGATCTGCTTGACCGCATCCATCATGCGCGAGCGCAGCGCTTCGGTGTCGGCACGTTGCGCCGGTTGCGCCGCGGCGACCGCCTGGTCGGCCTGGGTCTGCACCATCGCTTCCACGCGCTTGGCCGCCCGCCTGGCGAGAATGCGCTTGATCACCCACACGATCAGCGCCAGCAGCAACAGCGCTGCCAGCACCACTGCCACCCAGATGCCGATCTGCCGCGCCTCGGCCGCGCCGAAGTACGCCAGCGACCCCGCGCCGATCAAGCCGATCACCATCCACAGGCGATAGTCGCTGAGGAAGAACCTGAAATTACTCAACATCATCTAGGCGTCCAGGGTTAGGCCGGCGACAAACTGTCGGCCGACGGGTCATGCGAAGAAGGGAAATCCACCAGCGCGGCCACGCGCTGGCTGGGCGCGGACACGCCGAGAATCAGGGCCGCGCTCTGCGCAGCCACTGCATGTGCATGGGCCAGCGTCATCAGCGCCAGCGGCAGTACCGGCCCGAGTTCACCGGCGCAGACCGGCAACGCGAGCGCCTGCCGGCCGATGTCCAGATCCGGGTTCACCGCCGTGGCGGCGGCCGAGGCATCCACCGCCAGCTCGCTGCGCTGGTCGGCATCGTGCAGGACCATCTGGACCTGCTCCGGCGGGACTGCCAGGCCGGTCAACAGGGCGCGCCCGAGCGCCTCGCTCTGTCGCCTGCGTTCGGCCGCCACGGCCTGCGGCGCCAGGTCGATCCGCTGCGGCCGCCACAACCGGGGCGTTTCAGCCGCAGCCAACGACGGCGTGGCAAACAGTACGCCCGCGGCACCTTCGCCGGGGATCATGCCTTCCTTGTTCTGCCGGTGCAGGATGCGGTTCTCTTCCAGCCACGCCGCCACCACGCCCGGGTCGATGGCCGAGCTGCACGAGAGCAGCAGATACCACTGCGGCGTCCCCTGCCCGACCGCGTCGGCGATGCGCTGCACACGCGACCAGACCTCTCCCGCATCCGCTGCGATGCCGATGTCGACGGTGAAGCGCCGCGCGTCCAGGCCACTGGCCTCGGCCCGGCCCTGCAGCCACTCGGCGCAGAAGCCGCGCACCGACACCGACCAGTCAACCGGTACCAGCAGTTCAATGGCCAGCACCGATTCCACCACCTGCTCGTCGCGACGACGCAGGCCGGCCACCACGCGTTCCTCGGCCACCTCCAGTTCGGGCAGCGCGAGCAGCGCCTGTGCCAGCAGGCTGTCGGCCACCGGCTCAAGCAGCGCCATCGCACGGCGCTCGGCGGCACGCGTGTCGAACGCGCCCATCTGCGCCTTCAACACCCGGGTATCGTCCAGGTCGGGGGCCGCACACATCAGCAGCGGCAACCCGTCACGGTCATGAAAGCGTCCGTCCAGGCCCGGTCGCGGCAACGCGCCCACGGCTGCCAGCAGGGCATCGGCGTCCATGTCCACGCCCAGCCGCATGTCCGTGGCCAGCACGGCCACCGACGACGGGTGTGGTGTCGCGGTGGCGGCCGTCACCGTCGCGCCCGCCGGAGCGTCCGCAGCGGCCGGCGCATCGGCCGCGTCCACGGCCTTGTCCAGCATCGAACGCCCGGCATTGCGCAGCATGAAGCCGGCGCTGCTCAGGCCCACCGGCAACAGGCCCAGATACGCCAGCATTTCCATGCCGGTCGGTACCGTGCCGCTGTTACGCCAATAGAAAATCACGCTTCCCCAGGTCACCGCGAACACCGCGATCACCGAAAACGCCTTCCCAAGTATCCCGGACATCTAGCGTCCCGCTCCCTGAGTCATCGAACCATCCTGTTCCGTCGAACCGACGCTGCCTGTCAGTTGATGCCTGTCGTTGCCTGCGATGCGATCAGCGTGGCGCCGCATCCGGTGCGGTCTCCATCGCGCGCCACCGGATTGCCGTCAATGATCACCGTGGCGTCGCCACTGACGATGGTGGTCGGCCCATGCGCCGCACACACCGCCTTGTCGCCAATACGCGCCACCGGCTTGCCGCCGATGTCGGTTTCGGCCGCGCCGCTCACCACCGTGCCACCGTGGCTCAACTTATCCCCGACTACAACAAATGGTCGTGACATCAATCATGCTCCTTGATTGCGTGCGCATCCGGTCATTCCATCGCCCCCTGTACCCCCAGGCGATCCGGATCGTCCCGCAACGATACCAGTAGACCGCCGAAAGTATCACCCTCCCGCCAATTCAGCTTTCTTGGCCGCACGTGCCGCGCGGCAACGCTGCGACATTTCCACGTGCACATAATCCTTGATGCTGCGCCAGTTGCCGCCCCACTCCAGCCCCGCCTGTTCGGCCAGTTCGCCGTAAAGGAAATAGGCGCGCTTGGTCCACGGGTCGCCCATGTCCCATTGCAGCTTGCCGTCACGGATCGGCGCGCTGTCCACGCCAAGTCCATACTGATGGCAGCTCTGCCAGGCGCCGGCACGCGTGGCCTTGCCGCCGCTCATCAGCTCGGCCTGGCGCTCGGGGCTGCGGTAACCTTCGACCAGCACCATTTCATAGCCATATTGTCGGCGCATGACTTCGTAGATCGCCAGCACGCGCTGCTGCAGATCCGGATCAATCTGACCCCATTTTCTGTCGGCCGTCACAATTTCAGGTCGCGTGCGACGGATTTCTTCCGTCGTGAAGACCTCCGGCGGCGGCGGCGGCGGCGGGGTCAGCCGTTCACCGCGCAACAACTGGGCCACCATCGAACCGGACGCCGACAGGTCGTCGCCCTGGAATTCATCGAGCACCACATTCTGCCGCGTGATCAGAATCACCAGGGGCGGGATCGACAGCAACAGCGCCGCTGCCGCCAGCACCGGCCAATGCCGTCGCAGCGCCCCGTGCGCCGCGCCCAGCTCTTCACGCACCCCGCCCTGTAGGCGATCGGTACGCTGCGTTACGCGCCGACCCGCGCCGCTGGCGGCCTGGCCAACGCGACCGAACCACCGGCCAACGTGTGCCAGCACGCGGTCGAAGGCGTCGGGAAACATCAGCACCCAGCACACCATTGCCATCACCACCAACAGCACCACCGCTCCTACGACAATGACGACCACTGCTGCTCCCTGAGATACGCTGTTGACGGCCATGCCCCAGTCACTAGAATGGGGCGGTTCGCTTTCGGCAGACGCCGACCCAAACAAGGGCTGGATGCACTTGAATAATGGCGGAATAAATCGACCAAGTCTGCTCTCAGGGGGAGCGCAGGCGAAGAGTCCGGCAGCAAGTTCTGGCCGGATCCTGGCTGACATGGAAGGACGGCCGGTGGCCGGCGCCGCACGCGCCGCACCCGCAACCGGTGCCCGATCACGTCGTTGGCTGTGGCTGTCGCTTCTGGCGATGGCTGTCGTCGTCGTGGCCGCATTGGCCGCCTGGCGGATGACGACCGGCACCGGCACCGAAGAACCGATCGGCTACTCGTTGCCTCCCGAAAGCAGCGCGGACGCAACGGCCGTACCGGCACCCGACGCAGGTGGCGCGACCATCGTCGACGCGGCGCCGGCGCCGGCCGACGCAGCGTCCGGCACCGCATCTGCCGCAACCGGCGCAGGCAACGATGCCGCAGATCCGGCGACACCCGCGGCCGGCGCCGCCGTGGCCACCGCCACCGCTGCCGGCACCGCTGCGAGCAGCGCACGTCCGGCCGCACCCGCGGCCTCCGGCGCGGCCATTGCGCGCACCGCACGCGACAAGTCCAAGGGCGACGAGAACCTTCTCGGCACGCTGCTGGGCATCATCAAGGAAGAGGACAAGCCAAAGGCCAAGGCCAAGGCGCAGGCCAAGCCGGAGTCGATGGATGCGTTGATCGCCCAGATCCAGGCCGACGAACGCCAGCAGGATGCCGACGCCAATACCGCGTTCGACAGCATCGGCGGCAAGAAGTCGACCGCCTCGACCAGCTCCAACATCCAGTCGCAGCTGCGCCGCTGCCCGGGCGCGAACACGCTCAAGGGCATCGACTGCCGCCGCAAGGTCTGCGCCGCGGTACTGGGCAAGGATCCGGCCTGCCCGGCGATGTAAGCGGCGCGTCACGCGGATGAATGCACTGCGCCCCGACGGACGCTCCGACGAGATCAGCGTGCACTGGCTGTGGGCCACGCTGCTGGCCATCGGGCTGTGCATGCTGGCGTTGACCGCCTGGTTCGCGCGCGAGGAACTGCGCTTCCGCGCCGCGTCGCTCAGCGCCAACGGCGAGGTGGTCGGCGTGGTCGACGTCTGGTCGACCGACCGCGACAGCGATGGCCAGCGCCGGCAGTTCTACTGTCCGCGAATCAGTTTCATTGCCGAGGACGACCAGCCGTATCAGTTTGTCAGCGGCCAGTGCAGTTTCCCCGCCGACCATGCCACCGGCGACACGGTGAAGGTGCGCTATCGCGCCGACGCACCCGACGAGGCGCGCCTGGACAGCACCTTCGCCGACTGGGGCCTCTCGCTGATCTGGGGCGGCCTCGGTCTGGTGCTCAGCGCGCTCGGCGTTGGTCTCGGCGTGCTGTTGTGGCCGCGTAAAAACGTGCGCGGAACGCGCAGGCGCGCACGCTGACCTGACGCGTCGCGCACCTCCGCATCTGTGCGCCAGCATTCACATTGCCAGCAGGCTGCTTGTTACTATTCAAGGCATTACTGTCAAAGGAACCTGGCATGCTTTCCAACCGCACCCTGATGGCCGCATTGCTGCCGATGACACTCATCCTGGGGACGGCTGCGTGCCACGCCGATGACGGCAAGGCGGCCGCCACGCCGGCAAAAGCGTCCACCGCCGATGCGGCCAAGGCGGTCGATGCACTGAAAGCGAAAACACGCGCGCAACTGGTCCGGATCCAGGGTGGCACGTTCCTGATGGGCGATTTCGGCCCGCAGCACAACGACGAGAAACTGCCCTACTCCGGCGTCACCGACGATGATGTACTGCGCAAGGTGACGCTGGACGATTACGGGCTGCAGGCGCGCAAAGTGAGCTTTGCCGACTTCGATGTGTATACCGATGCGGTGGGCAAACCGCGGGTGGCGCAGAGCGAACTGGATCGGCCCTTCCGCACCCTGCCCGACATCGCGGCAGGCGTGAGCTGGTCCCAGGCCGTCGCGTACTGCGAATGGATCGGCAAACAGATTGGCACCCCGATGACGCTGCCCACCGAAGCCCAGTGGGAGTATGCGGCGCGCGCCGGCGGCAAGATGCGGGTGTACGCAACCGATACGGGTACGCTCGATGACGGGCGCAACCTGTCCAGCATCGCCCAGTACGATGCCTTCGCCGACATGCATGGCACGCGTTCGCGAACCAGCTCGCTGGGGGCGTTCCCGCCGAACCCCCTCGGTCTGTACGACATGGTCGACCACGGCTATGAGTGGGTCGCCGACTGGTACGCCCCCGAGTACGATCCCAGCCAGACCCGCAATCCGCGTGGCCCGGCCTCGGGCACCGAGCGCGTGCAGCGCAGCAGCACGGACCGTGCCGCCGATCAGCTCTCGATCACGTCCATGACCTTCACCCGCAATCATCGCGTGCCTGAACCGGGCCCGATGACCGATGGCGAAGGCAATGTGCTGGAAGGCAATCCCAATCCGAATGGCGGCAACGGCTTCCGTTGCGCGACCGCAGCACGCTGAGCGTGCAGACCGGCAGGGAGGCTGAGCCTCCCGGCCGGCACCGGCATCAGGCCATCATGGTGGTGTCGTCGCGATTCAACCAGACGTCCACCGGATCCATCATCGCGAAGGTCGGCGATTCGCTGCCATCCAGCGCAGCCAGCTGCACCGGATCGTCGATGGAGTTGAGGTAGGCCACCTCGTAGCCGCGCGGGAACTCCTTGAGCAGCGCGACGCGCTTCTCGATGTACTTCTGCAGATAGGAGTTGCCCAGGTCCTTGGGCTTGTCGCGCGACAGCACGTTCATCTGCTTGAACACCGCCGGCAGATCGTTGTTCAACGACCAGCCGTAATCCAGGAACCGCACCACGTCGCCCTCGGCCTTGCCCGAGTCGGCGCGTCGGCGGCCGTCGATGGTCATGTGCTGCATCACGTTTTCCCATTCCGGGCGTGTGGTGATCGGCAGCATCACGTTGAGGATCGCCTGCTTGTGTGCCGGCAGCGCATGCACCTGCACGTCGGTCCAACCCACATCCATCGTCGGTACGTTGCGGCTGTGCGTTTCGACGTAGTGGCGGGTAATGGCGTACAGCAGCATGCCGCGGGTTTCCGGCGTCGCGTAGACCAGCCACTCCGGCTTCTGGTTGATGCTGTCCACCAGCTTGGAGCGGGCCTCGGCGCGCTCAAGGCGTGCCTGCAGCGAATCGAACATGGCATTGACCGTCGCGAACGACTCGGTCAGGTACTTGCCGACCCTGCTGTCCTCCGCAATGACCATGAACAGGATCTGCGACAACGCCTTGAACGCGTCCTGGGCGATGTAGGTGAGCGCCTTGAAGCCGGCATGTGCCAGCTGGTAATACACCCACTTCACGAATTCGACCATGCCGCCGGCATCGACCGCGAAGTCGACCGCGCCCTTCGCACCAAGCCCCCAGCACAGACGGGCGGCCGCCTTGATGCGGAACTTGCCCTTGGCGTAGTAGATCACCAGCTGCGCCTTGGCACCCGCACCGGCACTGCCGGCGATGTCCACCGACAGCTTGGCGAAGCTGACCGGCTCACGGCGATCCGGCGGCAGCCAGCGCAGATCGCCGGAGGGAATGATGCCGCCTTCGATACCGGCGAAGACTTCGGCGTTGATTTCCACACCGGCTTTGCTGCCCTTCGGCGCGCCTTCGTTCTGCCCCATCGGCACCACGCGCGCCGGGTCCAGGTTCGCACGCGGCAGGCCGTGGGCGGTGTCGAAATTCTCGGACATCGAATCGCCGCGATCGCGCGGTGTGGGCGTTGCGGTCGGCTTGCCACCTACGTAGGTCAGCTCGGCAGAACCCACCACCGACGCCTTCGCGCCGAGGAAGCCGTACAGCTCGCAGGCCACCACGAATACGATCGCGCCCAGATCAATGTTCTGGAACTGCATCTGCCAGCCCTTGGCCGAGGGCACCGAGTAGGTATGCACCCACTTGGCTTCGAGCAGCACCAGCTTGGCCGACGCACTGCCCTGCGCCTTTACGCTGGCCGTCTTCTTCTTCGGGTCCCAGTTCGCCTCGGCGCTGGCGCCGGCACCGGCGACGAAACGCAGCCACTGCGCCGAGCTCTGCACCTCGTAGCTCTCGCTCTTCTTGACCGTCTCGGCAAACTCGTTGCCGGCCACTTCAATGAAGTCGAACACGTACGGGTCGGTCTTGACCTCCTTGCTCACCTTCGCCGCCGTGGTGATCTTCTTCAGCGACTCCATGAACTTGGCGCGGTCGAAGTCCTCCTTGCTGTACGGGTCATGCTTGGCCTTGTTGGACGCGGTGGTGTTGCCGGCCTTGACCTTGCCTGCCACGCCCATGTCCACCTTGATCGGGATGCCCTTGACCCGACGCCGCTTGAGATCCTCGTACTTGGCCTTGGGAATGTAGCGACGCCGCATGCCCATGCGATCCTTGACCCCGCCGTTACCGGTGGTGCGCCCCTTGTCGTAGGTCTCGAAGGTCACCAGCTCCTGCAGCTCGGTCAGCTTGTCGAACTTGTCGTTCAACATCTTCGCCACGTCATCCTCGGCGATGCCCAGCGCCTTTTCGGCCGCCTTGACCTCCTCCGGACTGCGCCCCTGCAGCGCCAGGGTGAGCTTGTCGCGGGCGCGATGCAGCCCGGCCATCGTGTTTTCGATGGTGCCGCTCAGCGCTTCGAACTCTTCCCACTCCTTGGGCCCCAGCAGCAGCATCTCCTCGGCCTGCGGGTTGAGCACCGCCGGCGCACTGACCTTGCCCTGGATGTTCGCGGTACGGCCATCCTTGGGTTCGGTGGAGGCGATCTGGCTCTTCAGGCCCAGCACGTACTTGGTGACCTGCTGGCCCTTGATCAACGGCACGAGCAGTTCGGTGTTGCGACCGGATTTGCTGCCCGGCAGGGTGAACTTGAACTTCAGCGGCTGGTTGCAGGTGATCCGCGGGGTCATGCCGTCCTTGCCGGTGCTGCCCTTGACCGGCTTGCGCGCCGCATCCAGGCCGGCCACTTCGTCGCCGTCCTTGTTGCGCATCACCGCCTCGTACGGCGCGCTGGCAATCGGCGTGTTGTTGGCCTGCATCTGGAAGAGCACGCGCACGTAGGGCTGCAGCGACAGCTCGCAGACCACCGGCGCCATCGTGATCGCGTTGGTGCCGATGCTCAGTTCGTTCTTGCCACCGTGCACCGGCTTGGAGACCGGTTTCAGGTCGGGCTCGGCCCACTGCTGCAGGTCGTAGTCCCACACCTGCAGGGTGAAGCGCAGCAGGGTCGGCGCCTTCATCGGAATGACCGGCGCAATCGGCCTGACGCTGGTCAGCGGAAAGTAGCCCTGCTTCTGGCTGTCCACGTTGAGCGTGTAGCCATTGGCGTCGGTTGCGCCCGTCGCGACCTGTTCGCGCCCCGGCAGCTGGAGGATCCGATAGCGCACCTTGGCGGCGGGATGCACGCCACGGTTGCCGTCTTCGTACGTCAGCCTGAAATTTCCATTCGCCATATCATTCTTCCTGGAGGTGTCCGGCGGGGGCCTTCATGGCCACTCAACCTTCTTCGGGAGCGAGGTAGTAGCCTTCGTGCTGCTGCTCGTCCTCGCCAACGATCAGATGGATGGTTTCCGGGCCCGCGGTCATCACCTGCTCGGTCTCGCCCTGGGCATTGGTGGTGCCCTCCTTGATCGTGCCGTCGGGCATCAGCAGGGTGTACGGCGCATTGGCCATCATCTTGCCGGTGTAGTCGCGCAGCACGTACTTGAGCTTGAAGGCTTCAGCGGTGTTGACCAGCACCACGGAACCCGGGACCGATGCCGGCCCGGTCCACTCGCGCTGGCTGGCCTTGAACTCCACCTTGCCCGGCGCGCCCAGCTCGATGTTGTCGCCCTCGATGCGCAGGTACGCGCCGGCCGCAGTGGCCAGCACGTGCTTGGCCGGCGCCGACACCAGCACGTCTGCCTCGGTGCTGGCGATCTTTACCGCGGTCTTGGCCGCCAGCTGCGCCACGTTCTTGTGCGCGCGGGCGCTGACCTTGCCCTGTGCGGCGTGCAGCGCGATGCCGCGTTCGGTGTTCGGGCTGTCCGCCTTGGCCTCGTTGCCGGCGGTGTACAGCACCAGCCCGCCGGCTACCGCCAGCGTGATCGAGCCCTGGCTCAGCCAGTTCAGCGCCACTCCGCTGGCGAGCGTGGTCTGCGTGCCGCTGACCCACACCTGGTCGGCTGGGGTCAGGCTCATCACACCGGCCACGCCGCTGCCCATCAGCGTCGGCGCGTCCCAACCGGGCGCCTCGCCATCACCGCCCTGGATGCTGCCGGCCGGACCACCGCTCTGGATGCCGCCCAGCTTCTCCTGCAGCTGCAGCAGCGCCTGGTGCGCCGGCAGCTCGCTCGGTTCCTGCGGCAGCATCGCCTGCTGGTTGTGGGCCGATTCGTTGAGGGTGGCCACCAGCTCGGTGCTTTCCTGCAGCTGCGCCATCGCCTGGTTGGCCGCCAGCTGCGGCTCGCCGCCTTCGGTGCTGAGCAGCAGGCCCTTGCCCGCGCGCAGCGCACCGAACGCCTGGCTGGACAGCTCCGCGCCGAAGCCGCGTTCGGCCTCGCGTACGTTGTCCTCACCGCCCTTGAGGTGGCCGAGGGTCAGCGTGGTGGCATGTTGGGTGGTGGACAGCTGCGCGCGGCCCTGCCCGGGCGTGTCGTCCAGGCGCAGCTGCTGGTAACCGCCCGCACCGCCCTGGCTGTCGGCCAGCGCCTGGCTCTTGAAGCCGGTGAACACCGCGCCGTGGTCGTTGCCCTCGAACCAAGCGGCGGCATTGCCGGTGGCCTGCGCGCCGCCGCTGGCGACCTGGTTGTGCGCCGCCTGGTCCTGGCCGCGGCCGTTGTAGACCGCACCCACCACCACCGGGCGGTCGATGTCGCCCTCCAGGAACGCCACCAGCACTTCCTGGCCGCGCCGGGGCAGCACCACCCCACCCCAGTTGTCGCCGGCCCACGGGGTCATCACCCGCACCCACGTCCAGGCACCGCCGTTGGCCGGGGCATTGTCGTCACCGCCCGGGTGCGTCTGGCCGGTGCTGGAGGCACCGCCGCGCTGCCACGGGAACTGCACCTTGATGCGATGGTCGCGGTCGGACTGCAGCGGCTCGCCGTCGCTGACCACGATGGCGCTGAGCGTGCCGGTGATCGAGGGGCGCGGGTGCAGGCGGACGCCGTGGCCGTCTTCGGTCTGCGGGCGATACACCACGTCGGCGGGAATCACCACGAAACGGTTGTCGTAGAAGGTGGACGTCACCGCCTGCGCCGGTGCGGCGGCGGCCAGACCGGCCAGTGCGACCGGCAGCGCCAGCGGCGCCTGCGCGACCGGGCCGAGCTGCTGTTCGAGCGCGTCGAAGATGTCCGCGTCGAGGTTGTTGCGGGCCTGGTGCTGCACCGACAGGCACAGGAAGGCCGTGCCGGCGTCCACGCCGGGATGCTGGCCGAGCTGGAACTGCGCGCCCGGCACCAGCTGGCGCCAGCTGCCCTGCCCCTCGATGGTGTGCGCGCGCACGCGCAGTGCATCCAGATGCTGCTGCGCGCGACGCTGGCCGCGGGCGTTGTCCTGCCAGCCGTATGGGCCGCTGGTATCGATGTCTTCGCCGGCCGCGCCGTGCGCGGTGTCGGCTTCGGCGCTGGCCTGGCGCAGTTCAAGGGTGCGGTAGTCCCAGCTCGCACGCGCGACCTTGGTCGTGCACCAGCGCCGTGCGGTGGACCACTGCTGCACGCTGTCGGTGCGCTCGGTCACATCGCTGCGATGGAAACGGACCGACCCGAGATCGCGGGCGCCCTGGTGGTTGTCGGCCAGCACCAGCGTATGCGCGCCCAGCCGGGCGTTGCCTGGGTCGCCGGCATGTTCGAACCAGTAGTAGATGCCTTCCTCGGCAAGCAGCCGTTGCAGGAAGGCCAGGTCCGACTCCTGGTACTGCGTGGTCAGGCTGCGCTTGGCGTACTGGCTGCGGTCGGCCAGCGACCAGCGCCAGGCCGGCACCAGACCGGCATAGTCGGCGAAGATGTCCTCGACGATCTCCACCACGCTGCGGTCATGGAACACGTAGCTGTCCACACGCTGGGCCAGGAACGCCAGCCACGGCTGCAGGCGCAGCCGATAGCGCGCGAGGCCGCCATTGCTGCCCAGCCGCTCCACGGCGGTGACATGCCCGTGGAAATCGCGCGTGGCGCCGGTGGCCTGCATCTGCAGCAGCACCGGCTGCCCCAGCAGGTCATCGGGCGGGAGCTGGGCGTCTACCGACAGTGCGGTAACGTCCAGCACGAAACCAGCGCCGTCGATCTGCTCGACGCCGCTCAGCGCTTCGGCCACCAGCACATCGCTCCCCAACGATGTGTTCAGTTGCAGCAGGCGCTGCGTCTGCGCCGGTGCCGCGAGCGCGGCGATTATCTTGGTTACCGAATCCATGGTGCTCCCCGCATTCAATTGTCCAGCGACATCTATCGTCTGGTTTGATTTTGATCGACAGCATAGAACAGGACTCTCCACGCGATCTTCACCCGTCAATCCTTGCAGGTGTTCTCACGTGGATCGCTTTCAAATTGTGATTTAAATCACAATTTACATCCCATTACCGACGAACGACGCCGCCGCAGTCTGCCTGCGGCGAGCGCCTTGTCGCCTATCGGTCAGGCGGACTGGGTGATGCGTTCAAGCTGCAGCTTGCTGCCTTCGTTCAGCTGCAGGCGGTAATCGCGCCCACCGGCACTGACCGCCACTTCACGCGCGTTGCTGACCAGCTGGTTGGCCTTGCCCTGGGCAGGGGCCTGCATGTAGATCCGCCAGCTGCCGCGGCTGATCTGCGCAGCCAGATTGCGCGCATCCTGGCGCGCATCGGCAGCAGCACCGTGCAGCAGTTCGACGATGTGTTCCGGGCGCAGCCGGTTCCAGGCGCGGACATTATCGGTGTCGCGGGCCAGGCCCAGGTTCAGGCTGTCGCAGTTGGCCACGGCCTTGGCGCGGTTGAATCCGTAAAAATCCATATTCATGTCTCCTATCAAGTCAACTCAGGACAACGTGTATTTAAAGGCGCCGTTCTTCCCTGCGGTCACCTTGATGGCGTTGATCCGGTTCCCCTCGGCCATCGCCGCCAGGACGCTTTCCGCGATCTCTGGCAACAGCGTACCGTTGAGGATGTGATCAACGTTGCGTGCACCGGAATCCACTTCGGTGCAACGCGACAGCACGGCCTCGACCAGGCTGTCGTTCCACAAGAACGTGGCCTTGTGGTTGCCCGCCACGCGGTCGCGGATGCGACCGAGCTTGAGTGCGATGATCTGGGCCAGCACGTCGTCGTTGATCGGGAAGTACGGCACGACTTTCATGCGGCCCAGGAACGCGGGCTTGAAACTCTTCATCAGCACCGGGCGCAGGGCATCGCCCAGCGCATCGGCGGTGGGAATCTCCTCGGCGGGCTTGTTCAGGCACGCCTGCATGATCTGCGAGGAGCCGATATTGGAGGTGAGGATGATCAGCGTGTTGCGGAAGTCGATCTCACGCCCTTCAGCATCATCCATCTGGCCCTTGTCGAACACCTGGAAGAACATCTCCAGCACGTCCGGGTGCGCTTTTTCCACTTCGTCCAGCAGCACCACGCTGTACGGGTTGCGGCGCACCGCCTCGGTCAGCACGCCGCCCTCGCCGTAGCCGACGTAGCCGGGCGGCGACCCCTTCAGGCCGGAAACGCTGTGCGCCTCCTGGTACTCGCTCATGTTGATGGTGATCAGCTTGCGCTCGCCGCCATACAGGATGTCGGCCAGCGCCAGCGCGGTTTCGGTCTTGCCGACGCCGGACGGGCCGACGAACATGAACACCCCGCGCGGCTTGTTCGGGTCTTCCAGCTTGGCGGTCGCGGTGCGCACGCGCTGGGCAATGGCCTCCAATGCGTGGTCCTGGCCGATCACGCGCTCGACCAGCAGCCCGCCGAGGTTGCGCACGGTGCGGATCTCGTCCTTGACCATGCGCCCCAGCGGCACGCCGGTCCAGGCCGAGACGATCTCGGCCACCACGCCACCATCCACCTGCAGCGGCACCATCGGGGTCTCGCCCTGCAATGCACGCAGCTCACCCAGCAGGCGGTCCAGCTCGGTCTGCTGCGGCGATGCGCTGGTGGTCGCCTTCTTGCCACGCGCCGGCTTGTCGGCGGGGGCAGCGGCATCGACGGGCGCGTCCGGACCTGCTGTTTCCATCTGCTCGCGCAGCGCACGGATCTGGTCGGCCAGGGCGCGTTCGCTGGTCAGGCGCTGTTCGTTGGTGGCCAGCACCGCCTGCGCATCGGCCTGCTGCTGGCGCAGCTCGCCCAGGCGCTCGGCATGGTGATTGGCGCCGCCGGCGGTTTCGCGCTGCAGTGCCGACAGCTCGGCCGCCAGCCGGTCCAGGTGCTTGCGGGTGTCTTCAATGATCGCCGGCGTCGCGCTCTGGCCCAGCGCCACCTTGGCGCAGGCGGTATCGAGCACGCTGACCGCCTTGTCCGGCAACTGGCGGCCGCTGATGTAGCGGTGCGACAGGCGCACCGCTTCAGTGACCGCTTCGTCCATCACACGGATGTTGAAATGCGCTTCCATCAGGCCAACCATGCCGCGCAGCATCGCTGCCGCCAGCGCCTCGGTGGGCTCCTCCACCTTGACCACCTGGAAACGGCGGGCCAGCGCGGCGTCTTTCTCGAAGTACTTCTTGTACTCGCTCCAGGTGGTGGCCGCGATGGTGCGCAGCTCGCCACGCGCCAAGGCCGGCTTGAGCAGGTTGGCGGCATCGTTCTGTCCGGCGGTCCCGCCGGCACCGATCATGGTGTGCGCTTCATCGATGAACAGGATGATCGGATGCGGACTCTTCTTGACCTCGTCGATCACGTTCTTCAGGCGGTTCTCGAACTCGCCCTTGACGCTCGCGCCGGCCTGCAGCAGGCCCATGTCCAGGGTGTGCAGTTCCACGCCCAGCAGCACGTCGGGGACGTCCTTCTCGGCAATCCGCCGCGCCAGGCCTTCGACCACCGCCGTCTTGCCCACACCGGCCTCACCGGTGAGGATGGGGTTGTTCTGGCGGCGACGCATCAGGATGTCGATCACCTGCCGGATCTCGGCGTCACGGCCGATCACCGGGTCGATGCGGCCTTCGCGCGCGCGCTCGGTGAGATTGGTGGTGAACTGGTCCAGCGCCGGGGTCTTGGACAACCCGCCCTTCTGCCCGTCCACCGCGGCGGCGGTCTCACCGCCGAGGTCGCCCTCGCCCGCCCCGGCATCGGCGTTGCGCACCGTCTGCCCGGCTTCCTGCGAGCCCTCGGTAAGCTTGGCGAAATCGTGCTTGAGCGCGTCCACCTTGAAGCGCACGAACAGCTTGGACCCGCGGTAGGCCAGCTGCGACAGCTCCGGCTCGGTCATCAGCGCCAGCAGCAGGTGACCGCTGCGGATGCGGCTGGTTTCCGAGTCCAGCGAGGCGATCAGCCAGGCGTGCTCGAACAGCTTGGGAATGTGCTGGGAAAACACCGGCGTGCGGCTGTTGCCGGTCTTGAACTGGCTGATTTCATCGGACAGGTCGCGCTCCAGCGCTTCCGGCGCGATCCCGCAGCGCCGCGCGATCAACACGAAATCGCTCTGCGGCTGCTCCAGCAAGGCCAGGAACAGGTGTTCCAGATCAACCTCGTAGTTGCCACGCGACATGCACAGGTTGGCAGCACGCTCGGCGGCCAGACGGCAGGTGTCGTCCAGCTTGCTGATCAGGGTCTTGAGATTGATGCTCATGCGGGGAAACGCGCTCCTTGCTGGTTCATTGCAGTGTATGGATGCCGTACGTGGTGTCCGAACGCGGGCCCTCGGCAGCCCGCGAACACATGTAGCTGTCCCAGCCCAGGCGGGCGCCATTGCCGGCGCCCAGTCCCGAACCACGAACGTCCTGCTGGCGCAGCACCAGCCGCACCTCATATTCCAGCGTGCCACCGGTGAGCAGCGACAACCACTTCGCCAGCGCCTGCTCGGCGCTGCCGCCCGGCAGGAAGTCGTCGAACTGCTCGCGCCGCAGCGGGCCGATGCTCAGCCGCATGCGCAGATCGCGCTGCCAGACACGGTCGCCTGCCAGCGCACTGGAGCCCAGCGATGCGTTGGCCTGGCCCAGCCGCGTGGCCTGCCCGGCCGGCACGCGGTACCAGGCGCCCACGAACTGCTCCAGCACCAGCGGCACCTGGAAGTAGTCCGCGAGCACGCGCTGCATCAACGCCGCCGACACCGGGCGCTGGCGGATGGCGCCGGCATAGTAGGCAAAGGCCTGGTCGAACACATCGCCGTGGCCGTCCACCAGCCGGTCGCGCAGTTCGTTCATGCCCATGCCGAACAGCGACATGATCAGCGGCAGGAAGCGCTCGCGGCGGTCGATTTCGTATTGCAGGGCAAGGCGGTGCTTCTTCCAGGCCGCGTAGTGCAGCGACACCGCACGGGTCGAGAAGATATCCAGGAACGCACGTGCGGTACGGTCGCGCTCGTACAGCTCGCGCAACTGCAGGGTCTCGGTGTAGTGCAGCGGCAGCGCACCCGCGGTGCCGAGCAGGCCCATGAACTGCGGGGTGAGATGCACCTCGGCGAGCGTCTCGCCGATCAGCGCCTCCTCGATCGCGGCCGCATCCTCGAGCCGGTCGCCCTGCAGCGAGTACGCCACGCCTTCGGAGCTCAGCTCCGTAGCCGGGAAGCCGAGCGACAGCGAGTTGCGGAACCGCACCCGCATGGGCACAGCCTGACCGGACTTCACGCCCTGCCGCTGGAACACCTGCTCCAACAACCGCACCGCCTGGAAGAACTGGAAGCGATGCGGCTCGGCGAGCAGCTGCTGCGCTACGCCAGGATCGATTCGCCGCTTCGCGCCGGACATCGGACGATCTCCTCCCCCGACTCGCTGGAGACCAGCACCAGCCGGGTGAAACTGTTGGCATGCACGTACAGTGCAAAGAAGTGATCCATCACCTGGGCGAACGCGGCGATGCCGGCCCCCACGAAATGGTTCTCGTTGACGGTCAGTCGGATCTCCAGGCCCCGCACCACCGAGGCAAACTGTTTGCCGGACATCCAGCTGGTCACCGGATGCTGTTCGAGCGCCACCAGCCCGTCGATCTGGCGCGCGGATACGCTGCTGCCGGACAGGTCATACAGGCGCAACATTTCCTTCAGCGCGGTCAGGCCGCTGCCGGTCAGCGACAACTGGTTCAATGACAGGTGCGAGATCAGTCGCCACTGCGCGTTCTTGCCCTGGCGGAAGCGCATCGGCCGGGTCGGCTTGCGCAGCAGGCCGATCGCGCGTGCGGGCGTGCCCCCCTCCAGGCTGAGATCACCACCAGCCACACCGTGGGCCAGCTGGCTCGGCAGGTCGCGGTTGCTGCAGGTCAGCTCCAGGCTGACGGTATCGGTCTGCGGCAGCGTCGGGTTGAACGCCAGATCGACGAAGCTGATCTCCGTCTCGAAGCCGGGGCTTTGCCGTGCGATGTCCTCATCGCGGCGCGCCACCCAGTACTGCCCGGTGCGGTCGGGGTCTTCGCCGTGATGCAGCGAATAGAACGGCCGGAACGCCTGGATCATCTCGCCCTGAGGGGTCTGGCGGATGCGGTGCACCGAATCGATCGAATGCACTTCATAGGCGAACGCCCGCCGGGCATCCGGCAATACCGCGTAGTTGACGGTGCGATGGGTCACCCGGATCGGCTCGCCGGCCTGGGTGAACAGATTGACGATCGGCGTGCAGCCCAGGCGCACGTTGCTCGCACTCAGGTCTTCAAGCACCAGCTGGTTGCCGCGCTCGGGCGCGCTGGCGTGCAGGATCAGGTGCAGGGTGAAGCTGCGGCTGGCACCGGCCGTGACCGGCTTGAGGTCCAGGTCGACGAACCCGAACTTCTCCGGGTAGGCGAACAGTTCGGTCAGCAGGCGGTAGGCCGGATGCGAACGCGCCGGAAAATCGACCAGCGCCTCGTTGTCGGCAAAGCCGACCTGGCGCAGCGGCACGCTCTCCAGCCGGCGCCAGCGGCCGCCGCCATCGGCCTCGACGTAGGCCACCTTCACGCCCAGCGCCAGCGCATCGCGCAGCGCGGCGCGCAACGACGGCTCGCCATCCAGGAACAGGCGCAGGGCGTCGGTGCCCAGCGTGTCGAAACTGGCCTGGTCGGAGACCAGGCGGAAATTCAACGAGATCTGCGCACCGCTGCCCGCCGGCAGGCTGGTGGCCATCGGTGCCTCGGCGACACCGCGATAGACGGCAGACTGCACCACGATCGGTGCCAGCACCACGTCGTAGGCGGTGCGGAAGCGGCACGAAACACCGCGCACCGGGCGGCTCTGCAGGGCCGTGCCGCGCGGCACCGTGATCGGCGCACTGAGCTTGGCGGACACGCCGTCCATGTCGAAGTGCGCGATCGAGCACGACGGGAACGGCCGCAGGTAGTGCGGATAGAGCACGTCCAGCAGCGCGTCGGTGAACTCGGGATAGTCGTCCTCGATGCGCTTGGAGACGCGCGCACTGAGCAGCGCGAACGCCTCGATCAGGCGCTCGACGTGCGGGTCCTGGCTGCCGTCGGCATTGAGCTGCAGGCGCCCGGCAATCTTGGGGTAGCGGTCGGCGAACTCGCGGCCATAGCGCCGCAGGTAAGCCAGCTCGCGTTCGTAGTAAGGCAACAGATCCTGCATGTCAGACCGTCGCCTGTTGGCGGCGCATGCGGCTGACCTGGTACTGCAGGGTCGAGGGCTGCAACATCGCGTCAAAGCTCACCGGCTCCCGCGCCGGCTCAAGGTCGAGCAGCGCATGGATGGTGAAGTGCAGGCCGCCGCCGAACTGGGAGCCCACTTCCAGGCTTACCCCCACGTTCTTCAGGCGGCGCTCGTGTCGCGCCACGGCCTGCTCCAGGGAGCGGCAGATCGCAGCACGGTCATAGGCGTTGGCCAGGCTCATCGCCGAGAAATCGGCCAGTCCATAGGTCAACAGGGATTGCTTGCAGTTCGGAAACGCCGCCATGTCGTCTTCCTGGAAGGCGGCCCGGGAATTGAGCAGGCCCTCCAAGTCGCGCGCGATCGATTCCTTGTACTGCTCCAGCGATACGGACTTGAACACATGCCCTCCCCCGTTGGATTTGGGGGCATCGTCGAACAATTTCTCGAGCAAGCTGGGTTCGAGTCCCTTCATTCGTCATTCCGGTCTGTCTGCGTCCCTGCATCGTGCAGAGGGGCAACACGCGTTGCGGCCGATCCTGGCCGCGCCCGATGTACTGCCAGTGGCGTTTCAGACTGCGATGGCGCGCTAGGCGCCATCGCAGCGACACAACATCAAACGGCGTAGTTCGGAATGTTCTTGGTTGCACTCCACTGCGCCACGGCCTTGCCACCAACGCCGCCTTCCGGCTTCTGCTGCTGGTAGGTCCACTTGATCGCACCAAAGCTCAGCTGGATCACTTCCTGCGGCATACCATCGGAATCGACCGTGGTGGTGACGCGGTGAACCAGCACGTTCAGCAGCTCGACCAGGTAGTAATTGATCGCGTTGCCGTCCTTGTCGGCGCGCATGAACTCGATGCGGGCCTTCGGGAAGGTGGTGCCGTTGGCAGCCGCCTGGTTCAGAGCAGTGGAGGCGAGGTCGATCGACTTGGTGACTTCGATCGGCGACAGGTTCACACGCGCGGCAGTGGTGCCACCCGAGGTCGACGCAGTGGCCGAGCGCGGCTGCAGGAGGTCCTGCGAGAAGGACTGGATCTCAATCCAATCCTTGTGCTTGTCGTCGTGGGACTCGCCCTTGATGGTGTCGATGGAAAGAAAAGCGTGCTGCATATCTGGTCTCCTAAGTTCCGGTCTTCCGTGAGATTGGGTGCCGGGATTGCTCCCGGCGGTTCAGGGGGTTTAGCCCTCTTAGAAAAACGTCACTGCAAATCGGGACATCCGTCCCTTGACGCTACAGCAACATCAAAGCGTTACGACTTCTTTGCAGTCGCCGGCAGTTCGGCAACCAGTCGCAACGAAACAGACAGCTCATCGAGCTGGAAATGTGGCCTGATAAACGCCACAGCGCGGTAGACACCGGGCTTGCCCGGCACTTCCGAAACGTTCACAGCGGCTTCGCGCAGCGGGTACTGGGCCTTGGCTTCCTGGGAGGCGTTGTCGTCCAGCAGCACGTACTGCGAGATCCAACGGTTCAGGAACTCCTCGACGTTGCCCGCCGATGCGAAGCTGCCAATCTTCTCGCGCATCATCGCCTTGAGGTAATGGGCGATACGCGAGACGGCGAAGATGTACTGCAGCTGGGCAGACAGGATCGCATTGGCATTGGCCGAATCGGTGTTGTACTTCTTCGGCTTCTGTGCCGACTGGGCGCCAAAGAACGCGGCGTAGTCGGTGTTCTTGCAGTGCACCAGCGGCATGAAGCCGAGGTCACTGAGTTCTTTTTCACGACGGTCGGTGATCGCCACTTCGGTCGGGCACTTCAGCGCGACTTCGCCGTCATCGGTGCGGAAGGTGTGGGTCGGCAGGTCTTCGACCAGGCCGCCGCCTTCCACGCCGCGGATCGCCGCGCACCAGCCGAAGTCCTCGAACGCGTGGGTCAGGCGCGCGGCCATCGCGTAGGCGGTGTTGCACCACAGGAACTTGCTGTGGTCGCTGGCATCGACGTCTTCAACGAAGTTGAAGCCTTCCACCGTGGTCCCGTCTTTCGGGTTGTACGGCAGGCGACCCAGGAAGCGCGGCATGGTCAGGCCCACGTAGCGGCTGTCCTCGCTCTCGCGGAAGGACTTCCACTTGGCGTATTCGACGGTATCGAACACCTTGGCCAGATCGCGCGGCTTGCCCAGGTCGGTGAAGGTCTCCAGACCGAACATGCTCTCCGACGCTGCCGAAATGAACGGTGCGTGCGCGGCGGCCGCCACGTGCGACATCTGTTCGATGAAGTACATGTCTTCCGGCTGGCGGCCAACGAAGTAGTCGCCCACCAGGGCGCCGAAGGGCGCGCCACCGAAGGTGCCGAACTCTTCTTCGTAGACCTTCTTGAACAGCGCGCTCTGGTCGAAATCGATCGCGGACTTGAAGTCCTTGACCAGATCCTTCTTCGGCGCGTTGAAGACCTTGATCTTCATGTTCGGGCCGGTGGAGGTCTGCTGGCAGAGGTAATGCAGGCCGCGCCAGGTGCTTTCCAGCTGCTGGAACTGCGGGGCATGCATCACCGCGCTGAGCTGCTCGGAGATGATCCGGTCAATCTCGGCGATGCGCGCATCGAGGGTCAGGTTGAGGTTGTCCGACACCACCACGGTGCCTTCCAGCACCTCCTTGGCAAGCTCGGAGATGATGTCCTTGGCACGCTGGTGTTCGGTTTCGGACTTGGCGACCTTGCTCTTCTCGACGATCTGGTCGAGCAGGCCGATCTCCTCGACCGCGGCGGACGCCTGTTCGGCAACACCGGTAGCTTCTGCTGCCATGGCTTACTCCTCCTTCCCCGTGCCAAGCTTTTTGAGCTGCTCGGTGTTGTTCAGGACATCGGTCAACAGATCCTCGAGCTTCTCGTTGCCGGCCAGCTTGTTGCGCAGGTCGGCGAGCTTGGTGCGCGATTCGAGCAGCTTGCGCAGCGGCTCGATCTGGTCGACCACGGACTCGGGGCGGAAATCGTCGATGGAATTGAACTTCAGTTCCACGCCGAACTCGCCGCCGCTGTCGCTGATCTTGTTCGGAACGCGGTACACCGCACGCGGTGCCACGCCTTCCATCACTTCATCGAAGTTGTCCAGGTCCACATTGACGAACTTGCGGTCCTTGACCTTCGGCAACGGCTGCTCCGGGTTGCCGCTCAGATCGCCGAGCACGCCGACCACGAACGGCAGCTCCTTCTGCTCGATCGCGTCGCCCTTCTCGACGTCATAGGTAAGCTGCACGCGCGGGGGGCGGATCTTCTGCAACCGCTTTTGAATGCTGTCCTTCTTGGCCATCGGTGTCTCCTGACTGGGGGCCGTACGAAATGCGGATCAGTTGCCGCCGACGTTCTGGAACGGGTCCGCACCGGCACCGGACGAAGCCGGACGCGCGGGCTGCGCGGCGGGTGCCGCGGGCGTGGTCGTACGACGGGCAGCCGGGGCGGTGCGACGACCGGCACGGGTGGCCTTCGGCTTCGCCGGCGGTTCCAGGATGGCTTCACCCATCGTGGTGCGCAGCGTGGTGGCCAGCGTCTGGGCTTCCTTGCGGGCCGTGTCCGACGCCAGTGCGCCGCGGCCCTGCAGGCGCTTCAGCGACTGGTTGGCGATGCGGAAACCGGCAACGGTCAGCACGCCATCGGCGACAAGGTCGTCCGGGTCGCGCTGCAGCACTTCTTCGGCGGCCACGATGGCACGCGCGTAATTGCCCTGGTCGAACTGCAGCTGCGCGATGCGCACCCACGGTTCCTTGCGGGTCGGATCGGCGCGAGAGGCAGCTTCAAAACTCGTGATTGCCGCTTCGGCACCTGCCGTGGTGACCTGCGCTTCGGCTGTCGTCATCGACGTGTCGAAGGGCGGCACCACCGCCTTCTTCGGCGTCGATGCGCATGCAGCCAAACCCGACAGCAGTACCAATGCCAGCATCGGCCGATAGACGGCCTTCCCCTTTTCCTTCACTTTCATGCCAATCCCTCGTAGAAACTCCTAAAGGTAAGACCGGTCCCCGCCGATACTACACACGGGATTCCGTCCCCTACCGCCGCAAGTGTACAACTGCAAATACGCAAGGGTATAGTGAAGCGCATAGATTGCTTCAATGCAACGCCGCAGATTTTCACACCCTCTTCCGCGTCCTGCTGTATGCGCAATGGACTCCCGCGCATGAATCACTCTCCCTGTCCTTTTTCGCCCGAGAATGCATGAAGCCTCTCATGAGCCGAAATATTTGCTTAGGCCGTCACACTCTCTTATGTGTTGTCACGGCGATGTCATTGTCCTTGTCGGGGTGCGCCAGCGGTGGTCTCGGCAAGGCTATGGACAAGACATTACAGGCCGTTGGCATCAAGGAAGCACCGCCGGATGCCCCGCCGACCATCCCGTTGCGGCTGTATGCCGGTACCAATCTCAACGCCGGCAATGACAAGCGCCCTACCGCCGCGGTGGTGAAGATCTACCACCTGCGCAGCGCCCAGCGCTTCGAACAGGCCCCGTTCAACGCCTTCCTCGACCAGAACGGCGAGCAGGCCGCCCTTGGCGCGGACCTGTTGTCGGTCAATGAGATCGTGTTGACCCCCGGCGCGCGCCAGGAGCTGAAGGAACAGTTGAGCGAAGGCGCGGGAGTACTGGGCGTGGTCGCCCTGTTCCGTGCACCGGCCGACAACCGTTGGCGCCTGACATTCGACGGAAAACAGAAAGCGCTGCCTGCCGACGGTATTACCGTGGGAATCCATGCGTGCGCGTTGACGACTGACAGCCCGGCCTTGGTCACACGGCTTTCCGGTGATCCGAGCAGTCTGGCATCCGTGCGCTGCGTCTCTCCTCGCTGAGGGGTGACTTCATTCTGACGTCAGAATTCCAGCATACGGTAGTATCCAAGCATCGCCACACAACGAAACTGTGAGGCGGAGCGCACTTTCACATTCCTGTATTGGGAATGTGTGTGGAAACCTAGCGTTCATCGGGCGCGGTTTGCCTGAAATTTCCAAGGATTGAAATGTGGCGTATGTAAGCAGGATGTCGAAGGTTCTTTGGGGTGAGGGTCTGTTTCTGCGACCCCAGCATTTCCAGCGTCAGGACGCATACCACGAGGCACGGCTGCAGGATCTCTCGCTGACCCTGCACCCGTATGCATGGGGCTGCCGTCGCGTGCGTTTCGATCCGCAGGCGCTGAACGGTGGCACGCTCCGCCCGCTGGACATCTCGGCGGTGTTCCCCGATGGCGAGAGCTACGACGCACCCGTCCACGATGCGCTGCCCGATGCGCTGTCGCTGAAGGACCTGCCGCCCGGCGTGCAGTCCACCGTGATCCACCTCGGGCTTCCCCTGCTGCGCGACGACGGCGACAACTGTGCCGATGCCGACGCCGCGCAGCTGGCGCGCTACCGCCAGGTCAACCGGGCCGCCAACGACCTGTTCACCGATGCGGTGGAGGCCGAACTCGGCTTCCTCGGCAAGGCGGTCAAGCTGCTCACCGACGAGCATCCACGCGACTCCTACGCCACTGTTGCGCTGGCGCGCATCCGTCGCACCTCCACCGGCGGCTTCGAACTGGATGAGGACTTCATTCCGCCGTGCGCGCACCTGGAAGCCTCGCCCACCCTGCACCGTGAGCTGCGCGGCATCCTGGATTCGCTGCAGGCCAAGGTCGACGCGCTGTATGGCCTGCACCGCGAGCCGTCCAAGAACATCATCGAGTTCCGCTCGGGCGACATTGCCTCGTTCTGGCTGCTGCACACCATCAACTCCTCGTTCAGTGCGCTGGCGCATCTGTACCACCATCCGCAGCTGCATCCCGAGCGGCTGCACCAGGAGCTGCTGCGCATGGCCGGGGCGATGTTGACGTTTTCGAACGCGTACGCGCTGAACGACCTGCCGCGCTATCAGCACACCCAGCCGGAGGCAGGGTTCCGCCAGTTGTTCGACATCATCCGCAACCTGCTGGACACGGTGATCTCGGCGCGCTACTTCAAGATCGCGCTCAACGAGATCAAGCCGTCCTACCACCTCGGACGCCTGGACTCGCAGCGCATCGACGACAACGCCTCGTTCTACCTGGCGGTATCGGCCGACATCCCCGCCCAGGAACTGGTGCAGATGGTGCCGGTGCGTTTCAAGGTTGGCGCGCCCGACGACGTGGAAAAGTGCGTGCTCTCGGCACTGCCCGGCGTGAAGCTGGCGCACGCCAACCAGGTGCCCGCCGCGATCCCGGTGCGGCCTGGCAGCCACTACTTCGAACTGGATTCGCGCGGCGCGCTGTATGAGCGGATGCTCAAGGCACAGTCGCTGATGATCTACGTGCCGGCCGGCGTTGCCGATCTCAAAATGGAACTTGTCGCGGTGACCTCATGATGAATTCGCCCCTGCCCCCTACCCCGGGCCCGATGCCTTCGCTCAGCTCGCACGGCGGCATGGCCGCGCCATCGCCGCAGGCGGCCAACCCGCAGAGCCTGCAGGACCTGATGGCCGACGGCTTCTACCTGCTGTTGCTGCTCAAGCGCGGGCAGCTGCCGGCGGATGCCGAAGCGTTCGTGCAGACCGTGCAGAAGTTCCTCGACGGTGTGGAGCGCAATGCCAACCGCATGGGCATCGCCTCCGAAGATGTCTACGCCGCCAAGTACGCGTTCTGCGCGGCGGTGGATGAGGCGATTCTGTCCCAGCCCTCGGCGCTGCATGAGATATGGGAGCGCAACCCGCTGCAGCTGCGCCTGTTCGGCGAGCATCTGGCCGGTGAGCACTTCTTCGACCGGCTGGAAGAACTGCGCCGTCAGGGCGCACCGCGCCTGCCGTCGCTGGAGGTGTACCACTTCTGCCTGCTGATGGGCTTCGAGGGCAAGTACCGCCTGGAAGGCACCGAGAAGCTCGGTTACCTCACCGCGCGGCTGGGCGACGAGATCGTCTACCTCAAGGGCAAGCGCCACGGGTTCGCACCCCATGCGCTGCCGCCGGACCACATCCGCCACAGCCTGCGTCGCGTTGTTCCGCTGTGGCTGCCCGCCGCACTGGTGGCAGGGTTCGGCGTGATCGGCTTCTTCGGCCTGCGCTTCTATCTGGGTCACGAAACCCAGCAACGCATGGCCGCCTACAACGACGTTGTCCAGATGCCACAGCGAACCGCGCACATCACGATCACCCTGCCCTGAGGCGGGTGATCGACCCTTCAGCATGACGCCGCACCGCCGGCGTCATGCGGATGTCGCGCCGGATCGCGCGCATCCTCGCCACTGCTTCAGGAGCCTGTCGACGATATGGATATCACCCGATCTGCGGCGCTTACCACCCTTGGCGCCCCCTCCCAGCAGGCGCGCCTGATCCAGCTGCTCGGCCCGGCCACCGGCCTGGTGGTGGAACGCTTCGAGGGCCAGGAGGCGGTCTGCGGCAGCACCCGGTTCGAGATCGACTGCCTGTCCACTGATGCGTTCCTGGACATGGCGCCGTGGCTGGAGCAGCCCCTGACGCTGCAGGTGCGCCGGGCCGATGGCGGCATGCGCCAGTGGCACGGCCTATGCACCGAGGTGGCCCAGCTCGGCAGCGACGGCGGCCTGGCCCGCTACCGGCTCACCCTGGAGCCGTGGACCGCGCTGCTGGCGCTGCGCCGCAACGCGGTGATCTTCCAGGACCTGGACACCCGCGCCATCTGCGAGCAGATCTTCGCCGACTACCCGCAGGCCGCCTTCCGTTTCGATGTGCAAGCCGCGTTGCCGGCCCGTGCGATCACCACCCAGTACCGCGAGAGCGACTGGGGCTTTGTCACCCGCCTGCTGGCCGAGGCCGGCCTGGCCTGGTGCATCGAGCAGACCCAGGACGGCGAGGCCGCGCACACGCTGGTGGTATTCGACCCGGCCGCCGAGCGCCCTGCGCTGGGCAGCCAGCGCTTCCACCGCAGCGACATCGCCGAGGCGCGCGATGGCATCACCGCGTTTGCCGAGCAGCGCCAGCTCGTCCCCAACGCCAGCAGCGTGGCCAGTTGGCACAGCGAGCAGCTCACTGCCGTCAGTGGCCAGAGCCAGGCCGAGGCCGGCGAGCTGCCGGTGCTGGAGGTGTACGTGCAGCCCCGCGCCGGGCGCTTTGCGCAGGCCGCGCTGGCCGCCGATGAGGCGCAGGCCCGGCTGGATGCG
Source organism: Stenotrophomonas sp. LGBM10 (assembly GCF_046736075.1). Taxonomy (GTDB): domain Bacteria; phylum Pseudomonadota; class Gammaproteobacteria; order Xanthomonadales; family Xanthomonadaceae; genus Stenotrophomonas. The sequence continues at coordinate 264,671 of NZ_CP177163.1, forward strand.
CTGCGCGTGCCGATGACCCTGTTCCAGGGCAGCGGCTCGGTGCGCACGCTGGCCGCCGGCAGCGCCTTCACCCTCACCCAGCATCCGCAGCACGAGGGCCAGGCCTTCGTGCTGCTGGCCGTGGCGCATGCGGCGGTCAACAACCTCGGCCACGGCATCGTCGAGCTGCTCGGCGAAGCGGCCCTGGAGCAGGGCAGCTACCGCAACCGCTTCGTGGCGGCCCCGCACGACACCCCGATCCGCGCCCTGCCGCAGGACCGCCCCACCCTGCACGGCCCGCAGACCGCTCGCGTGGTCGGCGTGGCCGACAGCGTGGTCAGCCCCAGCCGCGACCACCAGGTGCGCATCCAGTTCGGCTGGCAGCGTGGCGTGGCGCCCAACGCCGGCGGCATGACCGAGACCGGCAGCCGCAGCGCAGGCCATGCGCCGGGCGACCAGACCAGCGGCAGCTGGGTGCCGGTGGCCGAGTGGGTGGCCGGCCCCAACTGGGGCACGCATTTCCTGCCGCGCATCGGCGCGGAGGTGCTGGTGGAGTTCCTGCACGGGGACATCGACCAGCCGCGCATCACCGGCCAGCTCTACAACGGCGAGGTCGCCCCGCCCTTCGGCGGCGGCCTGGACGACACCGCCCAGCACCCCGGCGTGCTCAGCGGCCTGCACACCCAGTCCCACGATGGCAGCGGCACCCAGCAGTGGGTGATCGACGACACCACCGGCCAGCTGCGCACGCGCCTGCACACCTCGCTGGCCGACAGCCGGCTGGAGCTGGGCTACCTGATCGACCACAGCGACACCCGCCGTGGCGCGCTGCGCGGCCAGGGCTTCGAGCTGGCCACCCACGGCTGGGGCAACGTGCATGCCGGCCAGGGCCTGCTGCTGTCCACCAGTGCCCGCCAGGACGCCACCTCCACGGTGCTGGACAGCCATGAGGCGGTCGAGCAGCTGCGCAGCGCCGAGCGGGCGCTGGAGGCGATGCACGACACGCTGCAGAAGCAGGACGTGCCGCCGCTGGGCGCACTCACCAGCACCGCGCAGCTGCGCGCCAGGATCGACCCGACCGCCGAGGGCAGGTACGGCAGCCAGGTCAACGGCCAGTCCGGCATGAAGCCGGGCGGCGGGCGCAGCCCGGGCCAGGACCCGGTGGAGCGCTTCGCCGCCCCGCTGCTGCTGGCCGACTCGCCGGACCGCATCGTCTGGACCACCCCGGCCAGCGCGGTGGCCTATGCCGGCCAGAACCTGCAGATGACCGTGCAGCAGGACCTGCAGGTCAGCGCGGGCGAAACCGTGTCGGCAGTGGCCGGCGAGCACGTGGCGCTGTTTGCGCAGACCGGGCCGGTCAAGGTGATTGCCGCCAACGGCCCGGTGAGCCTGCAGTCCAACACCGGCGAGCTGGAACTGCTGGCCGACCAGGCCATCACCGTGACCGCCACCGACGACCGCATCGACATCCTGGCCCAGCAGAAGGTGGTGCTGCAGGCCGGCAACAGCGCGATCACGCTGGAGGGCGGCAACATCACCTTCAGCTGCCCGGGCACGTTTACCGTCAAGGCCGGGCAGCATCCGTTCATGGGTGGGGAAAGCCGCGCAGCCAGGATCGCGCCGCTGCCGTCACTGCTCCTTCCGCGGATGAAGTATCGCGGCAAGCTGAGGGTGGTGGACGGCAAAGACGCGCCCCGGCCGGACATCTACTACAAGATCGTCACCCGGGATGGCGACGTCCTCGCCCAGGGCGTTACGGATGACACGGGGCGTAGCATCACCGTGGCAACTGAAAAACCGGTACCGGTCACCGCGTACATCGGCAAAGGCGGCTGGGCGATCGAGGAATCGACCCTCGATACCGAGGAAAGCTGCGGGTGCTGAACAGCGCGCACCCGCATGGACACCCGACCCAGGATGGCATCCAATGACGGCACATAGCGACGGCACGCACAAAGGCACCACGGAAATTGCATTCAGGACTTCCCTCGGCACCCCTGTCGAGGGCCTCACCTACCGACTGACCGATGGCCAGGGAAACGCCCGCACCGCCTCCACCGGAACCGGCGGAACAGGGCTGACCGTCCGGATCGGCGATGCCAAGGAAGGGACGTCCACCCTCTGGACAGTGGCTGGCGCTACCAGAATCCAGATCGACGTCCAGCGCGACGATGGCTCCTGGAAGACCATCGGCACCTTCCAGCATGACGCCACCGCGCACAAGCAGGTCAGCGTGATCGCGGGCGCCGTCGCCATGCCCTTCCAGATGGACTCGGTTTGACCTGCACGATGGAGCCGCACGCATGACCCAGCAAGCCCCCGCCCTGCAGGTGCCCGTCCGCGTCGAGAACGACCGCGACGGCGTTGCCATGAACATCTGCCAGTTCGATACGGATTACTACGCCAGGATACGGCTGCAGATGATGAGCGGTGGCGCAGCCACCTCAGCCAGCAATCTGCCCTATCTCGTTGTCAGGAACACACCGGAGGCACCTGATACCTGGAGGGTGGCGACACAACCTCACAGGAATGACGGACGTACAGACAGGGAAGGCCGTGCCCACGTGAGGGTGGCCGGCCCTGGCCGATATCGAGTATTCATCAAAGAGCCTACCGAGCAGTTCGTTTCAGGAAACGTGTTCACGATTCCACGGCACGCGTTGGCCACTGGGACCGATAGCGATCGCGAGGTTCAACCGCTGGTCGAGCTCGAGGTCATCGAGAATGCCAACTGCACCCTTTCCGTGCGTCGAACGCACCCGAACGGCATGCAGCGCACCCGGGGTGGTGGAAGCGATCAAATCCCGGCCGATGGGGCTGCACATCGCTTCACCCAGGCGCATACATCTTATGTGCTGGTCAGCGCACTTGACCTCGGTAACTACGTCGTCTCATTTCAACTCTGGGCAGATGCTTCTCGCACGTATGGCACAAACCACCCTCTCATTCAGAACAGCACCTTCCGAGACGCACTGCGCATCATCTATGGTGAGCAGTTGACTGCCGGAACAGGCGCCGGGGCTAGCCCTCATGACCGCATCTTGACCTCGGGCGGCAGGGAGGTGCAGTTCAACAACCAGTCCACCACTGGCGGACGAGGCCGCTTCTCTTTCCGCGAGGACAACGGCCAGCCAGGCAACCGGATGACCGCCGACGAAACACTGCGGCGTACCCATCCCGCCACGATGGAGTTCCTGTTGCAGATGATGGACGACCTGGATATCACATACGCCCGCAGCACCGGCGCCTGGCGGCCCCACATCGGCTCTACGCGGCATCGCTATGCCTCGGCCATCGACCTGACACATGTGCGTACCACGGTGAACGGCGCGAACAACCAGCAGCACACAGTCACAATCCAGTTTCATCGCGTATCGTCGCCAGATTCCAATCCCACCGCGACTGGCCAGCAAGAAACCGCCGAGCGCACTCGCATGCGGGAATTCTCGCGTCGGATTCATGTGTACATTGCCACTGCCAGGGCGCAGCGCACGCTGGGCTGGTTGGGTGGACCGTGGCGCTTAACGTATCAACAGTTGGGGGTCATCAACCCGAACGAGCCTGGTGCCGAGGCGTTCACCACCAACGATACTCACGTTCACCACATACATATCAGTATGGGCATTGACCAGCTATGAGCCTGTTTCTAACACTTGTACTTGCTGTCGCGTCGCCTTCACAGGGTACATTTGAGACGCTCCCTGAACCGACCGGCCCGATCAACTGCCCCAAGCCACCAGCTACGATTCGGACTGCGGAAGGCCGCATCTATGAGTGCCGGCCGGAAGAGGGAGAGGATGCTTACAGGGATATCACCCCTCCTGACGAAAAGACGCATTGGATGGTGACATTCGGTTCGGTGAGACCGCCACCGAATGGCACGGGCAGCTTTCACCCGTCAGCAGATTGGCCGTTTCGGGCGATAGTGTCATCCAGCAATCCGGGAGCAATGGCCGCGGAGTATTTCTATGTTTTTGATCGTCATGGCGTGGTGATCGACTCCAATGAGCCCGGTGCTGTTGGCGACCAGATGATGGAGGTAAGGATCTCCAGTGTCCGCCTGTGGCCAAGCGCAACTGTGTTCTATCGCATGCCGCCACTGAACGACAAAGAAAAGCTCAAATGGTCAACCCCGACGGATCGGATCAGGGACACCCCCTTCTACGCATTCGTGGTCGACGGAAAGATGCTGTGCCCCGTACTGGACGAGAGCCTGGTCAGCAGCTGGCCGGGGGAGCATGTATCTCCCCAGCCAACGGGCCAGTACATCAATGGCCACTGCGGTGAGGCCTACCGGATCGAGTCTACCTTGCCGAACGACCCCGACGACAACTTCCGCTACTACGCCTATCCCGGCTTCCGCGCCGGGGGCGTTTCGCTGCGGTGGAGCTTCCAGCGGCATGACGAGCCGGTACGGCCGCTACTCAATCGTCTCGGTGTGTGTCTGGCATTCTGTCCGCCCAAATAGGCCTGAAGCACTCCCCCACCCCAACGTCCAGCACACCGATCAGCCATGAGCCTGCTTCCATCTTTCTTGTTCGCTGCCGCGGCGCTTTCACACGGACCTTTCGAGACCCTCCCGGAACCGACCGGCCCGATCAACTGCCCCAAGCCGCCCGCGACGATCCGCACGGTGGAGGGCCGCATCTATGAATGCCATCCGCAAGAGGGGGAAGATGCTTACCGGGATGTCACCCCACCTGACGAGCAGACGCACTGGAGGATGAGGTTCGGATCGACAAGACTGCCACCCCAAGGGACAGGCAGCTATCACCCGCCCGAGGATTGGCCGTTCCGGGCGATAGTTTCATCCCGCAACCCTGCCGCGATGGCCGCGCAGTACTTCTATATTTTTGATCGCCAGGGCGTAGTGATCGACTCCAACGATGCATTGGCTATCGGAGAGCAGTTGATGGAAGTGCGCATCTCCGGCATCCGCCTCTGGCCGCGTGCGAATGTGTTCTACCTCATGCCGCCGCCGGACGACAAGGAGAAGCTTAAGTGGACCAGCCCAACCGATCGGATGAGGGATGTGGGCTTCTACGGATTGGTGGTCGATGGAAACATGCTGTGTCCCGTACTGGACGAAAGTCAGGTCAGCAATTGGCCCGGGCCGGACATTCCCCATCACCCAGCAGGCACGTACATCAACGGCCATTGCGGTGAGGCCTACTTGATGACGTCGTATTTGAAGAATGATCCCGATGGCAACTTTCGAAACTACACCTATCCCGGCTTCAGCGCTGGCGGCCTTGAGCTGAGATGGAGTTTTCAGCGGCATGACGAGCCGGTGCGGCCGCTGCTCAACCGCCGCGGTGTGTGTGTGGCGTTTTGTCCGCCCAAATAGGCGCGCAGCTTGCCTCCGCCACAAATCCCAGTGCATCAATCATCTATGAAACTGCTTTTTTCTCTCGTTCTCACCGCCGCGTCGATTTCACAGGGTTTATTCGAGACCCTTCCGGGAGAGCAAATGGGCCCGATCAACTGCCCCAAGCCGCCCGCAACGATCCGCACGGTGGAGGGCCGGATCTATGAATGCCATCCACAAGAGGGAGAAGATGCTTACCGGGATGTCACCCCACCTGACGAGCAGACGCACTGGAGGATGAGGTTCGGATCGACAAGACTTCCACCTAGGGGAACGGGAAGCTATCACGCACCCGAGGACTGGCCGTTCCGCGCGATAGTTTCACATCGCAACCCTGCAGCGATGGCCGCGCAGTACTTCTACATTTTTGATCGCGGCGGCGTGGTGATCGAATCCAACGATGCGGAGGCTATTGGAGAACAGATGATGGAGGTGCGCATCTCCGGCATCCGACTCTGGCCGCGTGCAAATGTGTTCTACCGCATGCCGCCGCCGAACGACAAAGAAAAGCTGAAGTGGACGAGCCCAACCGATCGGATGCGGGATGTTGGCTTCTACGGATTGGTGGTCGATGGAAAGATGCTGTGTCCCGTACTGGACGAAAGCCAGGTGAGCAGTTGGCCGGGGCCAGACGTCCCTAACCACCCAGCAGGCACGTACATCAATGGCCACTGCGGCGAGGCCTACTTGAGAACGTCGTATTTGAAGGGTGATCCCGATGGCAACTATCGCTACTACGCCTACCCTGGCTTCAGCGCTGGCGGCCTTGAGCTGCGGTGGAGCTTCCAGCGGCACGACGAGCCGGTGCGGCCGCTGCTCAACCGCCGCGGTGTGTGTGTGGCCTTCTGTCCGCCCAAATAGGCGGAAACCTTTCTCCCGCCCCAACGTCCAGCACACCGATCAGCCATGAGCCTGCTTCCATCTTTCTTGTTCGCTGCCGCGACGCTTTCACACGGACCTTTCGAGACGCTCCCGGAACCGACCGGCCCGATCAACTGCCCCAAGCCGCCGGCAACGATCCGTACGGTGGAAGGCCGCATCTATGAATGCCATCCACAAGAGGGAGAAGATGCCTACCGGGATGTCACCCCACCTGACGAGCAGACGCACTGGAGTGTGAACTTCGGTTCGACGCGACTGCCACCCCAGGGAACGGGAAGCTATCACGCATCTGAGGATTGGCCATTCCGGGCAATCGTCTCATCAAGCAATCCCGCAGCAATGGCGGCGGAGTACTTCTTCGTTTTCGATCGCCACGGCGTGGTGATCGACTCCAACGATGCGTCGGCTATCGGAGAACAGATGATGGAAGTGCGTATCTCCGGCATCCGCCTCTGGCCGCGTGCGAATGTGTTCTACCGCATGCCGCCGCCGGACGACAAGGAGAAGCTCAAGTGGACGAGCCCAACCGATCGGATGCGGAGTGTAGGCTTCTACGGATTGGTAGTCGATGGAAAGATGCTGTGTCCCGTACTGGACGAAAGCCAGGTTAGCAATTGGCCCGGGCCGGACATTCCCCATCACCCAGCAGGCACGTACATCAACGGTCACTGCGGAGAGGCCTACCGCATCGAATCTACCCTGCCAAACGATCCCGACGACAACTTCCGCTACTACGCCTATCCCGGCTTCCGCGCCGGCGGCGCTTCGCTGCGGTGGAGCTTCCAGCGGCACGACGAGCAAGTACGGCCGCTGCTCAATCGTCTCGGCGCGTGTCTGACGTTCTGTCCGCCCAAATAGGCCGCAAGCACTCCCCCACCCCAACGTCCAGCACACCGATCAGCCATGAGCCTGCTTCTACCTTTCGTCCTAGCTGCCGCGGCGCTCTCTCAGGCTCCCTTTGAGACTCTTCCGTCTGCAGCAATGGGGCCGATCAACTGTCCCAAGCCCCCGGCCACTATCCGCACGGTGGAAGGCCGGATCTATGAGTGCCACCCGCAAGAGGGGGAGAGTGCCTACCGGGATGTCACCCCACCTGACGAGCAGACGCACTGGAGTGTGGACTTCGGTTCGACACGACTGCCACCCCAGGGGACAGGCAGCTACCACCCGCCCGAGGATTGGCCGTTCAGGGCGATAGTTTCATCCCGCAACCCTGCCGCGATGGCCGCGCAGTACTTCTACATTTTCGATCGCCACGGCGTGGTAATCGACTCCAACGATGCGTCGGCTATCGGAGAACAGATGATGGAAGTGCGCATCTCCGGCATCCGCCTCTGGCCGCGTGCGAATGTGTTCTACCGCATGCCGCCGCCGGACGACAAGGAGAAGCTCAAGTGGACGAGCCCAATCGATCGGATGCGGGGTCTAGGCTTCTACGGATTGGTGGTCGATGGAAACATGCTGTGTCCCGTACTGGACGAAAGCCAGGTCAGCAATTGGCCCGGGCCGGACATTCCCCATCACCCAGCAGGCACGTACATCAACGGTCATTGCGGTGAAGCCTACTTGATGACGTCGTATTTGAAGAATGATCCTGATGGCAACTATCGCTACTACGCCTATCCCGGCTTCAGCGCTGGCGGTCTTGAGCTGCAGTGGAGCTTCCAGCGGCATGACGAGCCGGTACGGCCGCTACTCAATCGTCTCGGTGTGTGTGTGGCCTACTGTCCGCCCAAATAGGCGCGCAGCTTGTCCCCGCCGCAAATTCCAGTACATCAATCATCTATGAACCTGCTTTTTTCTCTCGTCCTCACCGCCGCGTCGATTTCACAGGGTTTATTCGAGACCCTTCCGGGAGAGCAAATGGGCCCGATCAACTGCCCCAAGCCGCCCGCAACCATCCGCACGGTGGAAGGCCGCATCTATGAATGCCATCCGCAAGGGGGAGAGGACGCGTACCGGGATGTCACGCCGCCTGATGATAAGACTCACTGGATGGTCACCTTTGCGCCTGAAAGGCTGACATCAAAATTCACGGGCAGCTATCATCAGCCCGAAGGATGGCCGTTCCGGGCGATAGTCTCCTCAGGAAACCCTGCGGAGATAGCCACGGAGTACTTCTATGTTTTCGATCACCGTGGCGTGGTGATCGATTCCAATGAGCCTGGTGCTATTGGCGAACAGATGATGGAGGTACGGATCTCTGGCGTACGCCTGTGGCCCGGTGCAACTGTCTTCTACCGAATGCCGCCGCAGAACGAGAAAGATAAGGTCAAGCGGGCGATCTCGATTGAACGCTTGGGTGATGTGGTTTCCTACGCATTGGTAGTCGATGGAAAGATGCTCTGTCCGGTGCTGGACGAAAGCCTGATCAGCACGTGGCCAGGCGTGGACGAGCCTTCTCGTCCCGCAGGCATGTACATCAACGGCCACTGCGGTGAGGCCTACCGGATCGAGTCTACGTTGCCAAACGACCCGGACGGCAATTTCCGCTACTACGCCTATCCTGGCTTCAGCGCTGGCGGCCTTGAGCTGAGGTGGAGCTTTCAGCGGCATGACGAGCCGGTGCGGCCGCTGCTCAACCGCCGCGGTGTGTGTGTGGCGTTTTGTCCGCCCAAGTAAGCGCGCAGCTTGCCCCCGCCACAAATTCCAGTACATCCATCCGCTATGAGCCTTCTTATTCCTTTCGTCCTAGCTGCCGCGGCGCTCTCACAGGCGCCATTTGAGACTCTTCCGTCTGCAGCAATGGGGCCGATCAACTGTCCCAAGCCCCCGGCCACTATCCGCACGGTGGAAGGCCGGATCTATGAGTGCCACCCGCAAGAGGGGGAGAGTGCTTACCGGGATGTCACCCCACCTGACGAGCAGACGCACTGGAGGGTGAACTTCGGTTCGACGCGACTGCCACCCCAGGGGACAGGCAGCTACCACCCGCCCGAGGATTGGCCGTTCCGGGCGATAGTTTCATCCCGCAACCCTGCAGCGATGACCGCACAGTACTTCTATATTTTCGATCGCCACGGCGTGGTGATCGACTCCAACGATGCGTCGGCTATCGGAGAACAGATGATGGAAGTGCGCATCTCCGGCATCCGCCTCTGGCCGCGTGCGAATGTGTTCTACCGCATGCCGCCGCCGAACGACAAGGAGAAGCTCAAGTGGACGAGCCCAACCGATCGGATGCGGAGTGTAGGCTTCTACGGATTGGTGGTCGATGGAAAGATGCTGTGTCCCGTACTGGACGAAAGCCAGGTCAGCAATTGGCCCGGGCCGGACATTCCCCATCACCCAGCAGGCACGTACATCAACGGTCATTGCGGTGAGGCCTACTTGATGACGTCGTATCTGAAGAATGATCCCGATGGCAACTTTCGCAACTACACCTATCCCGGCTTCAGCGCTGGCGGCCTTGAGCTGAGGTGGAGTTTTCAGCGGCATGACGAGCCGGTGCGGCCGCTGCTCAACCGCCGCGGTGTGTGTGTGGCGTTTTGTCCGCCCAAATAGGCGCGCAGCTTGCCCTGGGTGCTCCGCCCTGCCATCCCCTGGTGTGGCGCCAGTAACTTGCCTCCGGCATCCGCTCGATATCGAGCAATTCATCACAATTTCCCGTCTATAATTTGACGCAGCGGCCCCGTGTCGCGCTGAATGCGACAAAATCGATCCACTTCCTGCCTGCATTGCAGGCACACGTCAGGGGGCGTGCGAAGCCGGTCGGTGAAAGAGCCCGTCAATGGGGTTTGTTACTGTTGCCGGGTACATGGACGTGAAACAGGCACTGTGGGCGTCACGCGGCCGCAGCCTGGGGCACGCATCATCACACCCTCTGACAAGAGCCTGTCGATATGGATGTCTCTCGCTCCTCGTTGTTGGCCACCCTTGGCGCCCCCTCCCAGCAGGCGCGCCTGATCCAGCTGCTCGGCCCGGCCTCCGGCCTGGTGGTGGAGCGCTTCGAGGGCCAGGAGGCGGTCTGCGGCAGCACCCGGTTCGAGATCGACTGCCTGTCCACCGATGCGTTCCTGGACATGGCGCCGTGGCTGGAGCAGCCCCTGACCCTGCAGGTGCGCCGCGCCGATGGCGGCATGCGTCAGTGGCACGGCCTATGCACCGAGGTGGCCCAGCTCGGCAGCGATGGCGGTCTGGCCCGCTACCGGCTCACCCTGGAGCCGTGGACCGCGCTGCTGGCCCTGCGCCGCAACGCGGTGATCTTCCAGGACCTGGACACCCGCGCCATCTGCGAGCAGATCTTCGCCGACTACCCGCAGGCCGCCTTCCGTTTCGACGTGCAGGCCGCGTTGCCGGCCCGTGCGATCACCACCCAGTACCGCGAGAGCGACTGGGGCTTTGTCACCCGCCTGCTGGCCGAGGCCGGCCTGGCCTGGTGCATCGAGCAGACCCAGGACGGCGAGGCCGCGCACACGCTGGTGGTGTTCGACCCGGCCGCCGAGCGCCCCGCGCTGGGCAGCCAGCGCTTCCACCGCAGCGACATCGCCGAGGCGCGCGATGGCATCACCGCCTTTGCCGAGCAGCGCCAGCTGGTCCCCAACGCCAGCAGCGTGGCCAGTTGGCACAGCGAGCAGCTCACTGCCGTCAGTGGCCAGAGCCAGGCCGAGGCCGGCGCGCTGCCGGTGCTGGAGGTGTACGTGCAGCCCCGCGCCGGGCGCTTTGCGCAGGCCGCGCTGGCCGCCGATGAGGCGCAGGCCCGGCTGGATGCGCTGCGCGTGCCGATGACCCTGTTCCAGGGCAGCGGCTCGGTGCGCACGCTGGCCGCCGGCAGCGCCTTCACCCTCATCCAGCATCCGCAGCACGAGGGCCAGGCCTTCGTGCTGCTGGCCGTGGCGCATGCGGCGGTCAACAACCTCGGCCACGGCATCGTCGAGCTGCTCGGCGAGGCGGCCCTGGAGCAGGGCAGCTACCGCAACCGCTTTGTGGCGGCCCCGCACGACATCCCGATCCGCGCCCTGCCGCAGGACCGCCCCACCCTGCACGGCCCGCAGACCGCACGCGTGGTCGGCGTGGCCGACAGCGTGGTCAGCCCCAGCCGCGACCACCAGGTGCGCATCCAGTTCGGCTGGCAGCGCGGCGTGGCGCCCAACGCCGGCGGCATGACCGAGACCGGCAGCCGCAGCGCAGGCCATGCGCCGGGCGACCAGACCAGCGGCAGCTGGGTGCCGGTGGCCGAGTGGGTGGCCGGCCCCAACTGGGGCACGCATTTCCTGCCGCGCATCGGCGCGGAGGTGCTGGTGGAGTTCCTGCACGGGGACATCGACCAGCCGCGCATCACCGGCCAGCTCTACAACGGCGAGGTCGCCCCGCCCTTCGGCGGCGGCCTGGACGACACGGCCCAGCACCCTGGCGTGCTCAGCGGCCTGCACACCCAGTCCCACGATGGCAGCGGCACCCAGCAGTGGGTGATCGACGACACCACCGGCCAGTTGCGCACGCGCCTGCACACCTCGCTGGCCGACAGCCGATTGGAGCTGGGCTACCTGATCGACCACAGCGACACCCGCCGTGGCGCGCTGCGCGGCCAGGGCTTCGAGCTGGCCACCCACGGCTGGGGCAACGTGCACGCCGGCCAGGGCCTGCTGCTGTCCACCAGTGCCCGCCAGGACGCGACATCCACGGTGCTGGACAGCCATGAGGCGGTCGAGCAGCTGCGCACCGCCGAGCGGGCGCTGGAGGCGATGCACGACACGCTGCAGAAGCAGGACGTGCCGCCGCTGGGCGCACTCACCAGCACCGCGCAGCTGCGCGCCAGGATCGATCCGACCGCCGAGGGCAAGTACGGCAGCCAGGTCAACGGCCAGTCCGGCATGAAGCCGGGCGGCGGGCGCAGCCCGGGCCAGGACCCGGTGGAGCGCTTCGCCGCCCCGCTGCTGCTGGCCGACTCGCCGGACCGCATCGTCTGGACCACCCCGGCCAGCGCGGTGGCCTACGCCGGCCAGAACCTGCAGATGACCGTGCAGCAGGACCTGCAGGTCAGCGCCGGAGAAACCGTGTCGGCCGTGGCCGGCGAGCACGTGGCGCTGTTTGCGCAGGCCGGGCCGGTCAAGGTGATTGCCGCCAACGGCCCGGTGAGCCTGCAGTCCAACACCGGCGAGCTGGAACTGCTGGCCGACCAGGCCATCACCGTGACCGCCACCGACGACCGCATCGACATCCTGGCCCAGCAGAAGGTGGTGCTGCAGGCCGGCAACAGCGCGATCACGCTGGAAGGCGGCAACATCACTTTCAGCTGCCCGGGCACGTTTACCGTCAAGGCCGGGCAGCATCCGTTCATGGGCGGGGAAAGCGGTGCGGCCGGTATCGACGCGCTTCCGCAGGGCACTGTGAACGCAGCGCGCAAATTCCCCTTCTCGCGCTAAGGACAGCCGATGATCATCAGTCCCCCGTTCCTTCCGCGTGCCAACGCGCAGACCGAAGACGCCTATCTCGACGCAGCCATGCCCGAGCACGCGCATGGACGCTATCCACTCAGCCACAAGCTGGCCTGGCATGGTGGCCTGCACCTGACCGCCCCCGCGCGCGGCAACGGTCGCGAGCCGGTGCGCTGTATTGCCGACGGCACCGTCGTGCATGTCCAGGCCGCCACCGCACGCCCTGCCGATGCAGCTGCCGTGGACGCCCACGCACTGGGCTACAACGGCTGGACGGACAACGGCTGTGTGGTGATCCGGCACGACACGGAGATCGGCGCCACTGCCCAGGGCGCAGGCGTGCAGGTGCGCTTCTACTCGATCTACATGCACCTGGGGGAGATCCGCAACACCGTCAGCGCCGGCCAAGCCATCCTGCGCAAGGCCGAACTCGGCACGGCAGGCAGCTTCGAAGGCACGGCCAACAGCCTGCATTTCGAAATCATCTGCGACGACGACAACCTTGAGCGCCTGATCGGGCGCCGATCCGGCCAACTGAACACCGGCGCGAATGGGCGCACGTCGAGCATCTTCGGCGAGATGTTTTTCCACATTCCGGCCGGCACCCAGGTGTACGCCGCCCGCCCCGGCTACACCGCCGCCGCCGGCACAGGGGGCGCGGCACTGGCCGAGGAGCTGTTTGTGGGCATCGCCTACACCCGTGGCGACGCTGTGGTGACCAGCTATCGCGCCGACGGCACCACGCTGGCGGCCATCCCTGCCGAAACGGACGCGGCATACGGCCTGTACCGGGAATCCGGGCGGGTGGTCCAGGCATACCGTACCGCGCGTGCGCCGGTGGTGCCGTGCCAGAGTGCGGTGTATGAACTGCTGCGCTACGGTCGCATCGTCGGCCCGGATGCGCTCACCCCCGCCACGGTCCCCCACTGGCGGCAGATCGCCACTCCGACGGGACGGGGCTGGGTCAACCTCAATGCCACCAACGTCCACATGTTCAGCGATGCCGATGCGCCGCACTGGGCCGGATGGGACATCGTCGAAGACACCGTCGGTGGCGACAGCCGCTGCGATGTCGCCACGCTGCGCACCCTGCTGGATACCAATGGGGATGGCATCAATACCGAAGCCGAAGCGCAGGCGCGCCTGGCCGACCCGGCCGTGCGCGCCAAGCTCAAGCGCATGATCTGCAAGTTCCCCACCGAATGGCACCGCGGCAACGTCGCCAGCCGGTGGCAATGGCTCACCCGCGAGGGACCCAACGGGCCGGCGCAGGCGAACAGTCTGTCCAGTGGCACCTATCTGAATGCCAGCAGCTTCCCCGCTTTCCAACGCTACGCCGAGGCACTGTGTTTCTGGGAAGCGGCCAACACCGGCCTGCCCGAGGCCCACTGGCACTTCAATCCCAAGGAATTCATCCGGCTGTTCCGCCGCTGCGGGTGGCTCAGCCAACCCGAACTGGCGAAGATCTATCCCAACAGGGCGATGTACACCGATCTCGGCCAGGATCCCGATGCGGTGAAGGAGCGCTACCGTCTCAGCATCAACCGCGTGCTTCGGAAGTACCTGCTCAATACGCCGCTGCGGATGTCGCATTTCTTTGGACAGGCGGCACAGGAATCCTATTTCTTCATGGTCGTGCGGGAAGCGGCCGTCGGCATGGCCGCGGCGTTCAACGGCAACCACATATCGATCCAAAGCGAAGCCAACGGTTACCTGCAGATCACGCCCGCCAACCAGCAGCAGCTCCGTTACTTTGCCGTCCCCGGGCAAAGGGGCTATTACGAAGGCCGGACGGGACTGGGAAACACCGATGCCGGCGATGGCATCAAATACCGTGGTCGCGGCATGAAACAGCTGACCGGCCGCTACAACTATTCCGAGTATTGGGTGTTCCGTGGCTGGTTGGACCGCAGCACCTTCCACGCGCAGTGGTTCAACAACGGCACCCCGGGCCCGGTCATCAACAACCCGCAGATCGCCGCTGAAGACCCCTACAATGCCGTGGACACCGCAGCTTTCTACTGCGCGAAAACCAACATCCATCGCGCCGCCGATGGCGGTGCGACGGCGCAGGCGTCCAACGCGGTCAGCGCGCTGGTCAACCCCGGCGAGCGGCCGCCTGCGGCGCGACGTTCGAACGAAACGCTGTCTTCCTATCGGGTACTTGGCGATGATGCGTAAGAAGTATTTTTCGTGGGCACTGCTCGCACTGGTCACCAGCACCACTGCCGCGTGCGCACAGACGCCCGCCGGTGCCATCCGGATCAAGGGCGACCATTTCGTCTACCCGACGCAGCAGGCCGAAGCGAGCATCAAGCTGGGGCCGTCCCTGGAGGCCTGGAACGTCAGCTGCGACAAGCGCCACGCACTGGTATGGGGCGGCGCATGGGACCAGATCAAGCCGGGCGACGCACCCTACTCCAACCTCTATCTGCTTGACCTCGACAAGGGCGCGATCGTTGCCCATCTCAGTGTCAGCAGTGGCCCCTACGAGACGGCATTCAGCCAGGACCAGACCCTGGTCCGCATTGACGACCGGATTCTGCGCCAGGCCGACGGCACCGAGGTCGATCCTCCGCCGGCGTTCCACCCGGAAACCTGCGCGCCATTCGCCGGCAAGAGCAGCGAGTGAGATGTCTCCCGGTCGGGTGGCACTGCTTCTCTTGGCAGGCGCGTCCGGCAGCGTGGGCGCCGATGTCGCCGCAGCGCCCGATGCTGCCCACTACACGCGGGTGCGTAACGTTGCCCTGGGCGCGGGGCAGCCCGACACGCTGTGCGAGAACATCCTGGTGAAGCGTCGAACGGTGGGCGTGCATTGCCACTCCGCCAGCGCCTCGCTGCTGCAGGCACTTGGGGTATCGGTCTCCTCGACTGACACCGGCGGTGCGGCAGCAGGGCGCCGGGTGGATTTCGCCACCGGCATGGCCCAGTACACCGGTACGCCGCGCACGTTGCACGGCCGCGATGGATTCATCGCCGAGGTCGACTGCGACCCCGGCAATGGCCCGGTCTACCGGGCCACGGCAACCTGCCTGGCCACGGTGTCGTTCGACGGCGCCGCCCGCTTTCACTACGCACAGCTCACGCTGCGCGACCACACCACCGGCACCCAGGTGCTGACCACCGATGCGGCGCTGGCCATCATCGACGCCTTGGAACAAGGCGAAACACCGGATCAATGGACTGACCATGAGACTGCGTACCCCCCTGCTGCCGGCCCTTGCCTGCGTTGCGCTGCTGGCCGCCTGCAACGACCGGCCGGTTGACGGTGCCGCACCGGCATCGCCCCCGGCTGCGCAGACCGCCACGCCGGCAGCGCCCGCCGCGACCACGCTGGTCCATCTCGCCGAGATCGACGCCGCCACGCTGCAGGCGCTGGGCGTGAGCGCCCCGCTGAAGACCGTGCACTTCCGCGACAGGGACGGCGAAGGCCTGCTGGTGCTGGACCGGGTCGACAGCCAGGCGCCCGATGCCGACAGCGGCGAGGCGATGGACGTGGCGCTGCTGACCGCCACGCTCTACCGGCGTGCCGACACCGCCACGCCGTTCGTTGAGCGCTGGCGCAGCGAACACCGCACCGAGTGCCAGGGTCTGGACCTGGAAGCCGCCTATTTCCTCGACAACGCCGAGGCCACCGACCTCGACGGCGACGGTGTGGCCGAACTGACCCTGCCCAGCCACGCCTTCTGCGGCGGCGGTGTGGACCCGCAGCAGATCGTGATCGAGCTGCGGCGCGGCGATGATCGCTACCGGGTGGAGGGCGAGTCGCTGGTGGTCATCGATGGCGAAGCGCCGTTTGGCGGTGAACGTGCCGACAGCCCGTCCTACGCCGCCGCCCCGGCGGTGTTCCGCCAGCACCTGGATACGGTCTGGCAGGCGGTGCACACCCTGCCCGGCCGCGAATCGGACGGCGGGCCGTAGCCCGTACCGCGCTCTGCGGCGTCAGCCGATCACGATGTAGTCGCTGACCAGCGCGGTGCCCTTGTGCGGACCCGGTGCCAGGTGGACGTAGCGCCCACCGATCTGGTCGATGGCGATGCAGTCGTCCACGTCCAGCACCGCGTCGGTGTGCGGCTTGAACCAGGCCGCATCGCGCAGCGCCTTGGCCTTCTGACGTGCCTGCGCGGCATCGGTGGCCACCAGCAGCCGGTAGTCGTGTGCCTCGCCCAGCGAGCGTGCGACGTAGCCGCCGAGATTGATGAAGAACAGCCGCGGCGCGTCCGCTGCCGGTGCCGCCTCGACAAAGGTCACCTTGTAGCCGTCGACGCCGTCCACCGCGAGCCAGCCATCGATGTGCAGACCTTTGGCTGCGCCGAACCAGTCCTGGCGCAGCTGCGGGTAGGCGTCTTCGATGCGCGCAACGTTGGCGAAGGCCACGTCGTGGACCTCGATGCGGGCGCGGTCATGGCGGCCGCCCAGCATGAATACATGCAACATGTCCGATCTGCTCCTGCGTCCCACCCGCGCGGCGGGCGGCCATTGTACCCGCGCTGTGGGCCCGCCCCCGCGCGGCGCGTCATCGTGTCGCGCCTGCCCACGACACGAAACTCGCGACGGCAGTGGTATCGTCGGCGCCCGAACCTGCAGGAGCCACCCCCATGCCATCCCTCGCCCGTCGCGCCGCCCTTCCGCTGCTTGCGCTGTGCAGCGCCGCGGCACTGAGCGCCTGCGTCAGCTCCCCCGGCCCGGCCATCACCGGTCCCGGCCTCTGCGATGCCAGTGGCCTGGGCTGGTCGGTCGGTCACGTCGCCGATGAAGCCACCATGCGCCGCCTGCTGCTTGAGAGCGGCGCCGGCCTGATCAATCCGATCGGCCCGGCCACCATCACCTCCAAGGACCTGCGCAAGGACCGCCTGCGGGTGTTCATCGACAAGGACAACATCATCACTGCAGCACGCTGCGAGTGATGCGCCCGCTGCGGGCGCTCAGTGGCGCCCGCAGTCGTGCGCGCCCCAGTGCGCCCCGCGCGGGGTCTGGCCAATGCCGGGGTTGAAGGCGTTGCTGGGGTCCAGCGTGCGGTAGAACGCCGCCAGTGGTGGTTTGGCCGGATAGAGGTGGCCCACATTGTGCTCGGCCGGATACTCGGCCCCGCGCTGGTCCAGCAGCGCCCACATCGCATGTTCGATCGCCAGCGGATTTTCGCCCTTGCGCACGATGTAGTCCTGGTGGAATACATGGCACAGGAAGTGCCCGTAGTAGAGCTTGCCGGCCAGGCGTGCATCGAGGTCCGGCGGCAGCTGCTCCACCCAGTGGCGATCGTCGCGACGCAGCGCAACGTCCAGGGCCACGATGTCCTCGACGTCACGCCGGTGGACCTCGCGGTACCGCACGGCGGCGCCCGCCACGGCGAAGCGATGCAGGAAGGCCTTGCGCCCCTCCTCGGCCGTGCACTGGAAGAAATCGCCCTCCCCGTTCGCGAAGTGGTCGCGCAGGAAGGTGCCGGTCGCCGCGGCATCCGCCGCCGACACCTTGAGCAGCAGATGGTGCTCGTAGCGCGCACGGAACTGCCCCATGCGCGCCGGCAGGTGGCCAGGCAGGCAGCGCATAACCAGCTGGATCGCGCGGTCGGTGACGCCGCGCAGGCCCAAGCTTTCGAACCAGCCATCGATGCGGCTCTTCAACGCGAACGCGGCGGGCACCCGCCCCGTGCCGAAGCGGTCGATCAGCAGGAAGGTGTCCTTGCCGTAGCGCTCGCCGATGTCGTACGCCTCGCGATGCAGGTACTCGCCGGAGATGGGCAGGCGCTCGAACGCGGTCAACAGGTGGCGGCGGATCGTGGTGAGATCCTCCATCGCATTGCTGCCGATGTAGAACACCTCGCCCGCCTCGCGCGCGAAGGTGTCCAGGCGCACCGCGAAGACCGCCAGCTTGCCGGCCGAGCCGGACGCTTCGTAGTGACGCGAGGGATCGGCGTTGTAGCGCGCGGGGGTGGCCGCATCGACCTGACGGACCTGCTCGGCGTAGCGCGGGTCCGATGCGGCGCGGTCGCCACCGTTGTCGACGTCACCCGGTGTGTAGTCACCGCGCTGCAGGCGCTGCAGGATCTGTTCGGGGCTGTCCCCCAGCGCGATGCCAAGATGGTTGACCAGGTGCAGTTGCCCGTCCGCATCGACCTGGGCGAACAGCGCCATCTCGGTGTAGGCCGGTCCGCGGCGGACCAGCGAGCCGCCGGAGTTGTTGCAGACGCCGCCCAGTACCGACGCCCCGATGCACGATGACCCGATCACCGAGTGCGGTTCGCGGTCCAGCGGCGCCAGCGCCTGTTCCAGCCGATCCAGCGTGGCACCGGGCAGGCAGACCACCTGGCGCCCGTCGTTGAGCAGCTGGATGCCGGTGAGCCGCAGCGTGTTGACGATCACCACCGGGCGGTCGTAGTCCGCGCCATCGGGCGTGGAGCCGCCGGTAAGGCCGGTGTTGGCCGCCTGCATGATGACGATGGCGTGGGCCGCCACGATTGCCTGCAGGGCGCGCCATTGTTCGAGCAGCGTGCCGGGGCGCACCACCGCCAGCACCGGCCCGTCGCCGAAGCGGTAGCCCTTGCGGAAGCGCCGGGTCGGCTTGTCGCCGGACAGCACGTGCGCATCGCCGACGATGCCGCGCAGCTGCGCCAGCAGCGCCGCCGTGTTCCCGGGCGCGCCGCTCACGGGGCGACCGCGAGGTGACGGGTGGCGTCCACCAGCGAATCGCGACTGATGTCGGCGATGGTTCTGGCGCCGGTCAGCGTCATCGCCACGCGCATTTCCTTGGCGACCAGGTCCAGCAGGTTGGCCACGCCGGCCTCGCCGTGCGCCGCCAACGCGTACACGAACGCGCGGCCGAGCAGCACGCTGTCCGCGCCCAACGCGAGCATGCGGACCACATCCAGGCCGTTGCGGATGCCCGAATCGGCCAGGATCTTCAGCTCGCCCTTGACCGCGTCGGCGATGGCCGGCAACGCCCGTGCGGTGGACAGCACACCATCCAGCTGGCGTCCGCCGTGGTTGGAGACCACGATGCCGTCGGCACCGAAGCGCACCGCGTCACGGGCGTCCTCTGCATCGAGGATGCCCTTGATCACCATCGGGCCGGTCCAGAACTCACGGATCCATTCCAGGTCCTTCCAGGAAATGGAGGGATCGAAATTGTTGGCCAGCCAGCCGATGTAGTCGGCCAGGCCGGTGGGATGGCCGCGGTAGGTGGAAATGTTGCCCAGATCATGGGGGCGGCCAAGCAGGCCCACATCCCATGCCCATCGCGGATGGGTGGCGGCCTGCAGCATGCGCCGTGCCGGCGCATTGGGGCCACTCATGCCCGAGTGAGCATCGCGGTAACGCGCGCCGGGCGTCGGCATGTCCACCGTGAATACCAGCGTGGTCACGCCTGCGGCCTTGGCCCGCTCCAGCGCGTTGCGCATGAAGCCGCGGTCCTTGAGCACGTAGAGCTGGAACCACATGGGCCGGTCGATGGCCGGCGCCACCTCTTCGATCGGGCACACCGACACCGTGGACAGGGTGAACGGAATGCCGCGGCTGGCCGCCGCCTTCGCCGCCTGCACCTCGCCGCGGCGTGCGTACATGCCGGTCAGGCCGACCGGGGCCAGCGCCACCGGCATCGCCAGCCGCTCGCCGAACAACTCGGTCTCCAGGCTCAGCTCGGCCATGTTGCGCAGCACGCGCTGGCGCAGGGCCACGTCGGCCAGGTCGGCGACATTGCGTTTGAGGGTGTGCTCGGCATACGCGCCGCCATCGATGTAGTGGAACAGGAACGGCGGCAGCCGCCGCTGGGCGGCCGCGCGGTAATCGGTGGAGGCGGAGATGATCATGGGTCAACCGTGGGAAGAAGGAAGCCGCGATGCGCGTGCGCGCCGGGCTTCGTTGTCGTCGAGCGTGCGCAGCGAGGTGTGCACGAATTCCAGGTGTGCGTGCGCGGCGGCGCGCGCGCGTTCGGGATCGCCGGAGAGCACGCCATCCATCATTTCGCGGTGCTGGACCGACAACGGCTCGAACGTGCGTGGCGAGGTGTAGAGCTTTTCGCGACTCTGCGAGATGTTGGTCTGCAGCAGTTCGAACAGGCCGCGCATGACCTGCAGCAGCACCAGGTTGTGCGAGGCCTCGGCGATGGCCAGGTGGAAGGCGGCATCGGCACGCGCCTCGCCGGCGGGATCATCCTTGCCGTGCGCGTCCATCATGGTGTCGAACGCCTGGCGGATCTTCGCGCGGTCCGCATCGGTGGCGCGCAGGGCCGCATGCCATGCCGTGGCACCTTCCAGTGCGTGGCGGATCTCCAGCACGTCGAAGCGGTACTCCGGGTCGCCCTGGAACAGCGGCAGGTAGGGCATCAGCGGTTCGTCGATGGCCTGCCGCGCCCGCGCGGCCGGTTCGGCCACGAAGGTGCCGCCGCCCACGCGCGCGGTCAGCAGCCCCTGGCTGGACAACTGTGCGATGGCTTCGCGCAGTGCGGTACGCGACACCCCCAACTGCACCGACAGCGGCCGCTCGGCGGGCAACCGGTCACCGGGCTGCAGGTTCTGGGCATGGATCAGCGCGCGCAGCTGCGCGGCCACCTTGTCGGACAGGCGTTCGTTCTTCATGGCGCCATTGTCGCCCGCGTGGCGGGCAATGGGGTCGATGCCGGTGGCCGGTGCCGCGCGCATGGGATCAGGGAATCATCCAGGTCAGCCAGTAGGCCTGCAGCGTGGTGATGATGCCCACCATCACCGTGAAGATCAGACTGTGCTTGACGGTGAAGCGGAACAGGTCCGACTCCTTGCCGGCCAGGCCGACCGCCGCGCAGGCGATGGCGATCGATTGCGGGGAGATCATCTTGCCGGTCACCCCGCCGGTGGTGTTGGCCGCCACCAGCAGCACCTCGGGCACCCCGATCTGCTGCGCCGTGGTTGCCTGCAGGGCCGAGAACAGCGCGTTGGACGAGGTGTCCGAACCGGTCAGGAACACGCCCAGCCAGCCCAGGAACGGCGAGAAGAAGGTGAACGCCTTGCCGGTGTGCGCCAGCGCCAGGGCCAGCGTTGCCGACAGCCCCGAGTAGTTGGCGATGAAGGCGAAGGCCAGCACCATGCCGATGGAGTAGATCGGCACCTTCAGGTCATTGGCGGTCTCGACGAAGGTGCGCAGGGCCGCGGCCGGACGCATCTTCAGCAGCACGATGGCCAGCACCGCGCCGAGCATGATCGCCGTGCCCGTGGCCGACACCGCATCGAACGTGTAGACCGCATCGTAGGCGGTGGGGGCCGGCACGATCGGCGGCATCTTCTGTACCAGTTGATCCAGCGATGGCACCGGCAGCTTGATCACCCAGTGTTTCAGCGCCCCACCGGCGGCGAACAGCGCCTTGAACGGCTTGATGCTCCACACCGTCACCATCGCGGTCAGGATCAGGAACGGCGACCATGCCTTCAGGATCTGCCCACGGCTGTACTGCGGCGCTTCCAGTGCCTGGGCGGCGGCCTGCGCGCTGGTCTCGGTGTCGAAGCGGAAAATGCGTACCGGCGTCCAGCGGCGCAGGAACAGGGTCAGGCACACCAGCGAGGCCAGCGACGCGGTGATGTCCGGCAGTTCCGGGCCGATGAAGTTGGAGGTCAGGTACTGGGCGATGGCGAAGGAGCCACCGGCCACCAGCACCGCCGGCCAGGTTTCCTTCACCCCGCGCCAGCCGTCCATGATCGCCATGATCCAGAACAGCACGATGATGGTCAGGAACGGCAGCTGGCGCCCGGCCATCTGGCCGATCTCGAACGCATCCAGGCCGGTCACCTGCCCCGCCACGATGATCGGAATGCCCATCGCGCCGAACGCCACCGGCGCGGTGTTGACGATCAGGCACAGCCCGGCCGCATACAGCGGCTTGAAGCCGAGCCCGACCAGCAGTGCGGCGGTGATCGCCACCGGCGCGCCGAAGCCGGCCGCGCCTTCCAGGAAGGCACCGAAGGCGAAGCCGACCATCAGCATCTGCAGCCGCTGGTCTTCGGTGACCGACAGGATCGAGGCGCGGATGATGTCGAACTGCCCGGTCTTGACCGAGACCTTGTACAGGAACACCGCGCCCAGGATGATCCAGGCGATGGGCCACAGCCCGTAGATGAACCCGTAGGCGCCGGCGGCGACGGCCTGCTGCAGCGGCATCCGGTAGAACAGCAGTGCCACCGCCAGCGCGATCGCCACGGTCAGGGTGCCGGCCAACCAGCCTTTCATGCGCAGCACGGCCAGGGCAACGAAGAAGAAGGCGATCGGCAGCAGCGCGATCAGACTGGACAGCCAGAGGTTGCCAGCGGGGTCATACAGTTGTTGCCAGGCCTGCATCGACGGATCTCATCAAGAACGGACAGGGGTCCGCGCGATCACCACCGCGCGAGCCGGGGAATCCGCGAGCCGCCTCTGCACATAGTGGTATTACCATTATGTAGAGACATGCCCGGGAGTGTCCGCATTGAAGCGTCAAATGCGCGACGAGCCTATTAGACCATAGGTCTACGTCACCGTATTGGTCATACCATTGTCAGCGACCGCACTCGCTGGCCGGGCCTTTCAGCTCGACCCCATTGCCGTCGGGGTCATGCACGTAGAGCGACGGCCCGTCACCTTCGGCACCGAAGTTGCTTTCCGCCGGACCATCCACCGTCACGTCATGCATCTGCAGGTGCGCGCGCAGGTTGGCCTCGTTGAACGGGTCCACGCGCAGGCACAGGTGGTCGACATTGCGCCCCTGCGCGCCTGCGGCGGGTCCACCGGGCTTGCCGAGCACGCCATCGATGCTGACCAGGTCGATCATCGATGCCCCGGCACGCAGATGCACCATGCCCAGCGAGGGGCGCTCGCGCGCCACCGTGCAGCCCAGCACGTCGCGATAGAAAAGCACCGCGCGTGGCAGGTCGGAAACGCGCAGCACCACGTGGTCGATGCGTTGGATCTCGAACGGACGTTCGCTGCTCATGACGGCTCCAGTTTTTTGGCGATCCGGCGAAACACCGCAAGCACGATCAGGCATAGCAGGGTCACGCCAACGGCGATCACGTATTCGCCAATGCCCACCGCGATGCCAATCGCGGCGGCCATGATCAGCGAACTGGCGGTGGTCAGCCCGCTGACCTGGTCCTCGTGCGAACCGCGCAGGATGGTGCCGGCCGCGACGAAGCCGACGCAGGCCACCACCGCTTCGATCAGACGCACCGGATCAACCTGCAGCAGGTCGCGGTAGCGCTCCTGCTGGAAATGCTCGGCGATGCTGTCGCCGAGGCCGACGATCAACGCCGCCGCACCGGCGATCAGCATGTGCGTGCGCAGCCCGGCCGCATGCCGGCCCATCTCGCGCTCGATGCCGATCAGCCCGCCGAAGACCATCGCCGCGGCGATGCGCAGCAGGATGGAGAGGTCTTGTTCCAGTCCGATCATTGAGGTTGCCTGCAACGGAATACCGCGAGCGTTGCAGACAGTGACGTCTGGGGACTGTGAAACCGGCGGAACGCCCGGCGGGTGTGCCGCCGATGCGGTTACTGGGCCAGGTAACCGCCATCAATGGCGTAGTAGGTACCGGTGGCAAACGAAGCGTCGTCGCTGGCCAGCCAGGCCACCAGCGCCGCCACTTCGTCCGCCGTGCCCAGCCGGCCCAGCGCGTGCTTGGCCTCCAGCGCCTTGCGCGCCGCCGGGTCCATCGCGTCCAGCAGCGGGGTGGCGATGAAACCGGGACCGACCGCATTGACCCGGATGCGGTCACCCGCATGTTCCCAGGCTGCGGTCTGGGTCAGGCCGACCACGCCATGCTTGGCCGCGACGTAAGCCGCCGCGTTGTTGAAACCGACCTGCCCCAGGATCGAGGCCATGTTGATGATGCTGCCGCCCTTCCCCGCCGCGCGCATCGCCTGGATCTGCGCCCGCTGGCACAGGAACACGCTGGTGAGATTGACGTCGATGACGCGCTTCCAGCCGTCCACGGGATAGTCGCCACTGCTTGCCGAGGGACCACCGATGCCGGCGTTGTTGACCGCGATGTCCAGCTCACCCAGCGACGCCACGGTGCGTTGCACCGCCGCCTCCACAGCCGCTTCATCGGTCACGTCCAGTGCGATCCCGATCGTGTTGACGCCCTTGCTGCGCAGCGCTTCGGCGGTCTTTTCCACCGCATCGGCCTTCAGGTCCCAGATCGCCACCGCCGCACCGGAAGCAGCCAGCAGTTCGGCCGCGGCCAGGCCGATGCCGGAGACGCCACCGGTCACGATGGCCACCTTGCCCTTGAGCTGATAATTGATCATCACGTTGTACCTCGGGTTGGAAAACAGCGGCAGGCCGTGCCTGCATGACATCCACCCTACGCCCCGGCTGCGTTACAGAACGTGCACGCAGGCACCCGCAACAATGCTTCCCATCGCTGCAACGCACTGCCCCCTATGCTGGCGGTCGTACGTCCACATCTCGTCTGTCCACGCTGCTTGATGGCAGCGCCCTCCCCCAAGGCATGCACATGACTTCTTCCACCGACGCCCCCCTGTTCACCGCCACCCGGCTCGGCGCGATCGAGGTGCGCAACCGCATCGCGATGGCTCCGTTGACGCGCAACCGCGCCATCGAGGGCCGCGTGCCCAATCCGCTGGCCATCGAGTACTACCAGCAGCGCGCCAGCTCGGGCCTGATCATTGCCGAGGCCACCCAGATCAGCCCGATGGGCCAGGGCTACCTGGACACACCCGGCATCTACAGCCAGGCGCAGATCGATGCCTGGCGCAGCGTGACCGCCGCCGTGCATGCGCGCGGTGGCCGGATCGTGCTGCAGCTCTGGCACGTCGGCCGCATCTCGCACACCAGCCTGCTGCCGGATGGCCAGGCGCCGGTGGCTCCCAGCGCGCTCACCGCCAAGGCCAAGACGTTTACCGCCAAGGGCTTTGAGGATGTGTCGGCACCGCGTGCTCTGGCGCTCGATGAAATTCCCGGCATCATCCAGGACTACCGCCAGGCGGCGCGCAATGCGATCACCGCCGGTTTCGATGGCGTGGAAGTGCATGCGGCCAACGGTTACCTGATCGACCAGTTCCTGCGCGATGGCAGCAACCAGCGCACCGACGCCTACGGCGGCAGCATCGAGAACCGCACCCGCCTGCTGGAGGAAGTGGTGCGCGCGGTGGCTGCCGAGATCGGCGCCGACCGTACCGGCGTACGCCTGTCGCCGGTCACCCCGGCCAACGACGCACATGACAGCCAGCCGCAGCCGCTGTTCGAACGTGCGGTGGAACGCCTGGACGCGATCGGTGGACTGGCTTTCATCCATGTCATCGAAGGCGCCACCGGCGGTCCGCGCGACAATATCGCCTTCGACTACGCGACGCTGCGTGCGAAGTTCCGCGGCCCGTGGATCGCCAACAACGGCTACACCAAGGACACCGCGTCGGCGGCGATCGCGTCCGGTTACGCCGACATGATCGCCTTCGGCCGTGCGTACATCGCCAACCCGGATCTGGTCGAGCGTCTGCGCCTGGGCGTGGCCCTGTCCGACCTGGACCCGAACACGCTGTACGGCGGCGGCTCGCACGGTTACACCGACTACCCGAGCGTGTCCGGCTGATGCGCGGCGCGCGTGCGCCTGCCGGGACTGCCGCCGGCACTGGCCCCACGCGCGCGACCGGTCATTCGTCACGGCCAGCCGGACTGGCTGGCCGTGACGCGTGTGCTCAATACACCGGCAGCGAGATGAAGCTGGCCTGCTGCGGCGCGTGCCAGATCTGCTGGGTCGCCTTCTGGTAGTCGCCCGGCTTGGCCAGGTAGATGTTCGGCACGAAGGTCTGCGGATTGCGGTCGTACAGCGGGAACAGGCTGGACTGCACCTGCACCATCACCCGGTGGCCCGGCTGGAACACGTGGTTGGCGGTCGGCAGGCCGAACCGGTAATCGAGCACCTGGTTGGCGGCGATCGCCTGGGGCGCGCTGAAGCTCTCGCGGTAGCGGCCGCGGAAGATCGCCATCGACACCGCCAGTTCATAGCCGCCCATTTCCGGCGTGGACGGGGTCTGGTCGGGATACACGTCGATCAGCTTCACCACCCAGTCGCTGTCGCTGCCACTGGTGGCTGCCTGCAGGTTCACCTGCGGCGCGCCGCCAATGCGCAGGGGTTCGGTCAACGGCTCGCTGATGAAGGTCAGCACGTCGGGACGGCCATCAACGAACCGCTGATCCTTGACCAGCCAGCTGGTCCACATGTCGCGGTCGGCAAAACGCACCGGGCGCGGCACGAAGGGCACCGGTTTGGCGGGGTCGGACACGTAGGCTTCGTACGTCGCCTCGCCCGGCTGCGGCGCCTCGAAGGACAGCTTGCCGCCTGCACGCAGGTACAGCGGTTTGCTCTGCGCGGCGGTGCGCGGCCACTGCTGCAGGCGGTCCCAGTGGTTTTCGCCGGTGTTGTAGATCAGCACCGGTGGCGTATCGGCCTTGGCCGCACCATCCACCAGGTACTGGTCGAAGAACGGTTTGAGCACGTCGCGGCGGAACTGCAGCGCGGTGTCACCGTCGAACTTCAGCGCACCCAGCGACGCGCCGTCGTAGTTCACCTGGCTGTGCCGCCACGGCCCCATCACCAGGTAGTTGAGCGTGTTGCCGGTGTCGCGCGGCTCCATCGCCGCATAGCTGTGCACCGCGCCCCACATGTCTTCCTGGTCCCACAAGCCCTGCAGCCACATGGTGGGGACCTTCAACGGCGTCTTCGCCATGCGCGCGTCCAGCGCCTGCTCCTGCCAGAACGCATCGTAGGCCGGGTGCTCGATCAGCTTGTGCCACCACGGCAGCTGATCCAGCCCGTTGGCCGTGGCGTAGTCGCCGGCCGAGCCGGCACGCAGGAACGTGGTGTAGTCGTCGTAGCCGACGCTGGGAATCGCCGGCCCCTTGCCACGCTTGGCCAGCTGGCCGGTGAAGTAGCCGAAATTGACCTGGCGGAAGGCGCCGTAGTTGAGCCAGTCGTCGCCCATCCAGCCGTCGATCATCGGGCTTTGCGGCGCGGCCACCTTCAGCGCCGGATGCGGGTCGGTCAAGGCCATCACCACGGTGAACCCTTCATAGGACGAGCCCAGCATGCCGACCTTGCCGTTGCTTTCCGGGACGTGCTTGACCAGCCAGTCGATGGTGTCCCACGCGTCGGTGGCATGGTCCACCCGGGTCGGGTTGAGCGGCCCACGCAGCGGCCGCGTCATCACGTAATCGCCCTCGGAACCGTACTTGCCGCGGATGTCCTGGAACACCCGGATATAGCCGCCATCGACGAACACCTCGTCGCCCTGCGGCAGGATGTCGCGCATGTGCGGGGAGTCGATCCGCTTGGCACGGTTGGCGGCGTCATACGGCGTGCGCGTCAGCAGGATGGGCGCGTTGTGTGCGCCCTTGGGCACCACGATCACGGTGTACAGCTTCGTGCCGTCACGCATTGGCACCATCACCACGCGCTTGTCGTAGTCATCGTGGGCCGTCGGCGTCACGAACCCCTTGGCCGGGATATCCGGGGTCATCGGCGAGGTCTGCGCCGACACACTGGCCGCAACCAGAACACTCAACAGCACGACAGGCACGACACGGACACGCATGGGCTCTCTCCCGGCAGGTTGGCGACGAACCTTCGCAGCCTAGCGCCGCTCTGCCCGCCCGGGTAGGTGCCGAAGGGCGTCCGGCATGGCCACGGGCCGCATTCAGCCACCAACCGACGTTTCGTGCAAAGCCTGCCAGCGCAGCGCGCCGCCGGTATCGGCACGCAACACGGCCAGTGCTTCGCGCCGCGTACTGCCCTGCGCGTCGGCCTGGTCTTCCCGATAGCGCACCGCGCAGGCGTTGCCCGGCAGCGGCAGGAAGGCAAGATCGTCCACGGCGATGCGCAGACCGACGCGGCCGCCGTGCGCGGCGGCAAAGAAGCGGGCCAGCGTCGGCTTGTCCAGGCGCACACCGCCGATGCCGACCATGCTGAAGTCATCGGTGAAGCGTGCCAGCAGGGCCTCCAGCGCGTCGGCCGGCAGGCGGGCGTTGAACCAGTCCTCGATCAGCACGTGCAGCGCGCGCACCTCGTCGAACGCGGCCAGGGAGGAAGGGGGGATGTCATTCATGGGATGTCACTCGTGGAGAAAGAGAGGCGGCCGGCAGCCGCCACAGGGGCAGCAGCGGCAGCAGGGTCATGCCGCTGGCCAGCAGCAGGGTGACGGGGAAGGCGCGCCCGGGCAGCACCGCAGACAGCGCGCCGAGCACGCAGGCCAGCAGCGCCGCGCCCAGGCAGAAACTGAGTTGGCGGTTGAGATTCCACAAGGCACTGGCCGGCAGCAGCGCGTCGCCGTGCAGGGACTGGAAGGCCAGCGTCTGCGCACTGCTGCTGCACAGGCTGCCGCCAAGCCCCATCAAGGCGAACGCGAGCACGGGCAGCATCGGCTGCCGCGCCTGCACGGCCAGCAGCAGCACGATTCCCACGGCCTGCAGAAGCATGCCCGCGCTGAGCAGCGCGCGTGCGCCCCACCGCGCCAGCCCGTACCGGGTGATGGCGATGGCGCATGCCGAGGCCATCGCCCACGGCAGCATGAAGCCGCCGATGGCCACGGCACTGTAGCCCTGGCGACTCAGCAGCAGCGTGGTGACCAGTTGGGTGCCGATGAACGTGCCTGGGACCAGCAGGTACACCAGCATGGCCAGCCGCAGCGGCACGTGGCGCAGCAGCGACCACTGCAGCACCGGATGCCGGCTGCGGGCGGTGGTGCGGGCATGGCAGGCCAGCACCACGGCGGCGGCCGCCAGCACGCCGACCCCCAGCCCGCGCTGGCGCGACTCGGCCAGCAGGCTCAGCGCCACCAGCAGCAGGCTCACCCCGAGCGAGCCCAGCAGCAGCCCACGCCAGTCCAGCGGCGGTGCCGGCGCAGGCGATGGGCGTACCAGCCAGGCGCCGGCCAGGACCAGGGTGAGCAGCGCCAACGGCACGCTGACCAGCAGCACCGCGCGCCACGATCCCCACCCCACCAGCCAACCGCCCAAGGTCGGCGACAGCGCCGGCACCAGCAGGGCCACCGCCATGATCCGCGCGGTCAGGCGACCGCGTTCCGCCGCCGGGCAGTGCCGGTACGCCATCGCCTGCCCGACCGGGATCAACAGCCCGCCCCCCAGCCCCTGCAGCAGCCGCCAGCCGATCAGCGCTTCAATGGTGGGAGCCGTGCCTGCCAGGGTCGCCCCGAGCGCGAACACGCCCAGCGACAGGCACAGCACGCGACGCTCACCCAACCGCGCCGCCAGCCAGCTGCCCAGCGGAATCACCACTGCCAGCCCCAGCATGTACGCATTGCCGATCCATGCCAGCTGGGTCACCGAGGCGTGCAGGTCCACCGCCAGCGCCGGATAGGCGACGGTGCCGATGAACATGTTGACCAGGTCCAATGAGAAACCCAGCAGATACAGCAGTTCCACCCTGGCCCGATACGCCATCACGCACTCCCGGAAACGAGGCGGCAGCATGCGCGTTCAACGGCGCTGGATAAACCGAACATCCGATGCAAGACTGTCAAACCATTTTTGACAGAGGCCACGCGCAATGGTCAGCCTGGATCGCTTCGATACCTTCAAGGCCGTGGTCGATGCAGGCAGCCTGACCGCAGCGGCGCAACGGCTGGGCCAGAGCAAGGCGGTGGTGAGCTTCAACCTGAAACGGCTGGAGCAGGAACTGGGCGTGACCCTGCTGGTACGCAACACGCGCAGCCTGGCGCTGACCGAAGCGGGCGAGCGCTTCCATCAGCATTGCATCGCCATGCTCGCTGCCGCCGAACTGGCCATCGAGGAAGCCCGCAGCGAACAGCAGCAGCTGCGTGGCACGCTGCGCCTGACCACCACGCCCGAATACGCGATCGCCAAGGTGGTGCCGCTGCTGGAGCGCTTCCGTGCCCTGCACCCACAGCTGCGCCTGCACCTGTCGACCTCGCCGGCGCATGCCGACCTGATTCCGGAACGGTTCGACCTGGCGATCCGGCTGGGGCGCATGGCCGATTCCCGGCTGCGCGCCACCCTGCTCGACGAGCATGCGTTGTGTGCGGTGGCCGCGCCGTCGGTGCTGTCATCGCTGCCGGACGAGGCCGCGCGCGACGATCCGGACTGGGTGCGGACGCTGCCGCGGCTGGGCTATCCGCGCCTGGCGGACCTGCCGCTGATCGCCCCCGATGGCAGCGACCAGATCTTTGCCTGCAACCCCGTCGATGCGGTGGTAACGGTGGACAACGCGTCCACGCTGCGCGCCTTCGCGCTGGCCGGGGCCGGGGCGACGGTGCTGCCAAGGTGGTTGATCGACGACGATCTTGCGTGCGGGCGGCTGCTGCCGATCCTGCGCAGGCACCGCTTCCCGCGCCAGGGCGTCTATGCGGTGTTCCCGGACACTGCCCAGCCCTCGCGGCGGGTGCAGCTGCTGCTGGCGCACCTGCGCCAGCACCTGCCGGAGTGAGCGGCAGGCACGACGTTGCGTCGTGCCTGCCGGTGTTCCTCAACGTACGACGGTTGCGTCCAGCGCCACGTCCACGTGCTGCACCGGATCGGTGGCCGAACGTGCCACCTGCACCTGGTAGCGCCCGGCGGCGATCTTCCACTGCTTGTCGGTGGTATCGAAGCTGGCCAGGGTCTTCGGCTCGGCCTCGATACGGATGCGGCGGCTCTCACCCGGCTGCAGCATCACCTTCTGGAAGCCGATCAGGCGGATCGGCGTGACGCTGCCTTCGGGCAGGGTGAGATACAGCTGCGCCACGTCCGCGCCGGCCACCTTGCCGGTGTTGCGGACATCCACGGTAGCCACCAGACGCTGGCCTTCCACGGTCACGGCCAGGTTGTCGTAGCCGAACTGCGTGTAGGACAGGCCGTGGCCGAACGCGAACTGCGGCACCAGGCCCTTGGCGGCGAACCACTTGTAGCCGACGTTGGCACCTTCGATGTCGTAGTCGATGGTGTCGTCGGGCTTCTGCTTGGGCGTGAAGCCGAGGCCGTTCACGTGCGGACGCGGCAACTGGCTGGCATCCACCGGCCAGGTCACCGGCAGGCGGCCGGACGGATTGACCTTGCCGGTCAGCAGTGCGGCGATGCCTTCACCGCCACGGATGCCCGGGTACCAGGCCTGCAGAACCGACGGCACCTGCTGCAGCCACGGCAGCTCGACCGGGCCATTGGTTTCCAGCACTACCACGGTCTTCGGGTTGGCCTTGGCCACGCCGGCAATCAGCGCGTCCTGGTTGTCCGGCAGCTGCATGTGCGGCAGATCGACCGACTCGGCCGACCACTGCGTGGCGAACACGATGGCGACGTCGGCAGCGGCGGCAGCGCGCGCGGCAGCAGCCACGTCACGCCCGTCGACATAGCTGATCTGCGCATCCGGACGCTCTGCACGCAGCGCCTCCAGCGGCGAGGACGGGTGGAAGATCACCGGGCCCGGCCAGGTGGTCGGCAGCACGCCCGGCACCGCGTTGGTGCCACGCGCGGTCCAGCCGACCATCGACGAACCGCCGCCCCCGATCACGCCCTTGTCGGCATGGCCACCGATGATCACGATGCGCTGCACGTCTTTGCCCAGCGGCAGCAGGTCGCCGGCGTTGCGCAGCAGCACGCTGCCCTCTTCCACGGTGCGCTGCGCGGCCAGGAAGCCGGCCTCGTCGTCGATCGGCTGGTGCTGCGGCGGCAGGTCGAAATTGCCGTGCGCGAACATGGTGCGCAGGATGCGGGCGACCATGTCGTCCAGGCGCGCCTGCGGCACGACGCCACCGGCCACGGCCAGGCGCAGCGGTTCATCGAAATACACGGCCTTGTCGAACACTTCGCCGGCCGACTGCTGGTCCAGGCCGGCCAGCGCCGCCTTGGAACCGCTGTGCACGCCGCCCCAGTCGGACATCACGAAACCGGGGAACTTCCATTCCTGCTTGAGCACCTGGTTCATCAGGTAGTCGTGTTCGCAGCCGTAAGTGCCGTTGATGCGGTTGTACGAGCACATCACCGAACCGGGCTTGCCCGCGTCCAGTGCGATTTCGAAGGCCAGCAGGTCCGACTCGCGCATCGCCTGCTCGCCGATCTCGGCGCTGTGGAAATTGCGCGAGGTTTCCATGTCGTTGAGCGCGAAGTGCTTCATCGTGGAGATGACATGCTGGCTCTGCACGCCACGGATCGACTCGCCCACCAGGCGGCCGGCCAGCAGCGGATCTTCGCCGGCGTACTCGAAGTTGCGGCCATTGCGCGGATCGCGCTGCAGGTTGACGCTGCCGGCCAGCAGGATGTTGAAGCGCTGCTGCCAGGCCTCGCGGCCCATCGTGGCACCACCGGCGAAGGCGATCTGCGGGTTCCAGCTCGAGGCGGTGGACGGACCGGACGGCATGGCGGTGGCATGGTCGCCCTTGCGCAGGCCGCCGGGGTTGGTCACGCCGACGCCGGCATCGGCCGACTGCTGCGCCGGGATGCCCAGGCGCGGAACGCCCGGCACGAAGCCGGCCGAGCCGACCGCGCCTTCCGGCAGCGGGCCACCATCCTTGCCCAGCCCGAAGTAGCTGTGCAGCATCTGGAACTTCTCGTCGACGGTCATCTGCGCAACCAGCAGCGCCGCGCGCGCGTCGGCGCTCAGGCCAGTGTCCATCCACGGCTGCGCGCCGCCGACCGGAGCGGCATAGCCCAGGGTCAGCAGCGTGCCGGCAACGCCCTGCTTGCCGGTATCGGTACGCAGCTTCACCGACGTGCTGGTGGCCGATTCGAAGCCCTGGCTGAAGTAGGAGCCGGTGGCGGCCGAGTCGAAGCCGGCGGCCGTGGCGCCTTCCGCATCGACAGCGCCCAGCAGCACGGCCGGCGCGCCCAGGCGCGTGGCATCCACCAGACCCTTGACCGGGGCTGCGTCGTTCGCTGCCGCCCCGCTGCGGGTGTAGAGCGCGACCACGTGCGCGCCATCGTTCAGGCGCAGATAGTTGAGGCCACCGGACGCGCTGTCCAGTTCGGCTTCCACCGGCAGGCGCGAGATCACGATGCTGCCACGACGTTCGGCAGCGTCGGCCGTGGACGTCACGAAGCGGTACGAGTAACCCAACCGGTCAGCCAGTACCTGCAGCGGGTCGGCGGCCGGTGCGGCATCGGCGGGGCGCACCACGTTGCCGATGGTCAGCGCGTCCACCTGCAGAGCCTGCAGCTGGTCGGCGAGCACCGTGGCATCGATGCGCTCGGGCGTCTGTTCCAGGCTCAGCACGGTGAAGGCATCGCGCGTGGCGACGGCCTTGGGCGACGCGGCCAGGGCCGGGACGGACAGCGAGAGTGCGATGGCGGCCGTCAGGGCCAGGGGCTTTGAAATCGTTTTCATGAGCGGGCGAAACACCTTTGCTTGCGCAATAAATCCAGGGAGTCTTGCCGCAGAAGGGTGCAGCGCCATACCGGCGGGCCGCGAGCCGCAAGGGCCCGGACCAGGGTGATCCAGGTCAGTGACGGCTACGCCCGGGCCCCTCCGCCCGACGTGACAGCCGCACTGCCGGGAACGGCGGCGAACCGACGCTCCCATGCGAAGAGTGGGCGAGCGCGTTCATCGCTGTCAACACCGCGTTCACATCCGGGGACGATCGCGTCAGGCCGCGGGCCTGATCACCTCGGTCTGCGCACTGCCGACCACCCGTCCCTGCAGGTCACGCGGAAGCAGCGGCGCCAACGGTTCGCCGCCTTCACGGGTGTGCAGGACGGAGCGGGCTTCGCCGTCGGCGAACAGGAATTCTTCGCCCCATTGGCGCAGTGCCACCACCAGCGGAAACAGGGCCTGGCCCTGCGCGGTGAGCGCGTAGTGGAGGTAGCGGCCCCCCTCGGCCGACGGCTGCTGGACCAGGATGCCGGCATCGGTGAGGGCCTGCAGGCGCTGGCTCAGCATGCTGCGCGACATCCCCAGGCTGCGCTGGAAATCGCTGAAGCGCTGCACGCCGTCGAAGGCGTCGCGCACGATCAGCAGCGACCAGCGGTCGCCCACCACATCCAGCGCCCGGGCCACCGGGCAGGTCAGATTGGGATCGTGCATGGGGGCGCTCCAGTCAGATGGTTTTATTTTAGAACCACAACGGGCAGAATCAACTGGTTCTGATTTGAGACCACAAGATGTCCCGCTCCGTTCCCTCCCCCCGTACTCCCTCGTCATTGCTGCTGTTGTTCGCCGCCGCCGCCGGCCTCAGCGTCGCCAATGTCTATTACGCCCAGCCACTGCTGGATGCGCTGGCCGCCGATCTGGGCATCGGCACCGCCCGGATCGGCGCGGTGATCGCCGCCACCCAGCTCGGTTCGGTCGCCGCGCTGCTGTGGCTGGTGCCGCTGGGCGACCGCCTCAGCCGCCACCGGCTGATGGCCGCGCAGAACGTCGCGCTGGTGGTGGCCCTGCTCGGCGTGGCGGTGGCCGGCAACGCGATGGCGCTGCTGCTGGGGATGCTCGCGGTGGGGCTGCTCGGTACGGCGATGACCCAAGGCCTGATCGCCTATGCCGCCGCGGCGGCCCCACCGCACGAACGCGGCCGGGTGGTGGGTGCGGCGCAGGCCGGCGTGGTGATCGGCCTGCTGCTGGCGCGGGTGGTGGCCGGTGCGGTCGCCGACATCGGCGGCTGGCGCGCGGTGTATGTCCTGTCGGCCGGGGTGATGGTGATCGCCGGCGTGCTGGTGTGGCTGCGCCTGCCGCGGCTGGCCGTGCCCACTGCGGTGCCGCGGGTGTCACTGCCCGCCTTGCTGCGCACGCAGCCGGTACTGCGCCGGCGCGGCATGCTGGGGCTGCTGCTGTTCACCGCGTTCGGGCTGTTCTGGAGCACCTTGGCGCTGCCCCTGAGCGCACCGCCGCATGCGCTCGGCCACACCGCCATCGGCGCCTTCGCACTGGTCGGCCTGGTCGGCGCGCTGGCAGCGGCACGCAGTGGCCACTGGAGCGACCAGGGCCATGCCGGGCGGGTGTCGTGCGCCGCCTTGCTGCTGTTGCTGGTCAGCTGGGCGCCGCTGGCCGCGCTGCCCGTGCACCTGGGCTGGCTGGTGCTGGGCGTGCTGCTGCTGGACCTGGCGGTGCAGGCGCTGCATGTGACCAACCAGAGCCTGATCCTGGCGGCGGCCCCGCAGGCCCAGGCCCAGGCAATCGCCGCCTACATGCTGTTCTATGCGGCCGGCAGCGGCATTGGCGCGCTGGCCGGCAGCGCCCTGTATGCCGCATACGGCTGGAGCGCGGTCTGCAGTGCCGGTGCTGCGGTATCGGCGTTGGCGCTGGTGGTGTGGGCGCGGACGGCACGGGCCGGGGAAATTCATTAGCAATTTTACTCATTGGCGGTAGGATTGTCGGTATCAGCCCGTGATACCGCCCTTTCCGATACTCACCGCCATGCCCCTGTTCCGTGCCCGCCACCGTCTGCTCCAGCCCTCCCGGGAGGCCCACTGATGGGCGCGGTCCGGGCCCTGGAGGACCTGCTCGCCAGCCGCCAGGTCTGGCGTGGGCAGCCGCGCACGGCGCCGGCCGAGGCGCCCCACCCCACCGGCCATCCGGCGCTGGACGCGCGCCTGCCCGGCGGCGGCTGGCCGGCGTCGGCCCTGTCTGAAATCCTGCTGTCCAGCCCCGGCCAGGGCGAGCTGGGGCTGGTCTGGCCCACCTTGGCGCGGCTGAGCCAGCAGCAGGCGGTGGTGCTGGTCGCCCCGCCGTGGCAACCGCATGCCCCGGCCTGGGCCGGGGCCGGGCTGGCGCTGGGCCAGGTGCATATCGTCCGGGCTACCCCGCGCGAGGCGCTGTGGGCGGCCGAACAATGCCTGCGTTCGGCCGCCTGCGCGGCGGTGCTGTGCTGGCCGCAGGGCGATGACCGCGCCCTGCGCCGGCTGCAGGTAGCCGCCGAAACCGGCCAGTGCCTGGGCTTCGCCTTCCGCGATGCGCGCCAGGCCCGCAACCCGTCCCCCGCCGCCCTGCGCCTGCAGGTGGACGATGGCCAGGTACAGGTTCTCAAGTGCCGGGGCGGTCGGGCGCCGGCCCACCCGCTGCCGCTGTCGCTGGCGCATTGAGCCGCCGCCATGCACTGGGCCTGCCTGTTGCTGCCGCAGTTGGCGCTGGATACCGCGTTGCGCCAGCAACCCGATCCTTCGCTCGCACTGGTGCTGGTCAGCGGGCCGGCGCAGCGGCGCATGCTGCATGCGGTCAGCCCGCGCGCGCGGCAGCTCGGGCTGCGTCGCGGCATGCTGCTGTCGGCCGCCCAGGTGCTGACCGGCGAACTGGTCTGCGTCGAGTACGATCCGCGCGCCGAACAGGCCACCCGGCAACTGCTGGCCAGCTGGCTGTACGGCATCAGCTCACAGGTCAGTCTGGATTTTCCGCATGCGCTGGCGCTGGAGATCGGCGCCAGCCGCGCGTTGTTCGGCGATTGGCCGGCCATCGAGCAGCGCCTGCGCGAGGGCCTGCAGGACCTCGGATTCCGCCATCGCCTGGTGGCCGCGCCCAATCCCTACGCCGCCTGCGTGCTCACCCACCTCCACCCGCGGCTGGGCGTGGACGACAGCCAACTGCTGGCCGCCCTTGAACCGGTGCCGATCGAGCGCAGCGGCCTGCCCGCCGATGCCGTCACGGTATTGGCCCGCTCGGGCCTGCGCACGCTCGGGGCCGCCTTCGCGGTGCCGCGCGACAGTCTGGCGCGGCGTTTCGCGCCGCAGGTACTGGCCCACCTGGATGCGCTGCGCGGTCTGCAGTCGCCGCTGCTGCGGTACTTCCAGCCACCGGACCGGTTCGATGCGCGCATCGAGTTCGAGTATGAGATCGACTCCACCCAGGCCCTGCTGTTCCCGCTGCGCCGCCTGACCGCCGACCTCGCCGCCTTCCTGTGCTCCCGCGATGGCGGCGTGCAGCAGTTCGACCTGTGGTTCGAGCACGACGGCCAGCCCGACACCCGCCTGTCGATCGGTCTGCTGGCGCCCGAACGCGATGCGGCGATGCTGTTCGAGCTGGCACGCAACCGCGTGGATCACCTGGCGCTGCCTGCCGGCAGCCGTGGCCTGCGCCTGCAGGCCGAGCGCCTGCCACCGTTCGTGCCGGCCGCGCGCGACCTGTTCGACCCGCGCCCGCAGCAGGCCATGCCGTGGGAGCAGGTGCGCGAACGCCTGCGCGCGCGGCTGGGCGACGACGCCGTGCAGGGCCTGGTGCTGTGCGCCGACCATCGTCCGGAACGGGCCAGCGGCGATGCCCAGACCATCGCCAAGGCGCTGCCCCCGGCGGCGTTGCCGCTGCGCCCCGGCTGGCTGCTGCCGCACCCGCAGCCGCTGCATGATCCCCACCTGCGCGTCCTCTCCGGGCCGGAGCGGATCGAATCGGGCTGGTGGGACGCGGGCGACGTGCGCCGCGATTATTACGTGGTGGAAACCGCGCAGGGCCAACGCGGCTGGGCCTACACCGCGCCCGACGCCAGCGCCGGTCCGTTCATGCTGCACGGCTGGTTCGCATGAACCTGCCCCTGCCCGACTATGCCGAGCTGCATTGCCTGTCGGCCTTCAGTTTCCAGCGCGGTGCCTCCACCGCCGAGGAACTGTTCGCGCGGGCCAGGGACCAGGGCTACCAGGCCCTGGCGATTACCGACGAGTGTTCGCTGGCCGGCATCGTGCGCGCCTGGCAGGCGGCGCGCAGCCACGGCGTGGCGCTGATCACCGGCGCCGAATTCCAGCTGGAGGATGGCCCGCGGCTGGTGCTGCTGTGCACCGACCTGGCCAGCTATGCCGCCCTGTGCCAGTTGATCACCACCTGCCGCCGGCGCGCGGTCAAGGGCACCTACCGCTGCCTGCGCGACGACATCCAGGCGCTGTCGGCCAACCTGTTGTGCCTGTGGGTCGACCGCAGCCCCGATCCGGCCGATGCCGACTGGCTGCAGGCCTGCTTCCCGCAGCGGCTGTGGCTGGCGGTGGAGCTGCACCGCGAGGCCGACGATGAAGCGCGCCTGCGCGCGCTGCAGCAGTTCGGCCACGCCCACCGGATTCCGCTGGTGGCCAGCGGCGATGCGCACATGCATGTGCGCCGCCGCCGTGCCCTGCAGGACACCCTGACCGCCATCCGCCACCACTGCACGCTGGCCGACGCCGGCTGGCGCCTGTTCCCCAATGGCGAACGCCATCTGCGCAGCCGCCAGGCACTGGCCCTGCTGTATCCCACCGCGCTGC
This sequence comes from Stenotrophomonas sp. LGBM10, assembly GCF_046736075.1. Taxonomy (GTDB): domain Bacteria; phylum Pseudomonadota; class Gammaproteobacteria; order Xanthomonadales; family Xanthomonadaceae; genus Stenotrophomonas. Next base: position 303,379 of record NZ_CP177163.1, read on the forward strand.
TGGAAGAAACCCTGCGCATCGCCGCCCGCTGCCACTTCGACCTGTCGCAGCTGCGCTACACCTACCCGCGCGAACTGGTGCCCGCCGGGCACGACCCGGGCAGCTGGCTGCGCGTGCTGGTCGAAGACGGCATGCAATGGCGCTGGGGCGAACGCACCACACCGGCCCAGCGGGCCCAGATCGAACACGAACTGGCCCTGATCGCGACCAAGCAGTACGCGTCCTACTTCCTCACCGTGCACGACATCGTGCGCTTCGCGCGCAGCCAGGAGATCCTGTGCCAGGGCCGCGGCTCGGCCGCCAATTCCTCGGTGTGCTACGTGCTGGGTGTCACCGAGATCGATCCCAGCCACATGCAACTGCTGTTCGAGCGCTTCATCTCCGAAGAGCGCGACGAGCCGCCGGACATCGACATCGATTTCGAGCACGAGCGCCGCGAGGAAGTGCTGCAGTACGTGTTCAACCGTTACGGCCGCGAACGCGCCGCGCTGACCGCGGTGGCGATCAGCTATCGCGGGCGCAGCGCGGTGCGCGATGTGGCCCGCGCGCTGGGCCTGCCACCGGACCAGGTCAACGAACTGGCCGCCTGCCTGGATCGCTGGAGCAGCCACGAACCGCTGCCCGACGCGCTGCGCGAACGCGGTTTCGACCCGGACACGCCGCTGATGCGACGGGTGGTGGCACTGACCGCCGAACTGGTCGATTTCCCCCGCCATCTGTCCCAGCATCCGGGCGGCTTTGTGATCTCCGAACATCCACTGTCCACCCTGGTGCCGGTGGAGAACGCGGCCATGCCCGAGCGCACCGTGATCCAGTGGGACAAGGACGACCTGGATGCCACCGGGCTGATGAAGGTGGACTGCCTGGCGCTGGGCATGCTCACCGCCGTGCGCAAATGCCTGGCAATGCTGCAGGCGCATGGCGAACCGCCCATGAGCATGGCCACCATCCCGCCCGACGATGGCCCCACCTACGACATGATCTGCCGCGCCGACACCCTGGGCGTGTTCCAGATCGAGTCGCGCGCGCAGATGGCGATGCTGCCGCGGATGCAGCCGCGCTGTTTCTATGATCTGGTGATCGAAGTGGCGATCGTGCGCCCCGGTCCGATCCAGGGCGACATGGTGCATCCGTATCTGAACCGGCGGAAGCAGCTCAAGGAGAGCGGTGTCGAAGAGATCGACTACCCGCCGGAGCTGCACAAAGTGTTCAAACGCACCTTGGGCGTGCCGCTGTTCCAGGAGCAGGTGATGCAGCTGGCCGTGGCCGCGGCCGGTTTCAGTGCCGGCGAGGCCGATGCGCTGCGCCGCTCGATGGCCGCGTGGAAGCGCCACGGCGGGCTGGAACCGCATCGGGACAAGCTGCTTGCCGGCATGGCCGGCAAAGGCTACAGCCGCGAATACGGCGAACGGCTGTTCGAGCAGATCAAGGGCTTCGGCAGCTACGGCTTCCCGGAGAGCCATGCGGCCAGTTTCGCGTTGATCACCTATGTCAGCTGCTGGCTCAAGTGCCACCACCCGGCCGCGTTCGCCGCCAGCCTGGTCAACAGCCAGCCGCTGGGGTTCTATACGCCCGACCAGATCCTGCAGGACGCACGCCGCCACGGCGTGCCGGTGTTGCCCGTGGATGCCTGCCACAGCGCGTGGGACTGCACGCTGGTGCCGCCCACCGTGGCCGGTGCCGGATTCGGCATCCGCCTGGGCCTGCGCATGATCGATGGCTTCAGCGAAACGGTCGCCACCGCCCTGGTGCAGGCGCGCCAACGCGGACCGTTCGAGAGCGTGGCCGATCTCAGCCAGCGTGCCGGCCTCGACCGCCGCCACCAGGGCCTGCTGGCCGATGCCGGTGCGCTCAAGGCACTCAGCGGCCATCGCCATCGCGCGCGCTGGGATGTATCCGGCGTTGAGAAACCGCTGCCACTGTTCGCGCAGGCACGCGCCACCGACGAAGCCGAGGTGGCGCTGCCCGCCCCCACCGCGTTCGATGACATGCAGGCCGACTACAACAGCACCGGCACCACGCTGGGCCGGCACATGGTGTCCTTCGTCCGCCCGCAGCTGCAACAGCAGCGCTGCCTGCGCTCGGATGAGCTCGCCGCGCTGCCGCACGGGCGCAACGTGCGCTTCGCCGGGCTGGTGCGCATGCGGCAACGCCCACAAACGGCCAGCGGGGTCACCTTCCTGACCCTCGAAGACGAATACGGGATGGTCAATGCCGTGGTCTGGCGACGTATCGCCGACCGCCAGCACCGGGTGCTGGTGGAGGCGCGGCTGATGCAGATCGATGGCCGGCTCGAACGCGTGGACGGCGTGCAGCATCTGATCGTGCGGCAGATGCACGACATCGGCGGTCTGATCGACGGCGTACGCACGCACAGTCGCGACTTCCACTGACGCATCGGCACGACATGCCGCGATACATCACGATACGTTCGCCCATACCGTGACGCACATCGCTTCGATGCGGCATTTTCCGACTGGTCGTACCGCGACGCTTTCGGTATCGTCGGCGCTTTCCAAGGATTCGGAGAAGCCATGTCGCGCGCGCTCACTCTTACCACGCTGGTGGTTGCCTGCCTGGCGCTGGTCGTGTCCAGCTGGACCGCGTTCGAGCTGCACCAGAGCCAGGCGCGCGATCGCGTGATCACCGCGCGCGGGCTGGTCATCGAAGATGGCAACGGCCAGGCCCGTGTGATCCTTGGCGCGCCGGTCCCCGATCCGCACAGCAAAGGCGTCTCGCAAGGCCCACGCGCCTCGCCGCTGTCCGGCATGATCCTGATCGGCGCGGACGGTTCCGAGCGCGGCGGCTACGGCACGGCCGATGTCGGCGACGAAGCCATCCTGACCCTCGACGATGCCACCGGCACCACCGAAGTGTTCAAGGTCACCGCCAACCCCGACCGCGGCGCCACCCTGGTCATCAAACACCAGAACAGCACCGGCGCGATGCTGACCTCCTGGCAGGGCAGACCGGAACTGATCTTCGTGGGCGACAACGGCCAATCGCACTACGTGCGTCCGAACGCACCCAGCGCGCCCTGAGCCAGCAGCGCCTGCTGCAGGTCGGCCGCCAGCCGACGCGCATCGGCGGCGGTCAGGCTGGCGGTGGTGATGCGCACGCCGTGCACGCCCGGCTGCACGGCAAACACTTCGCCGGCGCGCAACTGCCACCCACGCTGGGCCATCGCCAGCACCAGTGGCTGGCTGTCCTGCGACAACGGCAGCCACAGATTCAGGCCGTCCATCATCGCCGGCGTACCGATGCCCTGCTCGCGCAAGGCCAGCTGCAGTGTCTCGCATCGCTGGGCGTAGTCGCGCCCGGCCTTGGCCACGCGTGCCATTGCCCGGGCAGACCCCAACGCCGCCGCTGCGGCATCCTGCAGCAGATGACTCACCCAGCCGGTTCCCGGCGCCAGCCGAAGACGCAGCCGGGCCGCGGTGTCGGCATCGCACCCCAGCAGGGCCAGGCGCAGGTCCGGCCCCAGTGACTTGGACAGCGAGCGCACCAGCGCCCACCGCTGCGTACCCGGCGGGAGCACCGAGTGATACGCCTGCTGCGACAATCCGGCGAAATGATCGTCGATCAGCACCAGCACCTGCGGATACCGCTCCAGCACCTGGCGCAGCGCGCGGGCGCGCCGCCGGCTGAGGCAGGCGCCGGTGGGATTGTGGGCGCGCGGGGTCAGCAGCACCGCGCGCGCGCCCGCCTCCAGCGCGTCGGCCAGCGACGCCGGCTGCATGCCTTCCTCATCGATCGACACCGCAACCGTGGCGTGCCCCGCCGCCCGCAACGTATTGAGGCTGCCGAGGAAGCACGGATTCTCCACCGCCACGCGGTCGCCGGGCAGCAACCAGCCGGCCAGCAACCGCTCGATCGCGTCCACCGCACCGTGGGTGAGCTCCAGCGCATAACCGGCCGGGCAATCCGGGTCCAGGTGTGCGCGTGCCAATCGTGCCAACGTCGGATCGAGGGTCGGCGTACCGTACAGCCGCGGGGCGCGTGGGGGCAGCAGCGCGCGCAGATCCGGCAGCCAGTGCGGATCGGGATTGCCGCTGGACAGGTCGAACAGCGTGGTCACGGCAGCGCTGCCTTCCTGTGCCACCGCTACCGGACGGGCGGCCACCACCGTACCGCGGCGGCCCTGGGTCACGGCCAGCCCGGCAGCATCCAGCCGCTTGTAGGCGGCCGCCACCGTATTGCGGTTGATGGCCAGCTGCGCCGCCAGCTCGCGCACCGGCGGCAGGCTGTGGCCCGACGCCAACACCCCGCTGAGGATCTGCTGGCGGATGCTCTCGAAGACCGCAGCGGCGGTCTGGCCGGTGATTTTCATTTTGTCCTATGCCAATATACGGTTCGTCCCGTGACAGTGTTGCACACTGGAGTCCCCCCATGCCCCTCGCCCCACCCGACTGGCCGCAGGCCACCACCGTCGACGAGATCGCGCACAACCTCGACGTGGTCCGACAGCGCATTGCCCGCGCCTGCGCGCGCGCCGGTCGCGATCCCGCCGATGTCCGTCTGCTGCCGGTCAGCAAAACCGTCGATGAGGCACGGCTGCGCCTGGCCTGGCAGGCCGGCTGCCACGAACTGGGCGAGAACAAGGTGCAGGAAGCGCAGCGCAAGGCGGCCGCAATGGCCGACCTGGCCGGTCTGCGCTGGTCGGTGATCGGCCACCTGCAGACCAACAAGGCGCGCGACGTGGCGCGCTTCGCCAGCGAGTTCCAGGCGCTGGACAGCCTGCGTGTGGCCGAGGCACTGGACCAGCGGCTGGCCGTGGAACAGCGCACGCTGGACGTGTTCGTGCAGGTCAATACCTCCGGCGAGGCCAGCAAGTACGGGCTGGACCCGATTGCCGTCGCCGATTTCGTGCAGCAGCTGCCCGCGTTTCCGCAGCTGCGCGTGCGCGGGCTGATGACGCTGGCGGTGTTCTCCCCCGACCCGGCGCAGGTGCGTCCCTGCTTCGTGCGCCTGCGCGAGCTGCGCGAGCGGCTGTCGCCGCAGCTGCCGGCGGGGGTGAACCTGGACGCGTTGTCGATGGGCATGTCCGGCGATGTCGAGATCGCCATCGAGGAAGGCGCCACGGTCGTGCGTGTCGGCCAGGCCATCTTCGGTGCCCGCCGCACGCCGGACAGTTTCTACTGGCCCACGCCTGCGACGGAGCCTGCGCCATGAGCGCCGCCCCGCACCGCCGCGCCGTTGCCATCCAGCACGTCGCCTTCGAAGACTGCGGAACGCTGGGCCCGGTGCTGGCCGAACGCGGCTGGGAACTGCAGACGCTGCAGGCCGGCGTGGATCCGCTGGATGCCGCGGAAACGGCCGACCTGTTGATCGTGCTCGGCGGGCCCATCAGCGCCAACGACACCGACACCCACCCGTTCCTGCGCCTCCAGCTGGCACAGCTGCAACGCCGCCTGCAGCAGCAGCGCCCCACCCTCGGCATCTGTCTGGGCGCCCAGCTGATTGCCCGCGCGCTGGGTGCCCAGGTCGCACCGATGGGTGCCAAGGAAATCGGCTTCTCCCCGCTTTCGCTCACCGACGCCGGCATGGCCTCACCACTGCGTGCCGTCGCCGGCATTCCGGTGCTGCACTGGCACGGCGAGGCCTTTACCCTGCCGCCCGGCGCACAGCGCCTGGCCGCAACAGCAGCCTGCGCGCAGCAGGCGTTCGCGCTCGGCACCCATGTACTTGGCCTGCAGTGCCACCCCGAGATCGACGCACGCCGCATCGAGACCTGGCTGATCGGACACGCCCACGAACTGCACGCCGCCGGTATCGATCCGCGTGTGCTGCGCGAACAGGCAGCGCGCTACGGCGCACCGCTCGCCGCCGCCGCGCGTGACCTGTTCGCCACCTGGCTGGAGGCGGCGGCATGAGTGGCTATCGGCTGATTGTCCACTGCCACGGTGTGCGTTGGGGCCAGTTCGACAGCGACGGGCCAGGCGCCCGCGACCACCTTGCCGCGTTGGCCGGCCGCCTGCCTGCCCGCGATGGCTTCCATCTGCAGTGGCAGCAGGCCGTCGGCGAACAGCGCGTGCTGCACAGTGGACCGGACGGTCTGAAGGTGCTGAGCAGCGCGGCGGTGTACCGCGACGTCGCTGCCCCCTGAACCCTGCCCCCGCCGCCCGCGCGGGGGCTCAGGCGGTCGCCATCGCCTGCATGTGCCTGCCGTGCTCCAGCGCCTGCGCGTGCAGCCAGGCACGGAACGCCAGAAATCCCTGGTGCGATGCAGAGCGCGGCGGGTACACCAGCCAGTGCGACCAGCGTGTCCTCAGCCGGTGCGGCGACAGCGCGATCAGCTGCCCGGAATCGAGCAGCAGCCGCGCCCGCGTCACCCGCCCCAGCGCCACCCCGAATCCATCCAGCGCAGCGCGGTGGTGCGCCTCGGAGTCGTTGAGCATGGCCACGTAACGGGCGGGCGGTGTGTCGCCGGCCAAGGCGAACCAGCGCTGCCATTCCCCATCCGGGTCGCCGAGCAGCGGCCACTGCGACAACGGCCTGCCCGCCACCCCTCCCATGCGGTCGACCAGCGACGGGCTGGCCATCGGCACCAGCCATTCGTCGAACAGCGCCTCGGCCACCAGGCCCTGCCACTGCCCCGCACCGACCCGCAGGGCGGCGTCGATCTGCAGTTGGCGCTCGAAGTCGATGAGGCGCTCGCTGGACTCCAGGCTCAGTTCGATCTGCGGGTGCGCGGCCACGAACGAGCCCAGCCGCGGCACCAGCCAGTTGGACGTCATCGACGGCAGCGCGCTGACCGTCAGCACGCGGTCATGCCGCGCGGCAAACGGCTGTACCGCCTGGCCGATCGCATCCAGGTGCGGGCCGATCTGTTCGAGCAGCCGCTGGCCCTCGGCGGTGACCGCCACGCCACGGGGTTGGCGCACCAGCAGCGGGTAGCCAAGCCGCTGTTCGAGCTGGCGCATCTGGTGACTGAGCGCGCTGACGGTGAGGTTCAGCGTTTCCGCCGCCCGGGTGAGGTTGCCCAGGCGCGCCGCAGTGACGAAGTTCTGCAGTGCCTGGAGGGGGATGCGTGACATATCGACTTGAATCCAGCTCAAGGCAAAGTTGCGGAAATATCGCTTTTTCGCCCTGCATCCTGCACCTATCGTCAACTCCACTCAAGTGGAGGACCGGATATGAACATGTATGCCGCGCTGCTGTTCCTGCAGGGCCACATCACCAATGCCGACCTGGCCCGTCAGCTGGCCGCAGACGCCGGGGACGGCGACGACGTGGCGGCCGCGCCGCCCCGGCAGGTGCCCGGGCGGGAAACCTGCGCGACACACGCCGATCACCTGACGTCGCCGCCGCGCGTGCCCCTGCCCAGCCGCAGCGCCTGACCCCCGGCAACGCAACGATCGCCCGTCAGGGCGCCGGCCCGGTCGGCGGCAACACGCGCGGCTGCTGGTCGTACCACTCACGCGCGCCGGCCAGGTGCCACGTGCGCTGCTGGCCATCCAGCGCGATCCCCGCCCCCAGCACGCCCCAGCGTATGTAGAGGTTGCCGCGCCGCTGCGCCCTGGCAAGGTCGAGCCGCGCGCGCAGCGACAGGCGCTCGTTCTCGGCCTGCAGGTCATCCACCCACAACTCGCCACTGCGCCAGCGCAGTTGGCCGCTGGCCTGGACCTCGCCCGCATCCAGCAGGCCCAGCACCCAGCGCGGGTAGGCACTGCGTTCGGCGAACACGCCCAGCAACGGACCGGCATCGCGCAGGCGCAGATCGGCCTGCGCAGCAACCTCGAACGGTGCCGCCGCATCGATGTGGCCCTGGCGCAGCGCCACGGTGCCCCACCAGTTGGCCGGCGCGGTGGCGTCACCGACGCGGATGTTGCGCAGCTCCACCGTGGTACCGCCCACGTCGAACTGCCTGGCGTCGAAGTCGGCCCGCTGTACCCGTGCCTTCAACTGCGCGTCCCCGCGCATCGCCATGCCGGCCACCTGCAGCTGCGCACCTCGACCGCGCAGGTCGGCGCGACCGGTACCCACCCGGCCGGCCGAATCCAGTTCGACATCGCCGCTGAGCAGGCCGGTGCCACCGAGCAGGCGCACGTTGTCGCCCCCCAGGTAGCGGTTGTAGGCGGTCAGGTCCGGCACCCGTGCATCGTTGAAGCGCAGGTGCGCACGCATGCCGTCACGCAGCTGCTGCAGCCGCGCATCGCCGCGCAGGGTCAGGGCCATGTCGCGACCGTCGAACAGCAGTGCCTTCGGTGCGGCCGTCGGTGCCGCGCGGAAGCGGGGAATCGTCACGTCCAGCTGCGCCTGCGCGGGCGTGCCGGCCACGATGCTGCCGTGCGCGTTGGCGTCGCCCTGCAGGCGGACACCGGCCACCTCGGCCACCGCAGCCACCTGCGGGATATCCAGCGTACTGCCCGGCGCAAGCTGACCCTCGGCAATCTTCAGGCCGCCCTGGAGCAGACCGCCGCCATCCAGATGGAACCAGGGCTTGCGCACGAACAGGTCCGCGATCCAGTTCAGGGACTGGAACTTCCAGGCACCACTGACCTGCCCGGACAGCCGCGGCAGCAGATCCGCCGGCGCCTGGAACGGAATGCGGCGGCCGGTCACGCGCAGGTCCGCGTGCAGCTCACTGCCCGTCTCCGGGTCGCGTGGCAGCCGCGCCTGCACGCGCATGTCCTGCGCCACATCCAGCTGCAGCGACAGCAGGCCGCGATCGATGGCATGCACGCCGGCGTGCACCGGCACGCGCCAGACCACGCGGCTGCCGGGCTGCAGCACACCGCGGTCCATCGTCACGTCGGCGTTGAGCCGGGCGTTGGACGGCACGCTGCCCACCTTGATATGCGCACCGGCGGTATCCAGGCTCAGCCCCTGGCTGCGCGCATCGATCCTGAGCTGCGCCCAGGTGATGTCGAACTTGCGCAGGCCCGGGGCCTCGTCGCGATAGTGGCGCGGGTAGCGGAAACGCGCCTCAAGGTGCGCGTCGTCCAGCACCTTGATGCCATCGAAGGTCACCACCGCCTGCTCGAACGCCGCGGTGGAATCGAACAGTTCCGACGGGCCGCCGCGCAGCTGCTTGAGGAACCCGACCGTGCCGCTGCCCTGGCCGGTCACCTGCAGTTTGCCGAAGCGTCCGCTGCGGATGCTGTCACTGTGGATCGCGTCGAAGCGCAGGGTCCAGCCGCGGTCGCTGCGTGGCGGCGGCGGAATCGCCGCGTCAACACGTTCCACCTCCGATTCCACGCCACTGGCGTCGATCCGCAGGATACGCACTTCGCGCCGCAGCAGCGCCGGCAAGGCAATCCATGCGCTGGCGCGGTCGGCACGGAAGATGTACACGGTGCGGTTGGCCTGGCCGCGCATGCGCACGTTCCAGACGATGGCGTGGCCCGGCACCAGGGTCAGCGCCGCACCGGTCTGCATCGCGAACTTCTCCGGCTTGCGGTTGGTGACCGCATCGAACAAGGGCGTGTTGAGGAACACGTTGCCGGCCACCAGGTACAGGGCGTACACCACCAGCAGCGACAACAGCGCCACGCGCCACGGCCGGGGCCAGCGCCGTACGCGCTCGGGAATCAATGGCATGGGCAACGGCAACCGGCAGCAGGAACAGGCCCTACTATCGGCACCGGGCGTGCGGCGGCACGTGAAGGCCCGCCGCGGCGCACCCGCGCGTCAGCCGATCAGATGGCGCAGCACACCGGCCGTCACCACGCCGATGACCACCGTGGGCAGCATCGACAACCGCGTGGCGGCCAGCAGCGTCACCGCCAGCGCGATCAGGTCGGCAGGCCGTTCGGCAACGAAATGCGGCGCGATCACCGAGATCAGCACACAGCCCGGCGCCGCCTCCATCACTGTCACCGCGCGTGCGCCGAGCGTGCGGTTGCGCAGCGCGAGAAAGCCCAGAACGCGGGTCAGGTAGGTCGCCAGCGCCATGCCCACGATGGTCAGTACGGTCATCGCATCGATCATGACTGCTTCGCCCAGAACCAGGCGGCGACCAGTCCGGACACCGCGCCCGCCGCGACGTACCACGCACCCGGCACCAGCAGGTGTGTCGCGGCGGCCACCACCAGGCTCACCAGCCACGGGCGTGCCGCACCCAGCCCCTTCCACATCCCGCGCAGCAACACCAGAAAGACGGCCGGGAAGGCCATGTGCAGGCCCCACGCCTCGATGTCGCCGATCAACGGCCCCACCAGCGCGCCCACCGCCGTGGACACGATCCAGGTCAGGTACAGCGCCAACGACACGCCCATGTAGTAGCGCAGGCTGAAAACACCGCGACGGCGTGCGTCGGCCAGGCCCATCGCCCAGCTTTCATCGCACATGAAGAACAGCGCGGGCAGCACACGGCGCTTCGGCAGGCGCTGCAGGTACGGCGCCAGGATCGCGCCCATCAGCAGGTGGCGGCTGTTGACCAGCAGGGTCATCGCCACGATCAGCAGCAGGTGGGGCGGCGAGGTCCACAGGGCCACGGCGGCGAACTCAGAGCCGCCGCCGAAGTTCAGCCCGGTCATCAGCGAGACCGCCAGCGCGGGCATGCCCTTCTGGGTCGCCTGCGCGCCCAGCACCAGCGCGAACGGAACGAAACCGGCCATCACCGGCAGGGCATCAACCATGCCCCGCCACAGCTCGCGGCGTGGCGGGGCGGTGGTGGACAGGGGTAGAGGGGAGTGGGAGGAAGCGTCCATGAGCCGGAAACGACAAGGTGGGGATGGCGATATTTTCGGCCATCCCCATCGGCATTTGGTTGCGTTGGTGCCCCATTTTCACCTCATACTGGCATCCGCTGCCACGTATCTGCCGATTGAGGCCCCTCTCATGCCACTGGTACTCGACGCCATCGACCGCCGCATCCTCGCCGCACTCCAGCAGGACGGACGCATCCAGAACGTGGAGCTGGCCAAGCGGGTGGGCCTCTCACCCTCCCCATGCCTGCGCCGGGTGCGGCTGCTCGAAGAGGCCGGCATCATCAGCGGCTATGTCGCCCTGCTCGACGCGGCCAAGGTCGGCATGGGGTTCACCGTGTTCGCACGGGTCTGGCTGACCGGTCAGGACGAAGACACCACCAACCGCTTCGTCGACGCGGTGCGGCAGTTCCCGCAGGTGCTCGAGTGCTACCTCATGGCGGGCGACTGCGATTTCCTGCTGCGCATCGCGGTGGCCGACCTGGACGCCTACCGCCAGTTCCAGGTCGACCACCTCAACCGCATCAAGGGCGTGCAGAGCGTCAAGACCGAGATTCCGATGCAGAAGATCAAACAGTCCTGGCGGCTGCCGATGTAGACCGGGCGCGCACCATCAGGCCGTCGGCAACCGTGCGATCACCTTGATCTCCACATCGAAGCCGTACAGCCACGTCACCCCGATGCCGGTCAGGGCCGGGTACGGCGCCTGGCCCCAGTACGTGGGCACGATCGCCCAGACGCGCTCGAAGATCCGCTCCGGATCGACCAGGAACACGGTGACGTCCACCACATCATCGAAACTGCAGCCCGCCGCAGCCAGGATGGCGTTGAGGTTGGCGAACGCGCGGTGCACCTGCGCCTCCAGCGTCGGTTCGGGCGACCCGTCCTCACGGCTGCCGACCTGCCCGGAAACGAACAGGAACCCGTCGGCACGCACGGCCGGCGAATAGCGGTTGCGGTCGTAGAGGGCCTGCCGGCCCGGCGGGAAAACCACATCGCGTGTTGCCATCGTCTGCTCCAAGGCCACGGCGGGCCGTCCAAGGGGATGGCGCCACGGTAGGCGTCGGTGGGGCCTTGATAAACCGGCAGGACTGACCATCACTGTTCGTGGAATCCAAACAATCGTGACGGGAGTGCAGATGGACCGGTTCGACGCAATGCTCGCCTTCGCCCGCGTGGTGGAAACCGGCAGCTTCACCAAGGCCGCGCAGACGCTGCACATGAGCCGGACCACCGTGACCCAGCTGGTCCAGCAGCTGGAGGCCCGGTTGCGGGTGCGGCTGCTCAACCGCACCACCCGCCAGGTCAACGTCACCGCCGACGGTGCCGCCTATTACGCGCGTGTGCTGCGCCTGCTGGCCGACCTCGACGACGCCGAGACCAGCCTGTCCGGCGCCGCCGCCCTGCCCCGCGGCCGCCTGCGCATCGATGTACCCGCGCCGTTCGCACGCCTGCTGCTGGTGCCTGCCCTGCCCGACTTCCACGCGCGTTACCCGGACATCCAGCTCGACCTCGGCGTCAGCGACCGCGATGTGGACCTGATCGACGAGCACGTGGACTGCGTGATCCGCGGTGGCGACATCGCCGAACCTTCGCTGGTCGCCCGTCGCATCGGCGACCTGCAGGCCGGCATCTTCGCCGCGCCCGCCTATCTGCAGCGCGCCGGGACACCGGCCCATCCGCTGGACCTGCAGGACGCACCGCACCACATCGTCGCGTACCTGCGCTCGCGCAGCGGCAGCGTGCGCCCGTACGCCATGCACCGTGGCGAGGAACAGGTCACCGTGCGCGGACGCCATCTGCTGTCGGTCGACGACGGCAACGCCTACCTCGCCGCGGGGGTGGCCGGTCTGGGCGCGCTGTGGCTGCCGCACTACATGGCCGCACCCCACCTGGCCAGCGGCGAACTGGTGCCGCTGTTTGCAGACTGGCGGATCGCGCCGATGCCCATGCATGTCGCGTTCCCGCCGAACCGGCACGTGAGCGCCAAACTGCCCGCCTTCATTGAATGGGTGGCCGAGCGGATGGGACACTGGGCGCCGGTCGATCGCCCGGGTGCGTCCTGACCGCGCCCGCCACGACCCACCTCGACAGGAAACGCCATGCCTCCCCACCTCCGCCTCGCACTGCTCGCACTGGTGGGCACCGCACCGGCCCTTGTACACGCGCAGGACACCGCACCGGCGCAGGACCTGCCGCTGGCGGCGTTGCTGGGGTGCCACTTCGCCTACGCACAGCAGCACTACCGCAGCACCGCCAGCGCGACCGAGATCGCAGTGGCGGCCGCGTCGCACTGCGATCCCGCGTTGCAGGCGGCCGGTCTGGACACCTACCGCCGCGCGCTTGAGGCAGGCCTGCCCAGTGACGGCGCGGAGGCCTCGCGCCAGGCGATGATCGAGGAACTGCGCGGCATGCTGCCCGGCTTCACCCTCGACAAGGTCATCCAGTTCCGGACGGCCGCCGACAGCCCTGCATCCGGCGATCCTGCGCAGGCGCACGAATGAGGCCGCCGAACCGACGGCTGCGCCTCCCGCGGGCGTGATCGCCCTGCTGCGCTGACCGCTGCGATCAGCGCGGCAGCGGGGCGATGACCAGGGTGTCGCCCCGGCACACGTCCACACCTTGGTAGACCGCGCGGTGCCCCGTGCGGAACGTCAGGCGCAGATCGAACCGGCAGCCCGGCACGCCCAGCTGGACCGTGGTGCCGCCACCGCCGCCCGGCAGCGGATCGATCGCCACAGGCGCGAACGCATCGGTGCCGGCAGGCGCCGCCGCAACCGCGGTGATGCTGTCATGGGCGCGGTTGAGCAGACCAAGATAGGGGGCCGCGTCGGCGGCGGCCCGCATCGGAACGGCGAGCGGCACAAGCGTCAGCGCGATCATCAGAAAGGGACGGATCAGGTACATGGCGGTGTCTCCGGAGCAGTGAAGGACACCTGCATCAGGCGCCGTGACAGCACCGCCGCCAATCGATCCGGGACCAATCGTCGCCCCGCGCGGACCAATCGTAATGGGCCGTCATGGCGCTTCCCGCACGCGCGGTGCCTGCCTAAGATGGCGCTCGCCACAGACGCGTGGCCCGGAATCCCCGCATGAACGTCCGCCTCGGCACTACCCAGATCCGCCTGTCACGCTACATCGCCCTGTGGACGCTGGTGGCGGTGGTGTTCGCCGTGCAGAACTCGGTCAACAGCGGCATGCCTGGCACCGACTGGCCGCTGTGGGACCTGACCCGCTGGTCGCTGATCCAGTGGTACACCTGGGCGGCCCTGGCGCCTACCGTCTTCCGCCTCGCCGAACGCTTCCCGGTCCGCGGCGCCCAGCGCTTCCACGGGCTTGGCGCGCAGGTGGTCGCCAGCATCTGCATGACGTTCACCGCGATGGTCGTCGGCGCGCTGGTGTCCACCCTGTTCGAGCCCAGCGGGCTTGTCGAACAGCTGGGGTACTTCCTGGAACAGCACTTCGCCATCGGGCTGCTGACCTACTGGACGCTGTTCGCCATCCAGCAGGCCCTGCATTTCCATGCCGAGAAGGCCCGGCGGGAACTGGAAGCCAGCCAGCTGGCCACCGAGCTGGCGCAGTCGCGCCTGCTGGCATTGAAATCACAGCTGCAGCCGCACTTCCTGTTCAACACGCTGCACGCGATCATCACCCTGCTCGACGAAGACACCGTGTCGGCCGAGGACATGCTGCTGCGCCTGAGCGATCTGCTGCGTGCGTTTCTGGAAGACTACGACGGGCAGGAGATCCGCCTGCGCCAGGAGCTCGACCTGATCGAGCTGTACCTCGGCATCCAGCGCATCCGTTTCAAGGACCGCCTGACCACCCGCACCTACATCGCCCCCGACACACTGGACTGCGCGGTGCCCAGCCTGATCCTGCAGCCGCTGGTGGAGAACGCGTTGCGCCACGGCATCGGCCAGCGCGTGGGCAGCGACACCATCGACATCGAAACGCGGCGCGACGGCGATGCGCTGTGCATCGAGGTACGCAACCGCAACAGCACGCTGTCTGCCGAACCCACCGCATCGGCCGGCCACGGCATCGGCATGTCCAACACGCGGCTGCGCCTGCGCGAACTGTATGGCGACGCGGCGGACGTGCGGCTGGACATGATCTGGCCCGAAGGCGTGGTCTGCCGCATCCGTGTGCCGTACCGCGAACTGGACAGCGCCGATGACGCG